>NZ_VOQS01000001.1:1853746-2162704 GCF_007995085.1 Paraburkholderia azotifigens
GCGCGTGGTGCTGGAAGTGTCGGAGCAGGCGGGCGGCGAAACGACGCGTTTCGCCGAAATCATCGATTCACTGCGCAAGTCCGGCTTCCTGATCGCGCTCGACGGCTTCGGTGCGAAGCATTCGAACATCGACCGCGTGTGGAATCTGCGGCCCGATATCGTCACGCTCGATCGCTGCATCCTCGCGCAAGCCAGCGAGCATTCGCATATCGAGCGCGTGTTGCCCGGCATCGTGTCGATGCTGCATGAATCGGGGCAACTGGTGCTGATGGGCGGTCTGTCGACGGAGCGCGACGCGCTGATCGCGCTCGAATGCAATGTCGATTTCGTGCAGGGTTCGTTCTTCGCCGCGCCGAGCGTCGAGCCCGTCGCGCGCCAGGCGACGGTCAACCTGATGGACGAACTGTCGGCCGCGCTGCGGCAACGTGTGGCCGCCCGCGAACGCGCGCAGTCCGAGCGACTTGCACCGTTCGTCACGGCGCTCGAATCGGCGAGCGCGCATCTGGTCGAAGGCGAGACGATGGCCGACGCGACAGCGCCGCTGCTCGCGCTGCGCGAAACGGCGCGCTGCTTTCTGCTCGACGGCTCGGGCCGCCAGATCGGCGACAACGTGCTGCCATCGGGCCGTGCATCGCAGCGCGCCAAGCGCTTCCGTCCGCTGCTGCATTCGGAAGGTGCGAGCTGGGAGCGTCGCCCGTATTTCATCGAGGCCGTGCGCGCGCCCGGCCAGGTCCACCTGACGCCGCCCTATCTGTCGATCAACGAAGCGCACCTGTGCGTCACGGCGTCGATCGCGGCGGAAACGGCGCGCGGCATGCAGGTGCTATGCGTCGATATCAACTGGGAAGTGGCCGCGCATCGTAATTGACGCCGCCTGGTGGCTGACGGGCTGCAGCAGCCGCATCACCGCCGCGCGTCCGAACACGCGCGTCGCAGGCGCGAGCCGCAGCGCGCCCGTCACGATCCGCAACGCGACGATACGCTCGTCCTCGCCAATCGAAATATCGAGCAGCGCGTCGATTTCGCCATCGCGCATCAATGCGACGGCGCTCATGCCATTCATCGACACTGTTTCCATCTGATCGCCACGGCCGCGCATCGACAGCGTGGTCGCGACCTGATCGGCCGTCGCGACGGCGTCGACGGTTTCGGGCGCATCGCTGATCACGCTCGGCACGTCGCAGAAAAGCCGCACCAGGCCCACGCGGTCCTGCGCCTCCATCGCCGCCCGCAAGCGCTCGACGATGCGCGCATGCGCAGCGGGATCGGCCCGCTTCGCCGGCACGCCCTCACGCTGCAGCCGCTCCTTCGCGCGATGCACCATCTGCCGGCAATTCGCGGGCGTCTTCGCAAGAATCTTCGCAATTTCCGCGTAGTCGCATTCGAATGCCTCGTGCAGCACGAATGCCGCGCGCTCTTCGGGCTTCAGGCGTTCGAGCAGCAACATCACGCCATATGACATCTGCACGGCCTGCAGCGCGAGGTCTTCCGCCGACGGCGCAAGCCCTTCGAGCCAAGGGTCCGGCAGCCAGCCGCCCGAACGCGTCGTGCGCTCGATCTGCAGATGACGCAGCCGGTCGATCGCGAGACGGGTCGTGATCGTCGTGAGCCAGGCGGCCGACGAGCGCAATTCGCTGGCATCGGCGGCATGCCATTTGAGCCACGCGTCCTGCACGACGTCTTCCGCTTCCGCGCGGCTGCCGAGCATCCGGTACGCGAGCGCGAACAGCTTCGCGCGCACGGCCTCGAATTCCGCCGACTTCTCTCTGTCCGTCCGTTCCATGCGTACCGCTCCTGTGGCTGGTTCATCGGCTAGACGGGCAAGCCGTCCGCGATGTGACACGTCGACGCGAAAATATCCTTGTCACGCCGCGCCCCGCTTTCGCGTCATGCGACTGAAATCCCGCACCGCGCGGGCCTTTCCGTCAATCAGCGAGGAACGCATGCACCGTCACTTCTCTTCACCGTCCAATTCCGGCTTCAACCTCGTGCCGACCGTCATCGAGCAATCGAGCCGCGGCGAGCGCGCCTACGACATCTATTCGCGCCTCTTGCGCGAGCGGATCGTGTTTCTGGTCGGGCCCGTCAACGAGCAGTCGGCGAGTCTGATCGTCGCGCAGTTGCTGTTCCTCGAATCGGAGAACCCTGACAAGGATATTTCGTTTTACATCAACTCGCCCGGCGGCTCGGTCTACGACGGCCTCGCGATCTTCGACACGATGCAGTTCATCAAGCCCGACGTGTCGACGCTCTGCACCGGCTTCGCGGCCAGCATGGGCACGTTTCTGCTCGCGGCGGGCGCGCCCGGCAAGCGCTATGCGCTGCCGAATGCGCGCATCATGATTCATCAGCCGTCGGGCGGCGGCCAGGGCACGGCCTCCGACGTCGAGATTCAGGCGAAGGAAGTGCTGTATCTGCGCGGGCGCCTGAACAGCCTGCTCGCGGAACGGACGGGCCAGAGCCTTGCGCAGATCGAGAAGGACACGGATCGTGACAACTTCATGTCGGCGGACGCGGCGAAAACCTACGGACTCGTCGACGACGTGCTGACTGCGCGCGCGCCAATTCCCGTCGACGCACTGCACGCCACGACCTGACGCAGCGTTTCAGCGCAGGCGCGCCGCGAGATACGTCGACACGACCAGCTTGTACTCGTCGATCAGCGCCTTGCGCTCTTTCGGCTTCGCGGCCGCATACAGCGGATTCAGGCTCTTCACGACCTGTAGCGTGACTTCGGCGACGCGAAACGCGTCGTCGTCCGCCAACGCGGGGCTGTAGCGCTGAAACAGCTCGGCGAATTTGCTGCGCAAGCGGTTGCGCGCCGCCGCGTCGCGTTTGAAATTCAACGTCACCGACAGCAACGGCAGGTACGCGGGCCGCGCCGCCATGAACTCCGTCATCAGCGCGAAAATGCGGTCGACGAGTTCGTCGACGCTGCAATTCTGCGCCGCCTCGCCCAACGCGCTCCATTGCGCTTCCATTTCGTCGCCGTAGCGCGTACGCAGCGCGAAAACAAGCGCATCCTTGTTCGGAAAGTATTGATAAACGGCGCCGATCGACGTGCCCGCGCGTTCGGCGATCGCCGTCATCGTCGCCGCGTCGAAGCCGCGTTCCGCGATCACGTCGCCTGCGGCATCGAGCAGCGCGTCGACACGTTTCGCCGCGCGTTCCTGCTGCGGAATGCGCCTCACTTTCTGGTTATCTGAGGCAAGACTCATGTTTATCGATTATCATGACATGAGGCCATCCTCACATATAGGTGACGTATGACGCAAGCTCTTTCCGTCGATCCGCGCAGCACGGCACTCGTGCTGATCGATCTGCAACACAGCAATGTCGCGCGGCAGCTGGCGCCGCATTCGGCAACGGACGTCGTCGCGCGTTCCGTACGCGCCGCCGATGCATTGCGCGCGGCGGGCGGCACGGTCGTTTTCGTGCGCGTCGATGTCGCGCAACTGCTGTCGTTGCCCGCCGACGCGCCGCTGCGCCCGCGCGACGCGCCCGCTCCGCCGCCGCAAGCCTCCGACCTCGTGCCCGAATGCAACGTGCAGGCCGGCGACGTGATCGTGACGAAGCGCCAATGGGGCGCGTTTTACGGCACCGATCTGGAACAGCAATTGCGCCGCCGAGGCATTCGCACGATTGCACTGACGGGCATCGCGACGAACTTCGGCGTCGAGTCGACGGCACGCGCCGCGTTCGATCAAGGCTACGAACTGATCTTCATCGAAGACGCGATGTCGGGACTGTCGGGCGACACACACCGTTTTCCCATCGAGCATATTTTCCCGCGCATGGGTTTCGTGCGTTCGACGGAGGAATTCGTCAGCGCAGTCGCGGAGAATGGGACGTTCGGCGGCGCCTGAGGGCAGCGCGGCGCAGTGCGGGCGCGAGCATCGTGCAAACACTCGATCGACGCCGCGATGTGTGAGACGATCGAGCCTGCACTTCACTGGAGAAGCATATGGCGTCAGCCCAGGATACCGTCAGCATGGCGCTGTTCTGTGATTTCGAAAACGTCGCGCTTGGCGTGCGTGACGCGAAATACGAAAAATTCGACATCAAGCTGGTGCTGGAGCGCCTGCTGCTGAAAGGCAGCATCGTCGTGAAGAAGGCGTATTGCGACTGGGACCGCTACAAGGGCTTCAAGGCCGCGATGCACGAAGCGAACTTCGAGCTGATCGAAATTCCGCACGTGCGGCAGTCGGGCAAGAATTCCGCGGACATTCGCCTCGTCGTCGATGCGCTCGATCTCTGCTATACGAAGTCGCACGTCAACACGTTCGTCATCATCAGCGGCGATTCGGATTTCTCGCCGCTCGTGTCGAAGCTGCGCGAAAACGCGAAGCAGGTAATCGGCGTCGGCGTGCAGCGCTCCACTTCCGATCTGCTGACGGCGAACTGCGACGAGTTCATCTTCTACGACGACCTCGTGCGCGAAAACCAGCGCGCTGCCGCGAAGCGCGACAACGCGAAGGCAGCGCAACAGACCGCACAACAGCCGTCGAAGCGTGCGCCCGACGGCGAAAAGCGCAAGGAAGATCTCGACACGCGCAAGACGAAAGCAATCGAATTCGCCGTGCAGACTTTCGATGCCCTCGCGTCCGAGCGCGGCGACAGCGGCAAGATCTGGGCATCGGTGCTGAAGAACGCGATCAAGCGCCGCAAGCCAGATTTCAACGAGACGTACTATGGTTTCCGCGCGTTCGGCAATCTGCTCGAAGAAGCGCAATCGCGCGGGCTGCTCGAAGTCGGCCGCGACGAAAAGTCGGGCACGTTCGTGTATCGCAGCGCGGCGCCTGCTGCCGCTGCGCCCGTCGAGGTCGTGACGCCGCGCGAAACTGGCGATGAATGGGCGGCGATGCCGGCTGCCGCCGAGATCGTCGAGCTGGAGGAAACGGCGGTGGCCGCTTTTGCCGTCGAAGCAGATGAAGCCGTCGAGTTCGCGCCGTCAGTCGTGTCGACCGAGCCGGCGGACAAAAGCAAGAGCGAAACGCGCCGCAAGGATCGCAGCACGCGCAAGCCAGCCGCGAAGAAGGCGAAAAAGGCGAAGGCGGAGCGCGTCGAAACCATCGAGTCGCCAGCAGGTTCGTCGCAGCCCGCCGACGCGCAGCATGTCGCCGAACCCGTCGCGGCTTCGGAGTCTCAAGCTCCGTTGTTCGAAGCAGAAGTCCCGGCGACCCCGACGCCTGCCGCGAAAAAGAGACCTTCACGCAAATCGGCAACACGCAGCCGACGGCCTCGCAAAACCGAGGCAACCAGCGATACGGAATAAGTAACGCGTCATATGAGAGCGCCGCTCGATGAGCGGCGCTTTTCTTTCGTCATCGTGGCTGGCTTCGATTGATTTGTTATCCAGATCAATCCTGCCGCAAACTCGTTCAACGTAAGCGCATGTCATGCAGAGCGTCGACGTGAAAAAGAAAAAGCCCTCATCAATGAGGGCTTTTTTTGCTCATGCTGTCATTCCCGGTTTCGCCGGGAATTCGCACAAGAACTTACGCGAAATTCTTTTCAGCGAAGTCCCAGTTGACGATGTTCCAGTATGCTTCGACGAACTTCGGACGTGCGTTGCGATAGTCGATGTAGTACGCGTGTTCCCACACGTCGATCGTCAGCAGCGGCTTGGCGTCCGTGGTCAGCGGCGTGGCTGCGTTGCTCGTCGAGACCAGATCCAGCGAACCGTCCGTCTTCTTCACGAGCCATGCCCAGCCCGAGCCGAACGTGCCGACTGCCGTCTTCGTGAACTCTTCCTTGAACTTGTCGAAGGAACCCCACTTCGCGTTGATCGCGTCCGCGAGCTTGCCCTTCGGCGCGCCACCGCCTTGCGGCGACAGGCTGTTCCAGAAGAACGTGTGGTTCCACACTTGCGCCGAGTTGTTGAACACCCCGCCCGACGACTTCTTGACGATTTCTTCCAGCGACAGGCTTTCGAACTCAGTGCCCTTGATCAGATTGTTCAGGTTGGTCACATAGGTCTGATGGTGCTTGCCGTAGTGAAACTCGAGCGTCTCTTCCGACATGTGCGGAGCGAGTGCGTTCTTGGCGAACGGCAGCGGCGGGAGCGTATGTTCCATGGTGCTATTCCTTTGTATCTGTTTATGGGGAGTCTGCGGATAACGCTGCGGGAGCACTCGATTGTAGGCGACTTGGAATAACCCCGCAAACGCAAGCCCTTTATGGCATTCATTGCGAAAACGCGCTGCATGGGCAGCGTAATTAATGCTCGCGCAGCGTGTTTTCACATGTCATACGAAGGTCAAAACTACTGTCGCCATTGGCACTTAAAAGCCATCCGTAAGACGCGGTTGAACATCCGACAGCGCGATGTCCGCCGAGCCTTCGGCGAGGTGAACGGTCATGCGCCGACCCGGCTTCAACGACGATGGCGCACGCACCGCGCGTCCGCTTTGCGCGTCGAGCAATGCGGCGTAACCGCGCTCGAGCGTGCGCTGCGGACTCAATACTTCGAGCCGCGCCGCAAGCGTTTCCACGCGAGCAATGTGTCTTTCATGTTGACGCAACAGTGCACGGTCGAGGCGCTCTCCAAGGCCATCAACCTTTGAACGATGCGGCGTGAGATCGGGACGCCAGCGTTGCCAGCGCATCTGCACGAGCGAGAAACGCGCGCGCGCGTCGCGCACGGGCCGCGCACCTGCCGACGCAAGCCGCACGCTCAACTGCTGCAAATGCGTGCGTTGCCGTGCAAGTCGTTCCGCAGGCGACACGAGACGGCGAGCGAGCCAGTCGAGTTGTTGCGCGCGGCGCTCCATCATGCGTCCGAAGCCACGCGCGAGCGTCGCGTGCCGATGATCGAGATCGCGCAGCAGCAGCACGCGTTGCGGGCTGACGAGTTCGGCAGCGCCAGTCGGTGTCGGCGCGCGAACGTCGGCCGCGAAGTCGGCGATCGTGAAGTCGGTTTCGTGACCGACGCCGCTCACGACGGGCACCTCGCTAGCCGCAATCGCGCGTGCCAGCACTTCTTCGTTGAACGCCCACAAATCTTCGATCGAGCCGCCGCCGCGGCACACGATCAGCACATCCACTTCGCGACGCCGGTTCGCCGCTTCGACCATCGCGGCCAGCTTCGCGCTGACGCCCGCACCCTGCACGGGCGCCGGATAGACGATCACGGGAATATGCGGCGCGCGGCGCGCGAGCGTGGTGAGCACGTCGCGCAGCGCGGCCGCCTGCAACGACGTGACGATGCCGATCGAACGGGGGTGCGCGGGTAGCGCGCGCTTGCGCTGCGGATCGAACAGGCCTTCGGCTTCGAGTTGTGCCTTCAGCCGCAAGAACGCTTCATAGAGTCGGCCCTGGCCCGTGCGGCGCACGGCTTCTACATTCAGCTGGAGTTCGCCGCGCGGCTCATACATCGTGACGAGCGCGCGCACTTCGATCTTGTCGCCTTCGCGCGGCGTGAACTCCGCGTATTGCGCCCGGCCGCGGAACATCACGCAGCGCATCTGCGCCTGCGCATCCTTGATCGAGAAGTACCAGTGTCCGCTCGCGGCGCGCGTGAAGTTCGACACTTCACCCGATACCCAGACGAGCGGAAACGAACGTTCGAGCATGGTCCCGATCGCGCGATTGAGCACCGAGACGGGAACGACGGCGTCGCCGCCGGCTCCGACGGGAGACGAAAACTGACTTTCGGAATTCATGCGAGGAATGGTTTGAACAGGCCGGACAGACGATAGACCGATCGGCCAGCCAGGTCCAGCGCGTTCTAAACGTCCTTCGCCGGATTGTTAAAAGTGTCCACATGTCGGGAGCGGCCTGGAGAGCAGCCTCAAAACCACGTCAGAGCCCACTTAAAACCAATCAACTTGTTGATTTTTAAACGTTTTTTATTCTTTAAAAGTTCCCCGTTGCCGACCCGATGCTTGCGTGACGGGCTTGCCGACAAATTGCAAGGCAGGTTCTCCACAAAGTTATCCACAGGCTATGAATAATGCATTCGCGGTGCGCGGCGGGCGCCTGGACGCCGTACCGACTTGCAGCCGACGCTGCCCGCGCGCTAGAGTGCCGGGTTCTGGCGGAATCTGGCACTCGTCGCGCGAGCGATCCAGGCCAACCGATTTCGCCGCTGCTGTCCTTTGTCGTTCGCTTGTTGTCCACTTATCGTGGTTCCCTTGGTCCTGCAACCGTCGCTGCAACCGACTGCCCGGAGATGCCCACCGATGTCCGCCCTGTCCGTCCCGTCTGACGCGCCGCGCAAGCTGGCTGACTGCCGATGAGCGACTTCGCCTCCCGCCTCGAAACGCGCATCGCGCGCGAGTGGCAACAGCGCGGTCCGCTCGCCTGGGCAATGACGCCGTTCGCGTGTGTCTTCGGCGCGATCGCGCTCGGACGGCGCGCGGCGTTCAGGCTCGGCTGGCTGAAGTCGGTGCGTGTTCGCGTGCCTGTCGTGGTCGTGGGCAACGTGACGGTCGGCGGCACGGGCAAGACGCCGACGGTGATCGCGCTGGTGCAGGCGCTGCGCAGCGCGGGCTTCACGCCGGGCGTCGTGTCGCGCGGCTACGGCGCGAAGATCACGCAGCCGACGCTCGTCACGCCGACCTCGAAGGCGACGCAAGCTGGCGACGAACCGCTTCTGATCGCACGCCGCACGGGCGCTCCCGTGTTCGTCTGTCCCGATCGCGTCGCGGCCGCCGAAGCGTTGTGCAAGGCGCATCGCGATGTCGACGTGATCGTCAGCGACGACGGCCTGCAGCACTATCGTCTGGAACGCGACGCGGAGATCGTCGTGTTCGATCACCGGCTGGGCGGCAACGGCTTCCTGCTGCCCGCCGGACCGCTGCGCGAACCGCTCTCGCGTCAGCGCGACGCCACGCTGATCAACAATCCGTACGACCGCGCGATGCCGCCGTGGCCGAACACCTTCCCGCTCGATCTCGCGCCGGGCGACGCATGGCATCTCGACAATCCGCGCCTGCGCCGTCCGCTTGCGCAATTCGCCGGCGAGCGCGTGCTCGCCGCGGCGGGCATCGGCTCGCCGGAGCGCTTCTTCGCGACGCTGCGCGCGGCGGGCCTCACGCCCGACACGCGCGCCCTGCCCGATCATTACGCGTTCAGCACGAATCCGTTCGCCGACGTGGACGCCGACGCCATCCTGATCACCGAAAAGGATGCGGTAAAATTGGGGACCTGGCACGACGCGCGGCTCTGGGTCGTTCCCGTCGAAGCCACGCTCGATCATCGCCTCATTGCACTTGTTGTGGAGAAAGTCCGTGGACGCTCGCCTGCTTGAAATTCTCGTTTGCCCGATCTGCAAGGGTCCGCTCAGCTATGACCGCGCCGCGCAGGAGCTGATCTGCAACGCGGACAAGCTCGCCTATCCGATCCGCGACGGCATTCCCGTCATGCTCGTCGACGAAGCGCGGCAAACGGTCGAAGGCACGCCTGTCGATCTGATCCCCGGCTCCGTGGCCTGAGCGCAGTGGCGTGCAACGCGGCGTCATCTGGCGACGCCTTGCACGCAAGCACTCACCCGAACCCGCATACCGCGCCGCCTACGAGGCGGCGCGTCTTTCTCAGCCTCGCCGAGGCCTGATGTCACCTTCCATGAACGACACCCAGCACACTCCGCCCTTCATCGCCGTCGTCCCGGCGCGCCTCGCTTCGACGCGTCTGCCGAACAAGCCGCTCGCCGATATCGGCGGCAAGCCGATGGTCGTGCGCGTCGCGGAGCGCGCGCTCGAATCGGGCGCGCAACAGGTGCTGGTCGCAACCGACGCGCAAGCGGTGTTCGATGTCGTGCGCGCGCATGGCATCGACGTGATGATGACGCGCGCCGATCATCCGTCGGGCACCGACCGTCTCGCCGAAGTGGCTACGCATTACGGCTGGAGCGACGACACGATCGTCGTCAACGTGCAGGGTGACGAGCCGCTGATCGATCCCGCGCTGGTGCGCGGCGTAGCGTCGCACCTCGCGGCGACGGACGGCTGCGTGATCGCGACGGCCGCGCATCCCATCCATGACCCCGCCGAAGTGTTCAATCCGAACGTGGTCAAGGTCGTGCTCGACGCGCGCGGTGTCGCGCTGTACTTTTCGCGCGCGCCGATTCCATGGGCCCGCGACGCGTACCAGCCGCACTGGCCGGACGTCGCGCACATGCCCGCGCCGCCTGCGCCCGCGGCTGTCCATCGGCACATCGGGCTGTACGCGTATCGCGCGAAGTTTCTCCGTACTTACCCGAGTCTCTCGATCTCGCCGATCGAACAGGCCGAGGCGCTCGAACAGTTGCGCGCCATGTGGCACGGCGAGCGCATCGCGGTGCTCGTCACGCACGACGCGCCTCTGCCCGGCGTCGACACACCCGACGATCTTGCCCGCGTACAGGCGTTTTTCGGGTCGTCAGCGTAAAAAGGCATGGCATAATCGATCGTTCGCGCGATTCACCCGATATCGATGCGCATTGATCGATATCACCATTCGCCCGTATTTTTAATCCGCCTGTTTTGCCGTTTGCTTCGCAGCGCCGTTCATCATGTGCTGCGCGAAGCCGGCAGCGAAAAGCTGCCCGGCATTCACGGCGGATAACAAAGAATCAAGAGCGTTGACTGCGGCTGAGATAAACGATGCGCGGCGCGCCAGACAGAATTTACATAGATCTGGAGATATCAAATGCGTTTGATCCTGTTGGGCGCTCCTGGCGCGGGCAAGGGCACCCAGGCGAACTTCATCAAGGAAAAGTTCGGCATTCCGCAAATCTCGACGGGCGACATGCTGCGCGCGGCCGTGAAAGCGGGCACGCCGCTCGGCATCGAAGCCAAGCGCTATATGGATGCGGGCGAGCTGGTCACGGATGAGCTCATCATCAATCTCGTGAAAGAGCGTCTGCAAGACTGCGACTGCGCGAACGGCTATCTCTTCGACGGTTTCCCGCGCACCATTCCGCAAGCGGAAGCGATGAAGCAGGCGGGCGTAGCCATCGACTACGTGCTGGAGATCGACGTCCCGTTCGACGAGATCATCACGCGTATGAGCGGGCGCCGCATGCACCCTGCGTCGGGCCGCACGTATCACGTGAAGTTCAACCCGCCGAAGGTCGAAGGCGTTGACGACGTGACGGGCGAGCCGCTGATCCAGCGCGACGACGACAAGGAAGAAACAGTCAGGAAGCGCCTCGACGTGTACGTCGCACAGACCAAGCCGCTGGTCGACTACTACAACGGCTGGGCACAGAACGGCGATGCGTCGACGTCGCTGAAGGCGCCGCAATATCGCCGTATTTCGGGCCTTGGCTCGGTCGATGAAATCCGCGCCCGCGTGTTCGACGCGCTGAAGTAATCGCACATCGAACGCCGCACGCGAAAGAACCCGCCTTCACGGCGGGTTTTTTATTGGGCATGTGGTTCGTTCGGAGCACTGAGCGCAGCCGTCCGACGATGGCACATGCGTGCCGTTCGTCCTATGCCGCCTGCGCGGTTTGACGCATCAGACCGAGCCGTTAAAATCGTTCAGCGACAACTATTCCAGGCACGCGATCACGCGATCACGCATTCCATCAAGGAGAAGACATGGACATCAAGGACAACGTGTTTCTGGTCACGGGCGGCGCGTCCGGGCTAGGCGCCGCGACGGCACGCCTGTTCGCGCAGAACGGCGGCAAGGTCGTGCTAGCGGACCTGAACCACGACGCCGGCGAGGCGCTCGCGCAGGAACTGGGCGGCGTGTTCGTCAAATGCGACGTGAGCCGCGAAGACGATGCAGTACAGGCCGTCGAAGCCGCGACGAAACTCGGCGCGCTGCGCGGTCTCGTCAACTGCGCGGGCGTGGCACCCGCGATGAAGACGGTCGGCAAGGACGGTCCGCATCCGCTGCATTCGTTTGCACGCACCGTGTCGATCAATCTCGTCGGCACGTTCAATATGATTCGCCTCGCCGCCGCCGAGATGTCGAAGCTCGAACCGAACGCACTCGGCGAACGCGGCGTGATCGTCAATACGGCGTCCGTCGCGGCGTTCGACGGACAGATCGGCCAGGCTGCGTATGCGGCGTCGAAGGCGGGCGTCGCGGGTATGACGCTGCCGATCGCGCGCGACCTGTCGCGCAATGCAATCCGCGTGATGACGATTGCGCCCGGCATCTTCGAAACGCCGATGCTGCTCGGCATGCCGCAGGAGGTGCAGGATGCGCTCGGCGCAATGGTGCCGTTCCCGCCGCGCCTTGGCAAGCCGGACGAGTACGCGATGCTGGTCAAGCAGATCTTCGACAATCCGATGCTCAACGGTGAGGTGATTCGTCTCGACGGCGCGATTCGCATGCAGCCTAAGTAAGCGCACCGCTCCGCTCGAAATGAAAAACGCCTGCGTATTCGATTACGCAGGCGTTTTCGTTTGCAGCAGGCGTGCTGGTCAGTCGCGATCGTTGTGCTGTGTGCGCTGCCGCAACTCGAGCAATTGCGATTCGACGACAGTCGCATCCTCCGCGTCAGGCCGATCGCCCAGATAACGTTCCAGGTCTTCGAGCGCAGGCCGCAAATAATCGAGCCGCGCATACGCGAAGCCGCGATCGCGCACTTCCTCGATGCTGTCCGGCAGCGCGATCACGAGCCTCTGCTGCACGGCCAGCAATCGCTGCCAGCGCTCCGTCTGCAGATAGGTCGCCTTCAGGTTGCGCAGCATGCGCGCGATGATCTCGCGGCGTGTCGCCGGTTGAAGCAGCATGCGCAGCGCGCGGCTCACCGATTCGCCTGCCTTCGCCACATAAGGCTCGAGCATCTCGACCATCTCGGCTTCCGTCAGCGGATGGCCCGTGGTCGGATCGATCATCGCGTCGCCTTCGGGCAACGTGACGCGCAGCAGGAAGTGCCCCGGAAACGCGACGCCGCGCACGGGAATGTCGACCTGCGACGCCATCTCCAGATACAGCACCGCCAGCGAGATCGGAATGCCGCGCCGGCGCTTGAGCACCATGTTGAGGTGGCTGTTGTCGGGATCGTAGTAATCGTTGACGTTCGCCGCAAAGCCCAGCTCGCGGAAGAAGTAGCGATTCAGAATGACGACGCGCTGCTGGATGTCGGCGTCGTCGGGAATGCGGCGCTTGACGCGCAGCGCGAGTTCGTCGATCTCGGCAAGCACCGCCTGCAGATCGAGATCGGGATAGGCGTCCTGCGCGAGCGAAAGCGCCGCTTCCGTGAGCGGAAGCCCATCGTCCTCGGCGACGAGCGCGCTGAAATAGTCGAGAACCCGGGTCATCGTGATCACTTCACTCGCCTTCTGAAATACGCGTACTTGAAGCCCATCAGCCACAGCATACCGAAATATAGCGCCGCGAACAGCACGAGGCACGCCGCGAGCAGCACCATGCGCCGCAAGGGCTCGGCGTGCATGCCGATCCAGTCGAAGCTGATCGCGAACCAGTGCATCACGCCTGCGAGCACGAGGCACGCGCCGATCAGTTGCACGAAGAACACCGACCAGCCCGCCGACGGCAGATAGATGCCGCGCCGCCGCAAGCCGATGAACAGGCACAGCGCGTTCACGCAGGCGCCGAGTCCGACCGACAGCGTCAGCCCCGCATGCGCGAAGATCGGCACGAACACGTAGTTGCTCAACTGCGTGACGACCAGTACGAACACGCCGATCTTCACGGGCGTCTTGATGTCCTGCTTCGCATAGAAGCCGGGCGCGAGAATCTTGATCAGGATGAGCCCGATCAGGCCGACGCCGTACGCGGCCAGCGCGCGTCCCACCATCACGACGGCGTTGCCGTCGAACTTGCCGTAGTGAAACAGCGTTGCCGTAAGGGGCTCGGCGAAGAAGAACAGCGCGACGGCGCTCGGCGCGGCGAGCAGGAACGTCACGCGCAAGCCCCAGTCGAGCAGGGACGAATATTCGTGCGCGTCGGCATCGACGTGCGCTTTCGACAGGCTCGGCAGCAGGATCGTGCCGAGCGCGACGCCGAGCAGCGCCGTCGGAAACTCCATCAGACGGTCGGCGTAATTGATCCACGACACCGCGCCCGGCCCGATGTGCGATGCGATGTTCGTGTTGATGATGAGGCTGATCTGCGCAACCGACACCGCGAACATCGCCGGCACCATCTTCGCGAGCACGCGCTTGACGCCGCGATGCGCGAGCGCCTTCAGCGGATTGAGCCCGATGCGCGGGATCATGTCGATCTTCTTCAGGCCCGGCAACTGCACGATGAACTGCGCGATGCCGCCTGCGATGACCGCCCACGCGAGCGCGAACACGGGCACTTTCATCAGCGGCGCAACGAATACGGCTGCGATGATGAACGCGACGTTCAGCAGCACGGGCGCAAACGCAGGCAGCGAGAAATTCTTGTACGTATTCAGCACGCCCGACGCCAGCGACGTCAGCGAGATGAACACGATGTAAGGGAACATGATCCGCGTCATCGACACGGCGAGCGTGAACGCCTGTCCTTCGCCGCGAAGGCCGGAGGCGACCACCATCACAACCCACGACGCGCCCACCACGCCCAGCAGCGACAGGACGGCAAGCGCCCACGCGAGCACGGTCGAGGTGGCATCGACGAGCGCCTTCGTCGCGTCGTGGCCTTGCTGGTTCTTGAACTCGGCGAGGATCGGCACGAACGCCTGCGAAAACGCGCCTTCGGCGGAAATGCGGCGCAGCAGGTTGGGAATGCGGAAAGCGACGTAGAACGCGTCGGTGTACTGGCTTGCGCCAAAGGCACGGGCGATCAGGGTCTCGCGGGCCAGTCCGGTCACGCGCGAAAGCAGCGTGAAGCCGCTGACCGTCAGCAGGGCTCGGAATAGATTCATGGGGCGCTTATTATACGGGTGCGTCCGGGGCGGTCAGTATGTCAGTGCCACGATTCGTGGCAATTCGAAGCGTTTGGGACCGATTTGCTGCAAAGACGTTCGATTTGTCGGCGAATTTGTGAACGAACGGCATGCGCCGGCGACCCGACCGATACCGCGAGCGCCCGCCCGGACAACGGCGTGCCGCCGCTACGCAGTCCCGTCTTCCGCTTCCTCGACAAGCCGCCCGCCACGCCGTCGCGCCGCGGCGGTTGCCACGTATCTGATTTTGTTGCTATAATCGCCGGTTTCGAAGCTCGCTCAACCTTCTGCCTCAGTTTTTGCTTCAGGCAATCCGAGCCGGAACGAGCGGGATTTCACGGTAGTTCTCAGTCGTTTGTCTATTTGCGCCCTTGAGCAATCGCTCTCAAGGGTTCGATCTAAAAGCAGCGCCTGCCCTCTCTGAAGGTGGGCACTGGAAACAGGAACAGGATAAGGAACCGTCATGGCTAACTCCGCACAAGCACGCAAGCGCGCCCGCCAAGCCGCCAAGGCAAACTCGCACAACTCGGCGCTGCGCTCGAAGTACCGCACGGCTGTCAAGGCTGTCCGCAAGGCAATCGAAGCCGGCGACGCAGCGCAAGCCGCTGAAATCTTCAAGGCATCGGCAAAGACGCTGGACATCATTGCCGACAAGAAAATCGTTCACAAGAACAAGGCAGCTCGCCATAAGAGCCGCCTCGCTGCAGCCGTCAAGGCTCTGCAAGCGCCCGCAGCGCAGTAAATTAAAGAATCCGGCAGCTCGCTCAGACGGGCTGCTTCCTGTTTCCGCTGCGTCATGAAAGCCCGCTTTGGCGGGCTTTTTTGTTTTGCGCGTCACTTTGATATGGGTGACCAGCGCCAGCGGACACAAAAAAACCCGCCGATGCGGGTTCCATTGTTCGACTGCCTGCTGATGCCGTTGCGCCGAAACGTGGCGCTCAGCGCGTCGGTGCCTTGCGCGCTTCGTGTTCCGGCGGCAGCTCACAAGCTTCCGTAACAAGCAGATCGTTGTCTTTGGCGAAGTTCATGACGAAGTCGAAAGCCATCGGCTCGATGTCCCGCAACCGCGAATCCAGAATCACGCACTTCAGGTCGCCGATCAGCGTGGGACGCACGTAGTGCGAATACTGCAGACGGGCATTCGGCCCTTTGGCGCCCGGACCGTAACACGACATCACGCCCGCCAGCCGCTCCGACCAGTCGCTCGGACGAAACTTTCGCCCATTCGACGTGATGCCTTGAATGAAATATTCGGTTGGGGGTGTGTCGGCCATGTACGAAACCCTGTGTGACTGCCCAGCGATCTGCCGGTGATAAGCCCGCGAAGGAGATTGCCTGAAAACGCTGTCTGAACACGTCTCGCGACCCTGCGAAGCGGCAGTTGATATGCCGTTCGCCTGCCGCGAAAAGCCAGCCAGGGCACCTCGGGCAGCAGCCATGATGGCACACGGCGCGGCGCATACGAGTGCGCCAGCGGATGCGCAAAAGCCATGTCCTGCAAGCGTAGGAGCCTGCCCGCCGGGCTTTAAGAAAACTTTGAGATTATAGCGCAGCCAGGGTTTTTCCGCACCGCACACAAAGCTTCCGGAACAGACCTTTGCAGATTCCGGGCAAGTGGGACATGCGTCCCGGCCGACTCGTCAAAACATTCAAAATCCTTTATGCTGGATTGAGTTACCACAAACAACGGCGGCACAGTCCGGCATCTTCGCCCGGGTGAACCCGCCGTATTTGTTTTATGACCGCCAAGACTATCCGCCACTATCTGCAGTTCAACGATTTCTCGCTGGAAGACTACGAGTACGTGCTCGAACGCGCGCGCATCCTGAAGCGCAAGTTCAAGAACTACGAGACGTATCATCCGCTGCACGACCGCACGCTCGCGATGATCTTCGAGAAAAACTCGACGCGCACGCGCCTGTCGTTCGAAGCGGGCATTTTCCAGCTGGGCGGTCACGCCGTCTTCATGAGCACGCGCGACACGCAGCTCGGCCGCGGCGAGCCCATCGAAGACGCGGCGCAAGTCATCTCGCGGATGGTCGACATCATCATGATCCGCACGTTCGGCCAGGACATCATTCAGCGTTTTGCGGAAAATTCGCGCGTGCCCGTGATCAACGGCCTGACGAACGAATATCACCCCTGCCAGGTGCTGGCCGACATCTTTACGTACTACGAGCATCGCGGCCCGATCCGCGGCAAGACGGTCGCGTGGGTCGGCGACGCGAACAACATGCTGTACACGTGGATCGAAGCGGCGCAAATCCTCGGCTTCAAGCTGCGCCTGTCCACGCCGCCGGGCTACAAGCTCGACCGCGCGCTGGTCGCGCCCGAAAGCGCGCCGTTCTTCGAAGAATTCGACGACCCGAACGAAGCCTGCAAGGGTGCCGATCTCGTTACTACGGACGTCTGGACCAGCATGGGTTTCGAAGCGGAAAACGAGGCACGCAAGAAGGCGTTCGCCGACTGGTGCGTCGACGCCGACATGATGTCGCGCGCCAGCAAGGATGCCCTCTTCATGCACTGCCTGCCCGCACATCGCGGCGAGGAAGTGAGCGCTGAGGTGATCGACGGGCCGCAGAGCGTCGTATGGGACGAAGCGGAAAACCGCCTGCACGTGCAGAAGGCGCTGATGGAGTTCCTGCTGCTCGGCAAGCTGAATCACTGAGCTTGCACGGCAACCCGCCGTCACAAAACAAAAGCGCCGGATTCGAAACCCGGCGCTTTTTGTTTTCAGGCTCGCGCCGGCGGCCGACGCTGAAATCCGCTCACAGACAAACGGGCTCGGCCTCCAGCTCCACGCCAAAGCGCTGCGCCACGTCTTGCTGGATCGCCTTCGCGAGCGCCAGCACCTCGGCGCCCGTGGCGCCACCGCGATTCACGAGCACGAGCGCCTGCCGTTCATGCACGCCCGCTGCGCCCAGCGCGCGCCCTTTCCAGCCGCAACGGTCGATCAGCCAGCCCGCCGCAAGCTTCACGCGCCCGTCCGGCTGACGATACGAGACGATCTCCGGCTCCTTTGCAAGCAGCGCGTCGAACCGCGCCGACTCGACGACTGGATTCTTGAAGAAACTTCCCGCGTTGCCTAGCGCGAGCGGATCGGGCAGCTTCGCGCGGCGCACGGCGACGACGGCATCGAAGATGGCCTGAGGCGTCGGCGTGGCGTCGCCGAGACCGACGGCGGACAGCTCGCGCGCGATATCGCCGTAACCGGCGCGCGGCACCCACGCTTTCGGCAACCTGAACGTCACCGACACGATCACGAAGCGCTCGCGCCCTTCCTGCTTGAAGATGCTGTCACGATAGCCGAAGCGGCAGGCAGCGGCGTCGAGTTCGACGGTTTCGCCCGTCGCCAGCTCCAGCGCGCGCAGCGACGCGAAGCGCTCGCACATTTCCAGCCCGTACGCGCCGATATTCTGGATCGGCGCCGCGCCCACCGTGCCCGGAATCAACGCGAGATTCTCGAGACCGGGCATGCCCTCTGCAAGCGTCCACGATACGAACTCATGCCAGTTCTCGCCCGCCGCCGCTTCGACGTACCACGCTTCGTCGTCTTCGCGGACGACCTTGCGGCCGCGCAGCGCGACCAGCAGCACGAGTCCGTCGAAGTCGCCCGTCAATACGACGTTGCTGCCGCCGCCCAGCACGAGCCGCCGCAAGCCCGCCGCACGCGGATCGCGCACGGCGGCGAGCAACTGGGCCTCGCTTTCGATCTGGCACGCAAGCCGCGCGCGCACGTCGAAACCGAAGGTGTTGTGCGGCTTGAGCGGAAAATCGGCGATAAACGAAAGCGGTTCGGACTGGGACATCGGATGTTCTGGCAAGCGCCCGGCAGAACCTGCGGATACGGAACGAAGCCGCTCGCGAGCCTTGGGCAAAAGAGAAAGGCGTCGGTAAAATGACACCGGTCCGTGATTATAGCGAGTGCGTCGCGCGCAGCCTTCTGGCGCCGCACGCTTTGAAACAAATGGGAGAAAGCAATGCCATCGTTTGACGTCGTCTGCGAAGCCAACATGATCGAGGTGAAGAACGCGATCGAGCAGTCCAACAAGGAAATCTCGACGCGCTTCGACTTCAAGGGCTCGGACGCCCGCGTCGAGCAGAAGGAACGCGAACTCACCGCGTTCGCCGACGATGAATTCAAGCTCGGCCAGGTGAAGGACGTGCTGGTGTCGAAAATGGCCAAGCGCAACGTGGACGTGCGCTTCCTCGACTACGGCAAGATCGAGAAGATCGGCGGCGACAAGGTCAAGCAGGTCGTCACCGTGAAAAAAGGCGTGTCCGGCGATCTCGCGAAGAAAATCGTCAAGCTCGTGAAAGACAGCAAGATCAAGGTTCAGGCGAGCATTCAGGGCGACGCGGTGCGCGTGACGGGCACCAAGCGCGACGATTTGCAAAGCGTGATCGCGATGCTGCGCAAGGATGTGACCGATACGCCGCTCGACTTCAACAACTTCCGCGACTAATATCCGCCGTCGCGCGCGAGGCCGCTGGCCGGCGCGCGACAACCTGATGTAAAACGCCGCCGCGGCTTCAGTGCTTGTTCGACGCCGCCGCTCCCGCCTTCTTCTTGTCGCCGATACGGCTTTCCTGCCCTGCCACCAGCTTCGCGATGTTCGCGCGGTGACGCCAGATCAGCAGCGCGCTCATCGCGACGATGGACAGCGCGATCACGTTCGCGCCGAACAGAAAACCGTCGAACAGCGGCGCGAAGATCGCCGCGCACAGCGCAGCCAGCGACGAATAGCGCGTGAAGAACGCGACGATCAGCCAGGTCAGCAGCGTCGCGATACCGAGAATGGGATTGATCGCGAGCAGCACGCCCGCCGCCGTCGCCACGCCCTTGCCGCCCTTGAAGCGGAAAAAGATCGGATAGAGGTGGCCGAGGAACACGGCGATCGCGGCAATCGCGACCGACGTGTCATCGAGTCCGAAGTGCGCCGAGAAATGGCCCGTGAGCCAGACGGCGAGCCAGCCTTTGAACGCATCGCCGACCAGCGTGAGAATCGCGGCCTTCTTGTTGCCGCTTCGCAGCACGTTGGTCGCGCCGGGGTTCTTCGAGCCGTACGAGCGCGGATCGGCCAGTCCCATCGCGGCGCTGACGATCACGGCAAACGACACCGAGCCGATCAGATAGGCCACGACGGCGACAATCAGGTTTTCCATGTTGAAACTCTTGTCAGTATCGGAAAGCGCACCAGGCGATGCTGGTCTCCATGTGCCGTATGCGCGAGACGCGTCGACGCAGCTCGCGCCGGCGCAACGGCGCACATTCTACCGAACCCTTCACGTGCTTTTACATACGTAGTGCGCCGGGCATGCGCAACAGCCAGGGCCGTCAATCGACGCTCGCGCACTGCACCGGCTTCGCGGCCAGCAGCGACGTCAATACGCGAGGCGCGATGCTCACCAGAAAGCCGCGCCGCCCGCCATTGATATAGATCCGGTCCATCTCGAGTATGGTCGACTCGACGTACACGGGCATCGCCTTCTTCGTGCCGAACGGCGACGTGCCGCCTATCATGTAACCCGAGTGCCGGCTCGCGACCTCCGGCTTGCACGGTTCGACGCGTTTCGCGCCGATCTGCCGTGCGAGGTTCTTCGTCGATACCGTGCGGTCGCCGTGCATCAGCACGATCAGCGGCTTCGCGTGCTCGTCTTCCATCACCAGCGTCTTGACGACGTGATGCTCGTCGACGCCGAGCTGGCGTGCGGATTCTTCCGTGCCGCCATGATCGACATAGTCGTACGGATGCTCGCCGAACTCGACCTTGTGGCGGCGCAAAAACTGCGTGGCAGGCGTTTCGGAAACATGTCTGGATTTGCTCATCGGCGCATTGTAATGTCCGCCCGGCGGCGTTGCCATTGGCCGAATGGCCAATTGTGCGAGCCTCGGGAGTATGGGACGATCGTTCGGAAAACGTTGAAGCGTAAACGCCCGTCGTCAAAGGAGACCTCGTTGAATACAGCCCAGCACTCGCCTGACGGCTCGCAGTCCGACGCGCAGTCCGTCTTGCAATCAGTCCCGCAACCGGTCGCGCAACTGGTCGACGTAGCCGCGCTGCTCGCCGCTCTCCCCGAACGTATCTCCGGGATTCCGGAGCGGATCGCCGCACGCGACCCGCAGCATCCCGCCCTGATCGAAGACGGACGGCGTCTCACGCGCGCGCAACTCGTGGATGCCGTGAATGCCGTCGCCGCGCTGCTCGCCGAACAGGGCGTGCGCGCCGGCGACCGCGTGATGATCGTCGCGGAGAACAGCGTCGTGCAGGTCGTGCTGATGTTCGCGGCTGCGAAGCTCGATGCCTGGGCGTTGATGTCGAATGCGCGGCTCTCTGCGGCGGAACTCGACACGATCCGCGCGCATGCGCAACCGCGCCTGACCGCGTACGCCGTCGATGCTTCGCCCGATGCGCGGCTGCACGCCGAACGCCACGGCGCGCGGGCTGCGCGCCGGATAACTGTGGACATCGGCGCATGGTCTTACGCGCTCGACGATGAAGCGCAAGCGGAACCTGTCGAAGCCGCAAGCGCCCGCCAATGTGCCGCACTGATCTACACGACGGGAACGACGGGCTCGCCCAAAGGCGTAATGCTCTCGCACCGCAACCTGCTGTTCATCGCGGCGATCTCCAGCACGCTCAGGCGCGTCGATGCCGACGACGTCGTCTACGCGGTGCTGCCCATCTCTCACGTGTACGGTCTCGCGTCGGTGTGCCTCGGCAGTCTTTATGCGGGCGCAACGCTGAGGCTCGCGCCGCGCTACTCGCCTGACGCCGTGCAGCGTGCGCTCGCCGAAGAACGCGTGTCGATCTTCCAGGGCGTACCCGCGATGCACGCCAGGCTGCTCGAATACCTGCAGGTAAGGAACCTGCCGTGGTCCGCGCCGTGTCTGCGCTTCGCCTATTCCGGCGGTTCGCCGCTCGACGCCGCCTTGAAGTCGCGCGTCGAAAGTGTTTACGGGGTCACGCTGCACAACGGCTACGGCATGACCGAAAGCAGCCCGACCGTGTCCCAAACGATGATCGAGTCGCCGCGCACCGACTGCTCTGTCGGTCAGCCGATTCCGGGCATCGATGTGCGATTCGTCGGACTGGACGGCGTCGACGTCGCGCAGGGAGAAGTGGGTGAACTCTGGGTACGCGGGCCGAACGTGATGCTCGGTTACTACCGCAATCCGCAGCAGACGCACGCCGCAGTCACCGAAGACGGTTGGCTCAAGACAGGCGATCTCGCGCGCCGGGACGCGGACGGCGCGCTGCACATCGCCGGGCGCAGCAAGGAACTGATCATCCGCTCGGGCTTCAACGTATATCCGGCGGAGGTCGAGCATGTGCTGAACGCGCATCCCGATGTCGTGCAGTCAGCCGTGATCGGTCGCGCGGTCGCGGGCAACGAGGAAGTCGTGGCGTTCGTCGAACTGACGGGCGGCGCGATCGCCACGCCCGCCGACCTCGCCGCGTGGTGCGAAGCGCGCCTTGCGCCCTACAAGCGGCCCGCCGAAATCAAGGTGCTCGCGGCGTTGCCCGCGGCATCGACGGGCAAGATTCTCAAGCACCGGCTGCGCGATCTGGCCTGAACCGCACGAACGAAGCGACGAACAACACGCGAACAGCGCGCGCACCACTTCGCGCAGCCATCAGCCGCGCGGATGATGCGTCGCGTGCAGCGACTTGAGCCGCTCGCGTGCAACGTGCGTGTAGATCTGCGTGGTCGAGATATCGGTGTGGCCGAGCAGCAGTTGCACGACGCGCAGGTCCGCGCCGTGATTCAGCAGATGCGTCGCGAACGCGTGACGCAGCGTATGCGGCGACAGCGGCGCGTGCACGTGTGCCGTCAGCGCGTGACGCTTGATGATGTTCCAGAACTGCTGACGCGTCATGCCTTCGGCGCGCGCGGTGACGAACAGCGCGTCGGCGGAACGCTGGCCGAGCAACGCGGGGCGCGACTCGCGCAGATAGCGTTCGATCCAGCCGTGCGCCTCTTCGCCGAATGGAATCAGACGCTCCTTCGAGCCCTTGCCCATCACGCGCACGACACCTTCGTTCAACCCGACTTCCACCGTTTTCAACGTGACCAGTTCGCTCACGCGCAAGCCGCTCGCGTACATCAGTTCGAGCATCGTGCGGTCGCGCAGACCGAGCGGCGCGGTGACATCGGGGGCACCGAGCAGCGCTTCGACCTGCGCTTCCGTCAACGTCGACGGAAAACGCGGCGCCTGCCTGGCCGACCGGATGCGCAAGGTCGGATCGGCGGACGCACGATGCTCGCGCACCGCCCACGCGTAGTAGCGGCGAAACACGGACAGACGCCGGTTCGCCGAGGTCGACTTGTCAGCGGAGCGCGCCGCGCTGTAGGCGGTCAAATCGGCTTCGCTCGCGGTATCGAGCGACGCATCGCGCCGATCTGCGAGCCATTCGGAAAAGAGCCGCAAGTCGCGCCGGTACGCATCGAGCGTATTGCGCGCGAGGCCGTGCTCGAGCCACAGCGCGTCGCAGAAGGCATCGATCGACGCGCCGCTCGTCAGCAGCAAAGGCGACGCGGGCTGCGCGTCTTCGGTCAGCACATCAGTCATGCGTAAGGTACGCCCTCATGTTTCAGTAGCCAGCGTTTGACGTTGCGATAGTAGCCGTCGCCGCCCGTATGCGCAAAGCCGCCGATGCCGCCCGAGCCGACCACGCGGTGGCACGGAATCACGATCGGAAAGAAGTTCGACCCGCACGCCTGGCCGACGGCGCGCGGCACGCTGCCGATGCTCTTCGCCAGTTGACCGTAGGTCATCACGACGCCGGGCGGGATCTCGCGGATCGCTTTCCACACGCGTCGCTGGAACGGCGTGCCGACGTCGGCGAGCGGCAGATCGAAGCGCGCCGATGCCTGCTGCAAGTACTGCCCGATCTGCTCGACAGCCTGCTTCGCGAGCAGCGAATCGGGTTCGACGCTCGCCACCGAGTCGGGCAGATAGACGATCTCGCGCACGGTCTCGCCTTCGAGCCGCACACCGATCTTCCCGAACGGCGCATCGATCACTGCGTTGAACATGATGTACTCACCTCTTTTGCTGGATACCCGCTCAGGCCGCTTCGAGCGCCCATTCGACATGCTCTCGCACCAGCGGCGAAGGATCGTCGGCCCGCTTGCGCAATGCATCGACGATCGCGGCGCGCGCGTCGGCGGACAGCGCGTCGCGCGCGGCCCGCAACGCATTGCCCATACCGACCGCGATATTACGCAGCCAGCATTCGTAGCCGATCCGGCGGATCGCACTGCCTTGCATGCGCGTGTCGAAATCGGCGGCGCTCCAGCCGAACAGTTCGACCAGCGACGCGCGATCCAGTCCGTGACGCACGTCGAAATCGGCGACGGGCGCGGCCTGCGCGAACTTGTTCCACGGACACGCGAGCTGGCAATCGTCGCATCCATATACACGATTACCGATCAGCGGCCGCAAGTCCTGGGGAATACTGCCCTTCAGTTCGATCGTCAGATAGGAAATGCAGCGCCGCGCGTCGACCTGATACGGCCCGACGATCGCCCCCGTCGGACATGCGCCGATGCAGCGCGTGCAGCTGCCGCAGTGGGCGCCGGACTTTTCGGGCGCGCTTTCCGGCGAGGTCTCGGCATCCGTCGGCAGAGGCAGGTCGACGAAGATTTCGCCGAGGAAGAACAGCGAGCCCGCGTCCCGCTGCAGCAGCAGCGTGTGCTTGCCGCGCCAGCCCGTGCCCGCCTTTTGCGCAAGCTCGACTTCGAGCACGGGCGCAGAGTCGGTAAACACGCGATAGCCGTACGGGCCGATCTCGCCCTCGATCCGCTCGGCCAGTTGCTGCAGGCGGTTGCGCATCACCTTGTGATAGTCGCGGCCGCGCGCATAGATCGAAACGACGGCGGCCGATGGATCGTCGAGACGCGCGCGCTCTTCGAGCCGCCAATCGTGCTGAACGTCGGACACGACACTTTCAGCGGCCTTTCTCGCATCCGTCGAATCGGTCGGATGCGCGTGCAAATGGGCGGGCAGATGGGCGGGCAAATAGGCCATGCGAACCGAGATCACGCGTCGCGTGCCGGCCACAAGCTCGGCTGGCCGTGCACGTTTCATCCCATGTTTGGCCATATAATCCATCTCGCCGTGGCAACCCGCGTCGAGCCAGGCTGCAAGCCCTGCTTCGGCGTGCGACAGATCGATGTCGCTGATGCCGACTGCGCCGAAACCCAGTTCGCGTCCCCATTCACGGATGCGCGAGGCGAGCGCAGCCAGTTGCGCTTCATCGAAACGACGCGTGACGGGTGCTTCGTCATCCGTCGCACGGGGCGACGAATGCGGATCGCGCTTTGGGTCCTCTTGCGGATCCGGCGTGGGATGCTGCTGGCCTTGGTTCATTACGCCATTTTACGAGAATGCCCGATCACACCGGTCCCGCGAATCGACCTTCCGCCGCCGTCCTGCTGGAGCGCCAGTTCGCGCTCGCGGACGAAGCCGCGACCACGGCATTCGGCGGGCGCTTCGCGCAAGCGATCGACAGCGTGCGCACCGAAGCGAAGGCAACAGGCCCGCATGCATTCAACGGCCTCCAGGTGCAGTTGCACGGCGACCTGGGCGCCGGCAAAACGACACTCGTGCGCGCCACGCTGCGCGCCCTCGGACACACGGGCCGCGTACGCAGCCCGACCTATACGCTCGTCGAACCTTATGCGGTTAAAAGGCCGGATGGGGAACTCGAGCTGTATCACTTCGATCTTTACCGTTTCAACGATCCGGCCGAATGGGCCGATGCAGGCTTTCGCGAGTACTTCGACAGCGGCGCAATCTGCCTCGTCGAATGGCCGCAACGCGCGGGCAGCCTGCTGGGCGTGCCGGATCTCGTCTTCTCGCTCGACGTCGACGGCGATGGCCGCATGCTGATCGCCCGGGCGTATAGCGAACCAGGAAAGGCATGTCTCGAAAGATGTTGATCAAACCGTTCCGCTCGATCGAATCGGCGGCCACCGCGACGCATAACTGGCGGCGCCGGCAGATTCTTCGCGCGGGCGCTTCCACGCTCGTCCTCGGCCTTTCGCCGCGCCTCGCGTTTGCATCGTCGGTGCTCGGCGTGCGCGTGTGGCCCGCGCGCGACTACACGCGCGTGACCATCGAGTCCGACCAGCCGCTGCAGAACACGCAGCAGTTGCTGCAAGGTCCGGACCGGCTGGTGGTCGACCTGAACGGTCTCGATCTCGACCAGGCGCTGAAGGATCTCGTCTCGAAGATCGCACCGAACGATCCGCAGATTCAATCGGTGCGAGTCGGTCAGTATCAGCCGCATGTCGTGCGGATGGTGTTCGACCTGAAGGGTTCGGTGAAGCCTCAGGTATTCACGCTGCCGCCCGTCGGCACGTACAAGTACCGGCTCGTGTTCGACCTGTATCCCGCCGTGGCGCCGGACCCCCTGATGGATCTGCTCGCGCAGACCGAGCGTAAGGAACAGCAGCTGAAGGAAAACACCGCGCCGCCCGCCGCGACGCTCAGCGGTCCGACCACGCCGCCCGCCGACAGCAGCGACGCGTTCTTCGAGAAGTACGCGCAGAACAACGCGCCCTCGCCCGCTTCGCCCGTGCCGCATCCGCCCGTTCATAGCGCGCCGGCGCCTGCGCCGCACGTACCGGCGAAGCCGACGCCGGCACCCGTGCCGCCCGTCATTGCGCGCAACAACGACAACGATGCGGACAGCGACGGCAACGACGAATACAAGTTCACCGCGCCGAAGAAAGGCAGCAACACGGTGCGTCTGCTCACGGTCGCGATCGATCCGGGGCATGGCGGCGAAGACCCGGGCGCGATCGGCGGCAGCGGCACGTACGAAAAGCACGTCGCGCTCGACATCGCGAAGAAGCTTCGCGCGAAGATCGACGCGCAGCCGAACATGCGCGCGATGATGACGCGCGACGCCGACTTCTTCGTGCCGCTGAACGTGCGCGTGCAGAAGGCGCGGCGCGTAGGCGCGGACCTGTTCGTGTCGATTCACGCGGACGCGTTCACGACGCCGGAAGCGAGCGGCTCGTCGGTGTTCGCGCTATCGGAGCATGGCGCATCGAGCGCGGCCGCGCGCTGGATGGCGAACAAGGAGAACTCGTCGGATCAGATCGGCGGCATCAACATCAAGTCCGCCGATGCCAGCGTGAATCGCGCGCTGTTCGACATGTCGACGACGGCGCAGATTCGCGACTCCATGCGATATGGCACGTTCGTGCTGAAGGAGATTGGCGGGATCAATCGCTTGCACAAGGGCTCTGTCGAACAGGCCGGGTTTGCCGTGCTGAAGGCGCCGGATATTCCGTCGATTCTCGTCGAGACTGCGTTTATCAGTAACCCCGAGGAGGAGCGTCGTTTGAATGACGACGCGTATCGGGACAAGATGGCTAATGCCATTATGAGTGGGATCAAGCGGTATTTTGCGGCTAATCCGCCGCTGGCCAAGAGTCGGATGACTTAGCCGTTTTTTTTGTCTGCGACGCTAGTCGCTGTTCTTTGCTTTTTGCTTTTTGCTGCGCTGGCATCCGCGAATTCGTGGCTCGCATCCGCGATTTCGTGTCGTAGATCACGCGTTGCCCCTGTGCGGGGCGGCACTTACTTTCTTTGCCGCCGCAAAGAAAGTAAGCAAAGAAAGCGGGCTAACACCGCGAATGCTAGTTTTTGCCTGCGGGCCCCCACGGGTCCCGCACTCCACACGACATCGCACTGTCTTACGCCCGTTGCCAGCGTGCTAACCCACGCCTCACCCGCTTCACAGTCCCACGTCACAGACCGCGTTACCCGGAAGTCCACGGCCGCCCAGGTGGCAAACTGTGTGTAGGCCGTCGCGACGGAAGTGCACCACTCCGGACTGAAAAGCGGGATCGGTGTCGTAGAAGCGCCAACGCGTAAGGTGCGACACACTACACACAGTTTGCCACCTGGGCGGCGCAGACGGATCGCTGCCGCTGGCTGCGCTACGGGTGACTGGAGTGGGTGAGGCGCTTGTTAGAGGCGCTGGCAACCATCGACAAATAGCGTGATGCCGTCTGGAGTGCGGGACCCGTGGGGGGCCCGCAGGCAAACACAAGGATTGGCGGTGTGAGCGGCTTTCTTTTGCCTACTTTTCTTTGCCGCTGCAAAGAAAAGTAGGTGCTGCCCCGCACAGGGGCAACGCATGAGGCACCGATACGAATTCGCGGATGCCAGCGCAGCAAAAAACCAAATAATGGCGACTAGCGTCGCAGACAAAAAAAACCTTACCTCGCTAGCGAAAACCTCTGCAAAACCCACCCACCAAAAACATTAACAGCAAGACCGCCCATCACGAGAACAGCGCCTGCAATCTGGGCACCAGACAAAGACTCCCGAAGAAACAAGGAAGCAGAAGCAAGCCCAACAATCGGCACGAGTAACGAAAAAGGCGCGACCTGCCCTGCCGGATACCGCGACAACAACCGGCTCCACAAGCCATAACCCAGCAGGGTGGCAACAAACGCGAGATAAACGATCGCGAACACCGACGACGCCCCGATCCCCGTCACGGCCGCCTCGATCCGCGCCGGCCCTTCGAACACATACGACAGCACGAAGAACGGCACAGGCGGAACCAGACTGCCCCACACAACGAGCCCGACCAGATCGACCTTCCCGACCTTCTTCGTGACAATGTTGCCGAGCGCCCACATCACGGCCGCACACAGCGTGAGGATGAAGCCGGCAAGCGTCATCGCGTGGCCGCCCTGCAGGCCGATCACAGCAAGACCAACGGCCGCGATCGCCAGCCCGAGCACGTTCTGCGCGCGAAAGCGCTCATGCAGGAAGAGCGCCGCAAACGCGAGCGTAAAAAACGCCTGCGCCTGCAGCACCAGCGACGCAAGACCGGCCGGCATGCCGACATACATCGCAGAGAACAGGAACGCGAACTGCCCGAGCGAGATCGTCGCGCCATAGGCAAAAAGCCAACGCCATGGCATCTGCGGCCGCCTGATGAAGAACACCGCCGGGAACGCGGCGAGCATGAAGCGCAACGCGCCGAGCAGCATCGGCGGCACACCGTGCAAGCCGACCTTGATCACGACAAAGTTCACTCCCCACGCAACGACGACGACCAGCGCCAGCAGCAGGTCTTTCGGTGACATCTGCACTCCTGTTTTTGCTTGTCTTTGAACCCGAAAGTTTACCGGAGCCACCGCGGACGCGCCGCCCGCCAATACAACCCTGGCATTTCCGTCCCTCGCGCCTTCAGGCGCAGACGATCGTCGCGGGCAGTAGAATGACCCGTCCTGTCCCCACCAGCCGAGCCTGTCATGTCCTCATCGATCAAAGCGGTTCTCAAGCCCCACGTCCGCGACATCGGCAATCTGGCCGTGCGGCGCGTGCTGCCCGCGATGGCCGCGCGTCTCGTCGGCCCATTCATCTTCTTCGATCACATGGGCCCTGCCACGTTGCCAGCCGGCACCGGCCTCGACGTGCGCCCGCATCCGCATATCGGCCTCGCGACCGTCACGTATCTGTTCGAAGGCGCGATCATGCATCGCGACAGTCTCGGTTCCGAACAGAAGATCGTCCCCGGCGACGTCAACTGGATGACGGCCGGCCGCGGCATCGTCCACTCGGAACGCACGCCCGAGCCGGAGCGCACGAACGGCTCGAAGGTGCACGGCATCCAGACGTGGGTCGCGCTGCCCCTCGCCGACGAAGACGCGGAGCCTTCGTTCGAGCATCACGCTGGCGCGACGCTGCCTGAAATCGAGCGCAACGGCGTGACGCTGCGCATCATCGCAGGGTCGTCGTTCGGCAAGACGGCGCCGGCGCACACCTTCTCGGGCACGCTGTATGCTGCCGCCCACTTTTCGCCCGGCAGCGTGCTCGCGCTCGAACCCGAGCATGAAGAACGCGGCGTGTATCTGGTCGAAGGCGACCTCTCGCTCGATGGCGAGCCGCTCGAAGCCGCCACGATGGCCGTGCTGACACCCGGCGAAACCATCACGCTCGCCAGCGCGAAAGGCGCGACGGTCATGCTGCTGGGCGGCGAGAAACTCGAAGGCGAACGCTTCATCGAATGGAATTTCGTCGCGAGTTCGCGCGAAAAGATCGAGCAGGCCAAGCTCGCGTGGACGAACCAGGAAATGGGCAAGGTGCCCGGCGAGACGGAATGGATCCCGTTGCCCGAGCGCAAGCCGCGCTAGACTGGACGGCATCCACGCCACGGCGGGACATCACCGCCCGCATTGAAACGGCACGCGCCGCCCCCAACTATTACGCCTACCGTTCAAGGAAGAGATAGCAATGGACACCACTCTCGCCACTTTCGAAAAGGACGTCATCAGCGCATCGATGCTCGCGCCCGTACTCGTCGACTTCTGGGCGCCGTGGTGCGGACCGTGCAAGACGCTCGGCCCGATGCTCGAAAAACTCGAAGCAGAGTACGAAGGCAAATGGCGTCTCGTGAAGGTGAACGTCGACGAAAACCAGGAACTCGCCGCGCACTTCCAGGTGCGCAGCATCCCGCACGTGGTCGCGTTCGCAGACGGACGGCCCGTCGATCAGTTCATCGGCGTGCTGCCCGAAGGCCAGTTGCGCCAGTTCCTCGACCGACTCGTACCCGACGGCGCGGAAGCCGCGCGCGCGGAAGCGTCGATCGCAATTGCCGAAGGCCGTCGCGAGGACGCGTACAACGCGTTGAAAGCGGCGCTCGCCTATGATCCCGGCTTCGACGAAGCGCGCCTCGATCTGATGGAACTGCTGCTCGAAGACAACCGCGCTGACGAAGCGCAGAACGAAAACGATCTGCTGTCGCCCAAAACCACGCAGGGCATCGACGCGCGCTACAACGCGATCAAGACGCGGCTCGATGCCGTCGATGCCGCCGCCGACCTGCCGCCCACGGGCGCGCTCGAAGCGCGTGTCGCCGACAATCCCGACGACCTCGAAGCGCGCTTCGATCTGGCCAGCGCGCTGATCGCGCATCGCAAGTACGACGCCGCGCTCGAGCATCTGCTGGCGATCGTGCAGCGCGACCGCACGTTCCGTGAAGATATTGGACGCAAGACGATGCTGTCCGTGTTCGATCTCGTTGCGCATCAGCCGGAGCTGGTAGCGAAATGGCGTCGCAGGCTGAGTGCGTCGTTGAACTGAGCGTGCACACTCGAGCATGAAAAAACGCGGCCACGTGCCGCGTTTTTTTTCGGATGATTGCGATCCGTGCCTCAGGCCGCCTGTTTCGCCAGCGCGCGCAGCACGTACGACACAGCCGCAAAACCGAAACTCGCCGTCACGCACACGCTCGATCCGAAACCCGCGCAGTTCAAGCCCACGGGACCATGATGACCGGGCGAAGTCGTGACGTGTTCGGCTTCCTCGTCGATATCGCACACGGCCGCTTCGGGGTAAATCAGCGGCTCGTCCGAATACACCGCGCTCACCTTGAATTTCGCTTTCGGTCCACGCGGAAAGCCGTGATGCTTGCGCAACTGCCCGCGCACTTTCGACAGCAGCGGATCCTGAATGGTCTGCGCGAGATCGTCGATGCGGATACGCGTCGGATCGAGCTGGCCGCCCGCGCCGCCGACCGTGATCAGCGGCTGCTGATGCTCGACGCACCATGCGATCAGCGCCGTCTTCGTGCGCACGCTGTCGATCGCATCGACCACGAAATCGAAGCCGGCGCCCAACACCTTGTCGAAGTTGTCCGGCTCGATGAAATCTTCGATCACGCGCACGTCGCACTGCGGATCGATCAGCCGGATGCGCTCGGCCATCGCATCGACCTTCGGTTTGCCATAGTTGCCGTCGAGCGCGTGGATCTGCCGGTTCGTATTGCTCTCGGCGACGTTGTCGAGATCGATCAGCGTGATCGTGCCGATCGCCGTGCGCGCTAACGCTTCCGCGGCCCACGAGCCGACGCCGCCGATGCCGATGACGGCGACGTGTGCGCCTTCGAAAGCCGCGAGCGCGCCCGCGCCGTACAGACGCGCAACGCCCCCGAAGCGGCGGGCGCGGTCGGCGGTTTCATGCGCGCCGTGGTCAGTAGTAAGATCGGATTGCCCGGTGACAAGAGGCGTGGACATGATGTGTGGGTCTGCGTGCATTCAAGCCCGTATTTTGCCTGATCGCCCGTGCATGCGCCCGCGGTTCGCGGTTCGCGGCAAGCTCGCCGGATATCGTGCACCGGACACCGTCCGCCTCAACGCAGAAAAGTTTGTCCTTCGCTATACTGGCCCCACTGTAGCGCATGCATAAAAATATGAGCACTCTTGCCGACCTCCGCAAAAACTATTCGCTCGGTTCGCTGGACATCGCCGACGTCGATCCGAATCCGTTCGGCCAGTTCGACATATGGTTCAAGCAGGCCATCGACGCGCAGCTCCCCGAACCGAACACGATGACGCTTGCGACGGTCGACTCGCGCGGCCGGCCTTCGGCGCGCATCGTGCTGATCAAGGGTGTCGACGAGCGCGGCTTCGTGTTCTTTACGAACTATGAGAGCCGCAAAGGCCAGGAGCTCGCGCAAAACCCCCATGCAAGCCTTCTCTTCTACTGGATCGAACTCGAGCGTCAGGTGCGCATCGAGGGCACGGTCGTCAAGACAAGCGACGCAGAAAGCGACCAATACTTTGCATCGCGTCCGCTCGGCTCGCGCATCGGCGCATGGGCATCGGAGCAGAGCAAGGTGATTGAAAGCCGTGCCATGCTGGAAGCGCGAGAGCGTGAATTCAGCGCACAATACGGAGAGAACCCGCCGCGTCCGCCGCACTGGGGTGGCTATCGGCTGATTCCCGACGCAATCGAATTCTGGCAAGGACGGCCTTCACGTTTGCACGACCGGCTGCTGTACACGCGCAGCGGAACTGCCGACTGGACGATCGCCCGTCTGTCGCCCTGACACATCGAAACGCCGGCGCGCGGCCCGTCATCCTTAGGGAGGCATGACGCGTTGCGCCGACGGCTGGATCGCGTGCGCGTGGCTCAAAGTCCGAACGCGGGGCTGTTGCTGGCCCGCGCACGGCGCACTTCGATTCGACAGGCTTTGCTTTGATTCATTGGACACGGAGAAATCACATGTTCTGGGAGAAGAAGCTGGCGCAGTTGGTAGACGAAGTAAAAGCAAAAGCCAATATTCCGGCGCGCCTCGTGCTGTGGGATGGCCAGGAACATGACTTCGGCACGTTCGCCGCGCCGCAGGTCACGCTGAAAGTGAACAGCGCGTCGGCGCTGCCCCTCCTGCTCGAACCGAGCCTCGACAATCTCGGCGAGGCGTATGTGAAGGGCAAGATCGACATCGAAGGCAAGCTGTCGGACATCATCAACATCAGCTATTCGCTTGCGCGCAGCACGGTGACGAGCGCGAGCAAGCTGGCGCGCGTGCGGCGTTATTTCAATCACACGAAAACGTCCGACAAGAAGGCAATCCAGTATCACTACGACGTCTCGAACGAGTTCTACAAGCTGTGGCTCGACGAGAACATGGTGTACTCGTGCGCGTACTTCGAGAACGGCGACGAAGACCTCGCCACCGCGCAGATCAAGAAGATCGATCACATCCTCACAAAGATCCAGGTGCAACCGGGCCAGAGTCTGCTCGATATCGGCTGCGGCTGGGGCGCGCTCGTGCTACGCGCGGCGCAGAAGTTCGGCGCGAAATGCGTGGGCGTGACACTGTCGCAGAACCAGTTCGATCTCGCGACGAAGCGCGTGAAAGACGCGGGCCTCGAAGGTCAGATCGAAATCCGGCTGCAAGACTATCGTGACGTACAAGGCCAGTTCGACCGCATTACGAGCGTGGGCATGTTCGAGCACGTGGGCCGCAAGAATCTGCCGGCGTACTTCCAGAAGGTCCACGACCTGCTCGCCGACGACGGCGTCGCGATGAATCACGGCATCACGTCGACGGATTACGACAGCGGCGAAACGGCGCTCGGCGGCGGCGAGTTCATCGACCGGTACGTGTTCCCCGACGGCGAACTGCCGCACATCAGCCTCGCGCTCGAATCGATGCAGCGCGGCGGGCTCGAGGCTTTCGATATCGAAAGCCTGCGCCGCCACTACGCGCGCACGCTCGACATCTGGGCCGAGAACTTCGAGGCCAACGCGGCCGAAGCGAAGACGCTTGTGGAGGACGAGAAATTCCGCATCTGGCGCGTGTATCTCGCGGGCTGCGCGTATGCGTTCGAGAACGACGACGTGTCGATCTATCAGGTGGTGTGCCGAAAGGCCGGCGGCAGTGCAAAGACGCTGCCGTGGTCGCGCCGCTATATGTACGAGAAGGCGCTGTAAAATCGCGTGATCCCGTTTTGGCCGCGCCGCGCGCAGTTGCGCATGGCGCGCGGCGCGGCAAACTCATTCACGCAACGTATCGATGGAACAGGACACGCCGGACGGCACCGCGCAACTCGACATGTTCGGCAATCCCGTCGATCCGACGACAGCCGCTGACGCTTCGGCTCCCGAAGCGCCCCCTTCCGATACGCCAGCTTCCGCATCCAGCGACGCGCCGCCGAAAACGCGCCGCGCCCGCGACGTCCTCGCTGCGCGTCCCTCCGACGAACTCATCACGCTCGCCAGCCGGTTGCCGCCGCAGGTGCATCTCGGCACATCGACGTGGTCGTTTCCAGGCTGGAAGGGCATCGTCTACGGCGACGACTACAGCAACAGCAAGCTGTCGCGCGACGGCCTGACGGCTTATGGCGCGCATCCGCTGCTGCGCACGGTGAGCATCGACCGCTCGTTCTATCAGGCGCTCACGGTCACCGACTATCTGCGTTACGCGCAGCAGGTGCCGGACCATTTCCGCTTCATCGTGAAGGCGCCCGCGCTCGTCACCGACGCGACCGTGCGCGCCGAACGCGGCGAGCCGGTGTCCGACAACCCGTGCTTTCTGAACGCGCAACTGGCCATCGACGAGTTCGTGCGGCCGTGCATCGACGGACTCGGCGCGAAGGCGGGCGCGCTCGTGTTCCAGTTCTCGCCGCTGCCCAACGAGATGCTTGCGCAACCAGCGCTATTCGTCGAACGGCTGACGGCGTTCCTCGCGGCGCTGCCGCCGCTGGAAGGCGACACCTGTTACGCCGTCGAAATCCGCGATGCGTGCCTTCTGACACCGCGCCTGATCCGGGCGCTGAAGGCGACGGGCGTGCGCTATTGCGTCGGCATTCATGCGCGGATGCCCGATCCGTCGCGCCAGGCCGCCGCGCTCGCGATGCTCGACGAAGCGCCGTCCGGCCCGCTCATCGTGCGCTGGAGCCTGCACGGCGGTTTCAGGTACGAGCAGGCGAAAGCGAAGTACGAACCGTTCGACAAGCTCGTCGACGAAGATCCCGACACCCGCAGGGCACTCGCCGAACTCGCCGCGCGTTACGCGATCGCCGGCCAGCCGGTGCTGATCGCCGCGAACAACAAGGCCGAAGGCTCGGCCCCGCTGACCTGCGTGAAGCTCGCGGCGGACATCGCGGCCGCGTGCGAGCGGCTGCGCAGCGCACAAAAAGAAAACGCGGCCGAAGCCGCGTAATCAAAGGCGGGCGCAAGTCACTCAAGACTCGCGCCGCGTAAAGCGTTGCATCACGCCTTGATCCGATGCGCAAACTTCTGCCGGAACTTCGCCACCTTCGGCGCGACGACGAACGCGCAATAACCCTGATCCGGATGCTGCGCGAAGTAGTTCTGGTGATACGCCTCGGCGGCCCAGTAGTTGCCGTCGAGCGGCAGCACCTGCGTGACGATCTGGCCGTCGTAGATGCCTTCGGCGCCGATCTCGCGGATGGCCTGCAGCGCCGTGTCGCGCTGCGCGTCCGAGTGCGTGAAGATCACTGACCGGTATTGCGTGCCGACATCGTTGCCCTGGCGGTTAAGCTGCGTCGGATCGTGGATCGCGAAGAAAATATCCAGAATCTCGCGATAGCTGATGCGTCCCGGATCGAACTCGACCTTGACGACTTCCGCGTGCCCCGTGTTGCCGTCGCACACCTGCTCGTACGACGGGTTGTCGGCGTGTCCGCCCGCATAACCCGATTCGACCGACGTCACCCCATCGACGCCGAGATACACCGCCTCCAGACACCAGAAACACCCGCCGCCCAGCGTGGCGGTCTCGACTGACTGACTCATGCTCGCTCCTTGGAATGGCTCGCCGCGACGTTCGTCCCATGGACAACCGCACTGCTCGCCGCAGTCACCTGGACACTTTTCACCGCATCCGACCGGCGCAATATTCCGCGTTTTCGGGGATTCACGCAGGCCGCATGCACCATCTGTACCACGCTGCCGCCCTTGTCCCGCCGCCCGCGAGCGCCAGGCTCTCTGCGATTGCAGTTAAAATTGGGACAATTCGCCGAATTTCTACATGACCTTCGAACCGTATTTTTCCATCTGGTCGCTTCATCAAGCGGTCCGTTCGCCGGAATGCCTCTGCCGATGAAGCGCGCCAACCCGCCCAATTTCGACGACGTCTCGTTTCGCCGCGCGCTCAGCCAGTTCGCGACGGGTGTCACCGTCATTACGACACGCGCGCCGTCCGGCGCACTGATCGGCATCACGGCCAGTTCATTCAACTCTGTCTCGCTGACACCGCCGCTCGTGCTGTGGAGTCTCGCGACGCGCTCGGCCTCGATGCCCGTGTTCCGCTCGAACAGCCATTATGTCGTCAATGTGCTGGCGTCGTCGCAACTCGACCTGTGCAAGCGCTTCGCGACGGTGAAGGGCGACCGCTTCGAAGGCGTGTCGCATGCGGCGGGCGACACGGGCATGCCCGTGCTCGACGGCGCGCTGGCGTGGTTCGAATGCCATAACCGCAGCCGCTACGACGAGGGCGATCACGTGATTTTCGTCGGCGAGGTGGAGCGCTGCGGGGTCCACGAGCAGGCGGCCGAGATTGAGCCGCTCGTGTTCCAGAACGGCGATTTTCACGGGCTGAAACGGATCGGCTGAGCGCGCGCCGCTTTTTCGCGGTTACATTTCCGTTCCGGCACGCTGGCCAGGGCCGCCTCTAGCCAGGCTGCTGCTGCACCTTCGAGCCCGTCACCAGCGCGACGGGCACGCCCGAATCTTCCTTCAGTGTCTGCAGCACGATGTTCGAGCGGATGTCCATCACGCCCGGCGCCTTGTACAGCCGGCCAAGCACGAAATCCGAATAGTGCTTGAGATTGTGGGCGAGCACCCGCAACAGATAGTGCGTTTCCCCCGTCACGACGAACGCGCCGACCACCTCCGGCCAGTCGCGCAGCGCTTCGGCGAAGCGCTCGTGCCAGTTTTCCTGGTCGTTGCGCATCGATACCTGCACGAACGCCTCCAGTTCGAACCCCAGCACTTCCCGGTTCAGGCATGCGCGATAACGCTCGATCACGCCCTGCTCTTCCAGCAGGCGCAAACGGCGTAAACACGCGGATGGCGAAAGCGAGATGCGCTCCGCCAGATCGAGATTGCTGATTCGTCCTTCGTGCTGCAGCACCGTCAAGATACGGCAATCGGTGGCGTCCAGTGAGATCGCGTTCATTTTCGGTCTCCCTTTCCCGTTTGCCTCAAATTATGTTCCAAAGGGGACGAAATAAACAGTTTTTTTAGCAAGCACATTTCGTCTGATGCCGCCTATTATCGAGACATAGCAGCCAAACGACACCAGGGAGACATGGACACACTTTGGGATATCACGCCTGCCGTCGACACCGCGACGCCCGTCTGGCCGGGCGACACGCCCGTCGGCATCGAGCGCGTGTGGCGGATGGAGGCGGGCTCGCCCGTCAACGTCGCCCGGCTGACGATCTCGCCGCACACGGGCGCGCACACCGACGCACCGCTTCATTACGACGCCGAGGGCGCCGCGATCGGCGCAGTGCCGCTCGACGCGTATCTCGGCCGCTGCCGCGTGATTCATTGCATCGGTGCAAAGCCGCTGGTGACGCCTGAGCACATTGTCGGCGCGCTGGATGACATTCCGCCGCGCGTCCTCCTGCGCACTTACCTCAAAGCGCCGACCACGGCTTGGGACAGCGATTTCTGCGCGGTCGCGCCGGAAACAATCGATCTGCTCGCCGCGCGCGGCGTGAAACTGATCGGCATCGACACGCCGTCGCTCGATCCGCAGGAATCGAAAACGATGGATGCGCATCACCGCATCCGCGCGCACGGGATGGCGATACTCGAAGGCATCGTGCTCGACGCCGTCGCACCCGGCGACTACGAATTGATCGCGTTGCCGCTCAAGCTCGCGACGCTCGACGCCAGCCCGGTACGCGCCGTGCTGCGCGCCTTATCTGCACAAACGCATTCCGACTGAACGCTCTTTCGACTGAACGAACCATGATGAATCAACGTGAAGAAGCACTCGCGCTCGACGCAGCCGATCCGCTCGCGCCCTTGCGCGACCAGTTCGCGCTTGCGCCGAACGTCATCTATCTGGACGGCAATTCGCTCGGCGTGCCGCCCGCCGCGGCCGCGCAGCGCGCGCAGACCGTGATCGGCGCCGAATGGGGCGAAGGCCTGATCCGCAGCTGGAACACGGCTGGCTGGTTCTCGCTGCCGCGGCGCCTCGGCAACAAGCTCGCCGCGCTGATCGGCGCGGCGCACAACGAAGTCGTCGTCACCGATACGATTTCGATCAACCTGTTCAAGGTGCTGTCGGCGGCGTTGCGCATGCAGGACCAGCGCGATCCGAAGCGCCGCGTGATCGTGTCGGAGCGTTCGAACTTCCCGACCGACCTGTACATCGCGCAAGGGTTGATCAAGCAGCTTGCTCGCGGCTATGAACTGCGACTCATCGACGATCCGTCCGAACTGCCCGCCGCGCTCACCGACGACGTCGCCGTCGCGATGATCACGCACGTGAACTACCGCACGGGCTACATGCACGATATGGCCGCCGTGACGAAGCTGATCCACGACAAGGGCGCGCTCGCGCTGTGGGATCTCGCGCACTCGGCGGGTGCCGTGCCCGTCGACCTGAACGGGGTCGGCGCGGATTGCGCCGTAGGCTGCACGTACAAGTATCTGAACGGCGGTCCCGGTTCACCCGCGTTCGTGTGGGTGCCGCATCGTCATCAGAACGAGTTCGAGCAGCCGCTGTCCGGCTGGTGGGGACATCGCGCGCCGTTCGCGATGGACCCGACGTATGCCGCCGACGACGGCATCGGCCGCTTCCTGTGCGGCACGCAGCCGATGGTGTCGATGTCGCTCGTCGAATGCGGCCTCGACGTGTTCCTGCAAACCGACATGCAGGCGATCCGCAAGAAGTCGCTCGCGCTGACGGATCTGTTCATCGATCTGGTCGAGACGCGCTGCAAGGAATTTCCACTCGAGCTCGTGACGCCGCGCGCACATGCGCAACGCGGCTCGCATGCGAGCTTCGAGCATCCGCATGGTTATGAAGTGATGCAGGCGCTGATCGCGCGCGGCGTGATCGGCGACTATCGCGAGCCGCATGTGCTGCGTTTCGGCTTTACGCCGTTGTACACGCGTTATGTGGACGTATGGGATGCCGTCGAGCATCTGCGCCACGTGCTTGCCGAAGAGACCTGGCGTGCGCCTGAATTCGCCGCGCGCGGCGCCGTGACCTGAGGAGCGCGCGATGACCGATCACATGAAGATGATGGACGACAAGCCGGCGCAAGGCTGCCCGTTCGGGCATGGCGCGACGCAGACGCCGCGCGCCGAGCATGCTTCCCACATGGCTGTCGATGAAGGCGGTGGATGGCACGACGCGCAGCTCGATTTTTCGAAGTCGATGAGTTATGGCGACTATCTGTCGCTTGGGTCGATCTTGCATGCGCAGCATCCTTTGTCTCCCGATCACAACGAGATGCTGTTCATCATTCAGCATCAGACGAGCGAACTATGGATGAAGCTTGCGCTGTATGAGTTGCGCGCGGCGCTGGCTTCCGTGCATCGTGATGAATTGCCGCCTGCGTTCAAGATGCTGGCGCGCGTGTCGCGGATACTCGAGCAGCTTGTGCAAGCGTGGAATGTGCTGTCGACGATGACGCCTTCCGAATATACGTCGATGCGGCCGTTTCTCGGCAGTTCTTCCGGCTTTCAGTCTTATCAGTATCGAGAGCTCGAGTTCATGCTTGGGAACAAGAATGAACAGATGCTCAAGCCGCATGCGCATCATCCTGACGTTCTTGCTGAGGTCAAGGCTGCGCTTGAGGCGCCTTCTTTCTATGATGAAGTTGTCCGGTTGTTGGCTCGGCGTGGATTTGCTATTGATGCGTCGCGGCTCGAGCGCGACTGGACTCAGCCTACCGTGCATGATGCTTCTGTCGAAGCGGCCTGGTTAGAGGTTTATCGAAATCCGTCCCAGCATTGGGAACTGTACGAGATGGCCGAAGAACTCGTCGATCTGGAAGATGCCTTTCGGCAGTGGCGGTTCCGGCATGTGACTACTGTTGAACGTATTATTGGGTTCAAGCAGGGTACGGGGGGACTAGCGGTGCGCCTTATCTGCGCAAGATGCTGGATGTTGTGTTGTTTCCTGAGCTTTGGCATGTGAGGACAATGCTGTAGTTTTTTTGTCTGCGACGCTAGTCGCCATTTTTTGGTTTTTTGGTTTTTTGCTTTTTGCTGCGCTGGCATCCGCGGTTTCGTATCCGTGCTTCAGGCGTTGCCCCTGTGCGGGGCGGCACCTACTTTTCTTTGCAGCGGCAAAGAAAAGTAGGCAAAAGAAAGCCGCTCACCCCGCCAATCCTTGTGTTTGCCTGCGGGCCCCCCACGGGTCCCGCACTCCACACGGCAACACGCTATTTCATGTGCGTTGCCAGCGCCTTTAACAGACGCATCACCCTCTCCAGTCATCCGTAGCACAGCCAGCGGCAGCGATCCGTCTGCGCCGCCCAGGTGGCAAACTGTGTGTAGGTTCTCGCACCTTACGCGTTCGCGCTTCTACGACTCCGATCCCGCTTTTCAGTCCGGAGTGGGGCACTTCCGTCGCGACGGCCTACACACCGTTTGCCACCTGGGCGGCTGTGGACTTCCGGTAACGCAATTCGTGACGCGGGATTGTGAAGTGGGTGAGGCGTGAGTTAGTACGCGGGCAACGGGCGTGAGACAGTGCGATGCCGTCTGGAGTGCGGGACCCGTGGGGGGCCCGCAGGCAACGACTAGGACTGGCGGTGTTAGCCCGCTTTCTTTGCTTACTTTCTTTGCGGCGGCAAAGAAAGTAAGTGCCGCCCCGCACAGGGGCAACGCCTGAAGCACCGATACGAAACCGCGGATGCCAGCGAAAAGCGAAAACAAAAAAACAAAAAACAAAAACATCACCTTGCGGTGTAACCACCATCGACAGGCAAAACTACACCACTAATCATCGAAGCCGCCTCGCTCAGCAAAAACAAAACCGGCTCAGCAACTTCCCGCGGTTCAGCGAACCGTTTCAGAGGAATCGCCTGCAAAGCAGGATCACGCTTCACAGGATCACTCCAGGCCTTAACCGCCATAGGCGTAAGAGTAACCGTAGGATTCACGCTATTGACCCGAATGCCATAGGCACCTAACTCAACACACAAAACCCGGGTAATAGCATCCATCGCCGCTTTAGAAGCGCAATAACTCAAATGCTCATCGAGCCCAACAAGCGCAGCCTGGCTAGACACATTGACAATGCTGCCGGCGCGCCCCGCATCGATCATCCCGCGCGCAACATGCCGCGCCACCAACGCGGCGCCGCGCGCGTTCACACTCATCACGCTATCGAAGCTCGCCGCCGTCGTGTCGATCGCGCGCTCCAGCACCGTCGTGCCCGCACAGTTCACCAGCCCATCGAACACGACATCGAGCGAACCTAAAGCTTCGTCAATAGCCGACTCGTCGCCGACATCCAACACCAAAGGCTCACAACCCGTCTCCTCTGCGAGCCGCGCAAGCTCGCCTACGTTGCGCGCCGCCGCCACAACCTGCGCGCCGCTCGCGCGCAGCAGTTCGACCGTCACACGGCCAATGCCGCTGGAAGCACCCGTCACCAGAATCGAGCGCCCGGAAAAATCGAAGGATAGGTTCATTTTGCTTGCAGTCGATGCATGACCGGCTTCAATGCCGGATACAAATCCGTATAGATGCCGAAGCGCTCCGCATACATCGCCTGCCGCGCCGCGTCAGGCTTCACGCGTTCGATCAGCCTTACCCAGCCGCCTCGCGCCGTCTCCTGCGAAATCAGCTTCGTGCCGTACGCGGCGAGCAAAGCCGCGCCCATCGCCGCTTCCACGTCCTGTTCGATCGTGTACACAGGGAAACCCGTGATGTCCGCGATGATCGACATCCACAAATCCGAATGCGCCGCGCCACCGACCACGATCAGCTTGTCGTCGAGTGACTTCGCACCCTTGCGCCCTGCGACGATGTTGTGCTGCAACGCAAACGCGACGCCTTCCAGCACCGCGCGATACAGATGCGCTCGCGTGTGATACAGATTCAAACCGACGAATGCGCCACTCGCCTTCGCGTCCCATACGGGACTGCGTTCGCCCATCAAATACGGCAAGAACATCACGCCATCGGCACCGGCCGGAATCTGCGCGGCGTCCTCTTCGAGCAGTTGATGTGGATCGCCGCCCGGTATCGCCTTCGCGGCTTCGACCTCCTCATGACAGAACTGCTCGCGATACCACGTCACCGACGCGCCCGCCGTGATCGCGCCGCCGAACACATAAATGTCCTCCAGCCCGTTGAACACGTGCGGCATGCTGACGAGCCCGTGCCGCGCATCGACACTCTGGTTGATATAACCCCAGCACATGCTCGTGCCGATCATCGCAACGTGCTGGCCCGCGCGCGTGACGCCCGCCGCATACGTGGCCATCGCCGCATCGACACCGCCCGCGACGATCGCTGTGCCCGCGTCGAGTCCGAGCTGCTCCGTCCATTGCGACAGCAATCCGCCCACCACATCCGACGATTCGACCAGATGCTCCGGCATCATCGTGGCGGGAATGCCGAGCATGTCGAGCGCTTCGTCGGACCAGTCGCGCTTTGCGATGTCGTACACGCCGCCGATGTTGCCAGCCGAACTGTGATCGACGGCCACTTCGCCCGTCAGCAGATAAATCACATATGCGTTCGGCGGCAAGAAGAATCGCGTATTCGCCCACACGTTCGGCTCGTTGTCGCGCAGCCAGAGCATCTTCGTATAGCCGTAGTAGCTGTCGACGCCGTTGCCCGTAATCGCATACAGCTTGTCGAGATCGACGTGCTCGCGCACCCACTCGACTTGCGCCGTCGCGCGCCGGTCCATCCAGATGAGGCACGGATAAAGCGGCTTCATGTCGCTATCGACGGGAATGCCCGAACCGCCGTAAAGACTGCTCACGCACACCGCCTTGATCGCATTCGAAGCGACGCCCGCTTCGCGCGCCTTGCCGACGCAGCGCGCAATGCATTCGATCACCGCCTTCATCCACACGGTCGGCCATTGCTCGGCCCACAAGGGCTTCGGCGTGTCCGGGTGATAGCCGCTCGAATGCTGCGCGACGATTGCGCCGCTCTCGTCGACGAGCACGGCCTTCGTGCTCTGCGTGCCGATATCGACGCCGATGACGTAGTTCATAGTGTCTCCGTGTGCGCGCCTCTCACAACGCGCACTGTGTATTTTTCGAATGACGGGCGAACTATCCGGCTATCGTGCAGGCTTCATCAACACCTTGATCGAATCGAGCGAATTCGCGACCTTGATCGCTTCGTCCCATTCTTCGAGCGAGAAGCCGTGCGTGACGATGCCTTTCGACGTGACGAGTCCGCGCGCCAGCAGGTCGATCGCAACCGGATAGCAGTAAGGGCCGAGATGCGCGCCGCGCACATCGAGTTCCTTGCGGTCGCCGATGATCGACCAGTCCATTGTAGTCTCCGCACCGAACACGGAAAACTCGACAAAACGCCCGAGCTTGCGAATCAGGTCCATGCCCTGATTCACGCCCGCCGGCACGCCCGTCGTTTCGATGTAGACATCGCAGCCATAGTTGTCCGTCAGCGACTTGACGATGGCGAGCGCATCGTCGCTCTTCGGATTGATCGTCACGTCCGCACCGTATTCGCGCGCGAGTTCGAGACGCTCGTCGACGAGATCGATCACGACGAGTTTCTTCGGTGTTTTCAGATGCGCGACCTGCGTCATCATCAGACCGAGCGGGCCCGCACCCGCGATCACGACGACATCGTCCAGCTGAATGTCGCCGCGATTCACCGTATGAATCGCGCAAGCCAGAGGTTCGATGATCGCGGCGTCTTCCAGCGAGATGCCGTCGGGAATCTTGTGCACGATGGCCGTCGGCGGAATACGCATGTAGTCGGCCATGCCGCCGTCCGCGACTTCGCGCTGGAAGCCGAAAATGTTGTGCACTTCGCACATCCAGTACTGGCCGGACTTGCAATAACGGCACTTGCCGCACGGCACGATCTGCTCGGCGATCACGCGGTCGCCCTTTTTCACGCCGAAATGTTCTTCCGCGCCTTCCCCGAGTTCTTCGACATAGCCAAAGAATTCATGGCCCGGAATCACGGGCGCCTTCACCCACGGACTCGGGCCGCCCCAGAACATCTTCGCGCCGGAATAGCACTTGCAGTCGCTCGCGCAGATGCCGCACGCGGCGATGCGGATCACGAGTTCATGCGCGCGCGCCTGAGGCTTCGTCACGCGTTCGACACGGTAATCTTCCGGCGCGTGACACACGATCGCCGTCATGCTTTTGCTGTTGTCCTGAGTCGTCATTGCATTGCCCTGCTTTTAAGTGGAGAACAGAGGAAAGAGAACATCATTTCTTGCGTTCACGGCTGATGTAGATCGCGAGCAGAATGATTCCGCCCTTGATCACGTTCTGCACATACGGATTCACGCCGACCATGTTGAGGCCGTTGTTCAGCACGCCTAGCAGCAGCGCGCCGATCAGCGTGCCGATGATCGAGCCGCGTCCGCCCGAGATCGACGTGCCGCCCATCACCACGGCCGCGATCGCATCGAGTTCGAAGCCGACGCCCGCATTCGGCTGACCGCTCATCAGACGCGATGTCAGCACGATCGCCGCGAACGAAGACGTCAAACCGGCAAGCGTATAGACGATCAGCTTCACGCGCGCGACGCGCACGCCCGACAGTCGGGTCGCCTGTTCGTTGCCGCCAATCGCGTACACGTAGCGTCCGAACGGCATGCGTTCGAGCAGCAGCCATGCGATCGCGTAGACGACGAGCATGATGAGGACGGGCGCCTGAATGCCGAACACCTTGCCGCTGCCGAAGAAGCTGACCCATTCCGGCAAGCCGTCGATCGGATAGCCACCCGTGTAGATCAACGCGAGGCCGCGCGCGATGCCCATCGTCGCAAGCGTGACGATGATGGGCGGCATGCCCGCGAACGCAACGAAGAAACCATTCGCGACGCCGAAGCCGAGCCCCACCGCGATGCCGATCACAATCGCCGCGACGCCGTTGAGCCCCGCGACCATCAGCCCCGCCGCGAGCGTGCCCGACAGCGCCATCACCGAACCGACAGACAGGTCGATGCCGCCCGTCAGGATCACGGCCGTCATGCCGACGGCGATGATCGCGTTGATCGACACCTGGCGCAGCACGTTTTCCAGATTTGCCGCCGACAGAAAACTGTCGCTCGCGAACACCATCACGATGCACACGACGAGCAGACCGATGAACGGATAGAACAGCGTCGAGCGCTTGATGCTCGCCCAGTTCAGGCGGAACGGCGCGCCCGGCGTGTCGGATGTGACCGTCGAGGTCTTCGGAGAAGAGTTAGGCGTGTTCATGTTGTGTTGCTCCACGAGTGCCGGTTGATGCACCAGCCGTTGCACCAGCCGTTGCATAAGTCATCACGGCATTCGATTCGATCTGGTCGCCTTCGAGCATTGCTTCGATGCGTCCTTGCCGGAACACCGCGACGCGATCGCACATGCCGACGATCTCCGGCAGCTCCGACGAAATCATGATGATCGAGTAGCCGCGCGCGGTGAGTTCGCGCATCAGCAGATAGATTTCCGCCTTCGCGCCGACATCGATGCCGCGCGTCGGCTCGTCGAAGATGAGGATGTTGGTGTGGTGATTCAGCCAGCGCGCGATCACCACCTTCTGCTGATTGCCGCCCGACAGCGTCGCGACTTCCGTATGCATGGTCGGCGCCTTCACGCCGACGCGCTTCATGATGTCGGCCGTCGCCTTCGCTTCGCTGCCGTGATCGATGAAAAAGCGTCCCGTGCGGTACTTGCCGAGGTTGTTGATCGAAATGTTCTGCTTGATCGAGAACGACGTAATCAGCCCTTCCGTCTTGCGGCTCTCGGGCAGAATGCCGATGCCGGACTTCAACGCATCGGCGGGATCGGACAGGTTCACCGCCGCGCCGTTGATGCGAATGTCCTTCACGTGCGCTGTGTCCGCGCCGATCACCGCGAGCGCCGTTTCCGTGCGCCCCGAACCGACGAGCCCCGCAAAGCCGAGTATTTCGCCTTCGCGCAGCGTGAAGCGGTTCGTCGGACCGTCTTTGTGCAGTTGCAGTGCGTTCACTTCGAGGACGTTCTTCGCATCGGCGGGCAAGGTCGGCTTCGGCGGAAAGCTGCTTTCGATCTTGCGTCCCACCATCATCTCGACGAGACGGCTCACGTCCGTCTGCGCGACATCCGTCATGCCGACATACTGGCCATCGCGCAATACTGTGATCCGATCGCACACTTCGAAAATCTCTTCGAGGTGATGCGAGATGAAAATCATCGCGACGCCCTGCTGTTTCAGATCGCGCATGATCGTGAACAGATGCTCGGCTTCGGCAGGCGTGAGCGTCGCCGTCGGTTCGTCGAGAATCAGAATGCGCGCATTCAGCGACAACGCCTTGCCGATTTCGACGAACTGCTGCTGCGCGACGGACAGCTCGCGGATCGGCACGGACAGATCGATCGCGACGCCGAGCCGCGCGAAAATCTCCGCGGCCGCGCGACGCATCTTCAAACGATCCAGCATGCCGAAGCGATTGCGCAACTCGCGGCCGAGAAACATGTTTTCGACAGCGTTCAGATACGGAATCAGGCTGAACTCCTGAAACACGATACCGACGCCCGCCGCCACCGCGTCGTGATAGTTCGTGAAGTGCCGCGCTTCGCCGTCGATCACGATCGTGCCGTCGTCGGGCTGATAGATGCCGCACAGAATCTTCATCAGCGTCGACTTGCCTGCGCCGTTCTCGCCGAGCAGCGCGTGAATCTCGCCGCGCGCGATCTCGAGATGAATGTCCTGCAGCGCCTTCACGCCCGGAAAGCTCTTCGTGATGTTGTCGAGTTTGAGGATCGTGTCCATCGCGTTTCCCTTGTTCATGCAGTGACGCCTGTGTGAAGAAGCGAGCGTCACTGCATACGCAACACGTCGCTTACCAGCTGAAGCCCTTCGCGTTGTCCTTGTCGACGAGCTTCACGTCGACGGGAATCGCCTTCGGCACATTGGCGCCCCACTTCTTCGCGAGCGCCACGCCAATCGCGAGGCGAATCTGATCGCGCGGAAATTGCGCGGACGTTTCGATGAACTTCGAGTTCGGTTTCTGGATCGCGGTGATCGCTTCGGGTGCACCGTCGACGCTCGTCAGCTTGATGTCCTTGCCCGACGATTCGATCGCGGACAATGCGCCCATCGAGCCGCCGTCGTTCACGCTGAAGATGCCCTTCAGGTTCGGATGCGCCTGGATCATGTTCTCGGTGACGGACAGTGCCGTCGCGCGTTCCTGCTTGCCGTTCTGCGTATCGACCACCTTCACGTTCGGGAACTTCGCGAGCGCCGCCTTGCAGCCGCGCACGCGTTCGAGAATCGGCACGACGGGAATGCCGTCGAGAATCGCCACTTCGCCGCTGCCGCCGATCGCCTTGGCAAGGTATTCACACGACATCTGTCCGGCATCGAAATTCTTCGAACCGACAAACGAATCGACGGGGCCGTTCGCGTTCGCATCGACGGCGACGACCACGGCGCCCGCCTTCTTCGCCGATGTCACGGCCGACTGGATGCCCGTCGAATCGGTCGGGTTCACGAGCAGAATGTCGATCTTCTTCTGCAGCATGTCTTCGACGTCGCTGACCTGCTTGCTCACGTCGTGATGCGCATCGGTGACGACGACGGTCGCGCCGATCGACGCAGCGGCATCGTTGAGCGCTTTTTGCATCGTCACGAAGTACGGGTTGTTCAGCTCCTGGAAGGTCATGCCGATTTTTAGCGGCGCGGCGTTCGCGGCGGCGGGCGCGAACAGCGGCGCGGCGAGCATTGCGGCCGCGAAGGCCAGCGTTGCGCGAACGCGCAATGCGCGAGGCTGATGCGATGAATTGCTGTGCGTCATGGTTTGTCTCCGTTTATGAGGATGAGTGCTTCCCTCGCGCTGTCTGGCAGCGCGATGAGCGGGTGAAACGTCGGGACTTGCTGGACTGCTCTAGGTCGTCGCGAGCGGCGAGCCCAAAGGTGGAGATGCCGCGGGCGCGGCGCGAGGCTGCGTATCGGGATGGCTACGCGTGTGCGGATGGCTACGCGTGTGCGGATGACTGCGCGCCTGCTCGGCGGGCACGATCGAGGGCGCGTTGGCGATGCCCTTGCCGAGCGCCGCCGCCGCTTCGGAAGCGTCGCGGCTCGCGTCGTTCAGGTGCTGGAAGCGGCGGAACTTCGACGGAGCCATGCCTTTCGCGCTAAGAAACTGGCGGTTGAAGTTCGACAGATTGTTGAAGCCGACCTTGTAGCAGATGTCCGTGACGCTCAGTTCATCGTCCATCAGCAGCTGACACGCGAGGTTGATGCGCATCCGGTTCACGTACTGCACGAAAGTGAGCCCCGTATGCCGCCGGAAGTATCGCGAGAACGCGCTCACGCTCTGGCCGGCGAGTTGCGCGAGTTCGGATTCGCGCAGGTCGGACGTGAGATTCTTGCCGATATACGACAGCACGTGATTGATGCGCGTCGATGCGTAGCTGCTCGGGTCGATCTGATACGCGGGGCTCGCGAGCAGTTCGCGGTCGCTCGCGTTCAGCAGGATTTCCATCATCGACAGGAACAACACCATGCGGCGCAGGCCGCGTGCGTCGAGCAGCTCCATGAAAAGCGGCTGGATCTTCGCGCTGGTTTGCGGACCGAATGACACGCCGCGCCGCGAATCCGCCAGCAGTGCTTCGAGCGTGCGCCACTCGGGAAAGCTCTCGGTGCAATGCGCGACGAAGTCCTGCGGAAACTGCACAACGAGATTGCGCTGTTCGATCGTCACGCCTTCGGGCACTTCGCTGACCCAGTTGTGCGGCAGGTTCGGGCCCATCAGCACGAGATTGCCCGGCGCGAACGGACCGATGTAATCGCCGACGAACATCTTGCCCGTCGTCGCGACGATCAGATGGATTTCGAATTCCGGATGAAAGTGCCAGCGCACCGTGCGGTACGGAAAGCCGTGATACCACGCCTTGAACGATTCGTCGCGGCGCACGGTGACCAGTTCGAGATCGGGTTGCACGTCGTTCTCCTGACGAGGCCGCTCAAAGGCCCGACTGCGCGCTTGCCGCGCGACCCGCAAGCGGAGCCGCATCTTGATGCGCGTGCAACGACGTAACCGGCTTGACGATGCCCTTCATCTGTCTTCCTCCTGTGTCTGCGTCGCTCTTGTTGTGTGTACCGAAAGTTAGACCCCGGACGCAATGGCGGCCACTAGAAATGAGACCGCCGACCGATACTTTTTTGCATTCGGGTTAGTCCTGACCTCTTCACTGTCAAATTTGATGCAATGCAACAGCATCGCAAGCGCGCGTCGGACAAGACGCGGCGCATGCATGACGCGCGCTTCACAGGCCCGCCCCGTCGCGCTGCGCCACGAAAAAGCCGTGTCCTTCGCCTTGACATTCAACCGACCGGATACGATCATTAGTTCACATCAAGAGCAAATGCTCTTCATTTCGAACGGCGGCTCGCAACGTCGAGACAGCTTCTAGACTTATTCGAAAGAACGCACGCGAAGACCGTGCGCAAAAGGCTTTCAAAACCAGCATGGGACCGGAGCAAGGCGCTCGACGCAAGGACTCCGGCCGACACAGGAGACGCACATGAACAGCGGCGCAAGCGGCGCAAGCAGGCAGGTGATCCTGCATATCGGCGCAGGCTCATTCCATCGCGCGCACCAGGCCTGGTATCTGCATCGGCTCAACGAAGCGCGCAAGCCCGACGATCCGCACTGGTCGCTGAGCGTCGGCAACATCCGCAGCGACATGAACGCCGTCGCCGATGCGCTCGCCGCGCAGAACGGCGTCTACACGCTCGAAACCGTCACGCCGCAAGGCGAGCGCGCGTACGAAACGATCCGCTCGATCGAGCGCGTGGTGCCGTGGTCGGCGAATCTGGATGCGCTCGTCGAAGCAGGCGCCGATCCCGCGTGCAAGATCATTGCGTTCACGGTCACGGAAGGCGGCTATTACCTCGACGAGCACGACAAGCTCGACAGCGCGAACCCCGACCTCGCCGCCGATCTGAACGGCGCGCGCACGACCATCTACGGTGCGCTGGCCGCGATTCTCGAAGCGCGCATGCAGCGCAATGCAGGCCCCGTGACACTTCAGACCTGCGACAACCTGCGCAGCAACGGCGACCGGTTCAAGGCAGGCATGACGCAGTTCCTCGAACGACGCGGCGCGACTGCATTGCGTCAATGGTTCGATGCGAACACCGCGTGTCCGAACTCGATGGTCGATCGCATCACGCCGCGCCCGACGCCCGACGTGCGCGAGCGCGTGAAAGCGGCCACGGGTTTCGACGACGCCTGCCCCGTGATGGGCGAATCGTTTATCCAGTGGGTGATCGAGGATCACTTCATCGCCGGACGGCCGGCCTGGGAGCACGTCGGCGCGGAACTGGTCGAGTCGGTGCTGCCGTACGAAGAAGCGAAGATCCGCATTCTCAACGCGACACATAGCTGCATTGCGTGGGCGGGCACGCTGGTCGGCCTGACGTACATCCACGAAGGCACGCTCGATCCCGAGATCCGCCAGTTCGCGCATGACTACGTGACACAGGACGTGATTCCGTGCCTCACGCCCAGTCCGCTCGATCTCGCGAAGTATCGCGACGTCGTGCTCGAACGCTTCGGCAATCCGTATATCCAGGACACGAATCAGCGCGTCGCCGCCGATGGCTTCTCGAAGATTCCCGGCTTCATCGCGCCGACGCTGTCCGAGTGCTTCGCGCGCAAGGCCGAGCCGAACGCGACGGCGATGCTGCCTGCGCTGTTTTTCCGCTTTCTCGACGGCTGGCAGCAAGGCAAGCTGCCGTACACGTATCAGGACGGCGTGATGGACGAAGGCGTCGCGCGCGGCTTCTTCAAGGCCGCCGATCCCGTGCAGGCGTTCTGCGCGGACCGGCTGCTGTGGGGCAGCATGGCGGGCACGGCTTCGCTGGAGAGCGTGGTGCGTTCGGCGCTCGGCCGCGTCGATGCGTGGCTCGCCAGGCGGGGCACATAAACCCGCGTCAGATTCGTAGCGACATGGCCGCGCATGGACTCCGTTCACGCGCGGCCGCTCTCATTGATCGCCGCGTTCGATACGTGTCATCCGCCAGGTCTTTTGCGCATGGCATCGCACGCGGCATGCGGCTAAAGTAGCGCATCTCCTACCGACGAAGGTTTCGCGCCCATGTATCTCGGCATCGACCTCGGCACGTCCGAAGTGAAAGTTCTGCTGCTTGCGTCCGACGGACGCGTGGTCGGCACGGCAGGTTCTCCGTTTACCGTTTCGAGGCCGCATCAGCGCTGGTCGGAGCAGAATCCGTCCGACTGGTGGCAAGGCACACGCGAAGCGCTGTTCGCGCTGCGCGAGCGCTTTCCCGAGCAGTTCGCGCAGATCCGCGGCATCGGCCTGTCGGGACAGATGCACGGCGCGGTGCTGCTCGACAAGCAGGACCGCGTGCTGCGTCCGGCCATCCTGTGGAACGACATGCGCGCGGTCGAAGAATGCGACGAGCTGTATCGACGCGCGCCGGATCTGCACCGGATCGCCGGCAATCTGGCGATGCCCGGTTTCACCGCGCCGAAGCTTTTGTGGGTCGCGCGTCACGAGCCGGAGATTTTCCGGCAGACGGCCTGCGTGCTGCTGCCGAAGGATTACTTGCGCCTGCAACTGACGGGCGACAAGGTCTCCGATCCGTCCGACGCCGCGGGCACGCTCTGGCTCGACGTCGCGCAGCGCGACTGGTCCGACACGCTGCTCGCGGCCTGCGAGTTGAACCGCTCGCACATGCCGCGTCTCGCGGAAGGCAGCGCGTCGTCGGGCATGCTGCGGCCCGAGCTTGCGGAAGAACTCGGCTTGCGCGAACCCGTCGTCGTGGCGGCGGGCGGCGGCGACAACGCGACGAGCGCGATCGGTATCGGCGCGACGCAGCCGGGCGATGGCTTCGTGTCGCTCGGCACGTCGGGCGTGCTGTGCGTGATCGGCAACAGCTTCCGTCCCAATCCCGAGTCGGCCGTGCATGCGTTCTGTCATGCGATCCCCGACCGCTGGCATCAGATGAGCGTGGTACTGTCGGCGGCAAGCTGCCTGCGCTGGGTCTGCAAGCTCACGTCGACGGACGAGCCGACGCTGCTCGCCGAAGTTGAAAAGCTGGCCGACGACGCGCTCGTCACTGCGCCGCTCTTCCTGCCGTATCTGTCGGGCGAACGTACGCCGCACAACGACCCGTATTCGCAGGGCGTATTCTTCGGCATGACGCACGCCACCGACCGCGCGTTGCTCGGCTACGCGGTGCTCGAAGGCGTGACGCTCGCGCTGACGGACGGCCTCGACGCGTTGCGCGCGGCGGGCACGGAAGTGAGCGCGCTGTCGCTGCTGGGCGGCGGCGCGCGCAGCAACTACTGGGCGCAACTGCTCGCCGATTCGCTCAACACGACCACGCGCAAGCACGGCGGCGGCGAGACGGGCGCGGCGCTCGGCGCGGCGCGTCTCGGCTGGCTCGCGGCAGGCGGCGATCCCGCGAAGGTGCTGACCAAGCCGCCCGTCGAAATCGAATTCACGCCGAACGCGCGGCGGCATGCCGTGCTGCGCGAGCGGCTCGCGAGTTATCGCGCGCTGTACCGGCATGTGAAGCCGATGTTCGCGCCCGCGCGCGAAGCGAACCCGGCGTAGTGCACAGCGCCCATTGAACCGGATATCGAACGTGCCGCAGACGGCGATGAACGTCACAGCATGCAGCGCACCAGAACGCCCGACGCGGGCTTCCTGGTGTAACGCGCTTCGGCGCATTCCTGACCGCCACCATCGTGCCCAAGTCCACTGAAAAGCTCGATCTCGCGACGCGCGCCGCCTGGCTCTACTACGTCGCGGGTAATACGCAAAACGAGATCGCGGAAAAACTGCAGGTCTCGCGCCCCGTCGCGCAGCGGCTCGTCGCATTCGCCGTCGAGAAGAACCTGATCCGCGTGCGCGTCGATCATCGGCTCGCGGACTGTCTGTCGCTCGCGGATCAGTTGTCGAAGCGCTACGGCCTGTCGATGTGCGAAGTCGTCCCCGTCGACAACGACAAGCCGGAAGAGATCGACCGCAAGCTTGCCGTCGCAGGGGCGCAGGTGATGGAGCGCTATCTCAACGAAGAGCGGCCGATGGTCGTCGCGGTCAGCAGCGGCCGGACGCTAAAGGCCGTCGTCGATCAGGTCGGGCAGCTGGAGCGGCCGCAGCACCGGCTCGTGTCGATGGTCGGCGCGATTGCGCAGGACGGCTCGTCGAACCGCTACGACGTCGCGCTGCACATCTCCGAGAAGACGGGCGGCAAGCACTTCCTGCTCCCCGCGCCGCTGATCGCCGATAGCGAAGCGGAGCGCGCGCAGTGGTGCAATCACCGTTTGTACCGGATCGTCGAATCGCTGTCGGGCGAGGCGGACGTCGCGTTCGTCGGGATCGGCAACATCGGCCTGCATTGTCCGCTGCACGACGACGGCTTCATCACGTCGGATGAAGTGGAGGAGCTGGTGTCGCTCGGCGCGGTGGCCGAACTGCTTGGCTTGCCCATCGATGCGAGCGGTGCACGCGTCGAATCGCCGACGGGCCGCCGCGTGACCAGCCTGCACCTCGATTCGCCGCCGAAGCGTCCTGTGATCGGCTTCGCGGGCGGCGAACGCAAGCGCAATGCGGTGATTGCCGCGTTGAAGGGCGGTTGGCTGTCGGGACTCGTGACGGATGAATTGTGCGCACGCGCCGCCCTCAATCACGCAGGCGGACCGGCCGCGGGCTCATAGCGCTTATAGCGTTTCGAGCGCGCGGCGCACCGCTTCGACCACAGGCTGCCAGTCGCCCAGCACCTGTTGGCGGAACAGGCGCGCGCTCGGATACCACGGTGTGGTTTCGCCCGACATCGTCCAGCGCCAGTCGGCCTGCTTCGGCAGCAACACCCACACTGGCTTGCCGAGCGCGCCCGCCAGATGCGCGACGGAGGTATCGACGGTAATGACGAGATCCAGCGATTCGATCACGGCCGCCGTCGCGTGGAAGCTGTCGAGCAACTGGCCGAGCGCGCAGATCGGCCAGCGATGCGCGAGGCCATCCAGTTGCGCTTCACCCGCCCCTTCTGCAGTGCGAACCACGCGAGGCCGCGCGCCGATGCGAGAGGTTCGAGCGCGGCGAGCGGCGCCGAACGGTACACATCGAGGTAGTGCTGCGGATTGCCCGCCCACACGAGCCCGACTTTCCTGCCCGAACCCGCGGCCTTCTCGATCAATCCGCGCCAGGCATCGACCTGAGTTTCATCCGCCGACAGATACGGCACGGCCTGCGCGATCGCATCGTCGTCGAGCCAGGTGGGCACGCTCATCATGCGGCAGTAGTAGTCGTAGCCGCTGGCGGGCGCCTGGGTCAGCACACCGTTCACGCCCCGGATGCGCGCGAAGAGCGGCGCCAGTTCGTCGCTCGTCCACACATCGACGGTTGCGCCCAGACCGTGCAGCACGTCGGCGTAGCGAACGAACTGCAGCTGGTCGCCCGCGCCCTGTTCGCGCGCCAGCAGAAAGCGCTTGCCGTCGAGCGGCTCGCCCTTCCATTCAGGCAGATCGAGCGGCGGGTATTCGCGCAGACCGTTCGCCGTCGTCTTGCGATGCTCGTAGTACGCCCAGCCCTCGCGGAAGTTGCCGCGCCGCAGTTCGGACATGCCAAGCAGCTTGTATGCATTCGACACATCCGGCGCGAGTTCAATGGCGCGGCGAAGATGTGCGTCGGCTTCGTCGTAGCGCGACATGCAGGTCAGCGTGAACGCGATGTTGTTGTGCAGCGTCGCCGAATGCGGCAAGACTTCGAGCGCGCGCTGGTAGCGGATGACGGCGTCGTCGAACTTTAACTGGGCGTCGACCGCGAAGGCGACGCCGAACAATGCGTGCGCATTTTCCGGGTTCTGCCGCAGCGCGCGCTCGAAACACGTCGCGGCTTCGGCGTGGCGACGCACGGCGTTGAGCGTCAGGCCGAGACCTAGCAAGACGCGCATATCGTCGGGTGCATAGCGCGCCGCGTTTTCGTAGGCGGCCACGGCTTCGTGCGGACGCCCGAGTACTTCGAGCATGTCTGCACTGCCCAGTGCCGCTTCGAAACAATGACTGTCGAGCGCAAGCGCCTGCTGAAAGCTGGCGAGCGCGTCTTCAGGCTTCGACAGACAACGCAGCGCCTTGCCGAGATTGCAATGCGCGAGCGCATCGTGCGGCGCGCACTCGACCGCTCTGCGAAAGAAGTTCGCTGCGTGCTCGTTGTCGCCGCGCGAAAGCGCCGCGATGCCGCGATCGTTCAGACAGTCCGCGTGGTTCGGTTGCAGTGCGAGCGACGCGTCGAAGCATTCGATCGCCCGCTCGACGTCCTGCCGCTGCAGATACAGCACGCCGAGCATATAGCGCGTGTTGGCATCGCCGTGTTGTGTATCGAGAATCGCGCGATATGCATGTTCCGCGCGATCCAGTTCGCCCGCGCGATGGAACGCGAGCGCGCGCTCCGCAGCCGACGCCGGGATGGTGTTGTCGTGTGTGAAGGGAGAAGCGTTGTGCATGGCGTCTTGAGTCGGCCGCACGCGCCTGTTAGCGCGACCTGACGAGCGATCGCGCGAATGACGTGCGTTGATATGGACGGGAAACGGACAGCACCACCTGAAGAACCGCTCAGGCTCAAGCTGTCAGACGATGCACAATTTTGATATGGGGTATGGCGTGGAGCTATCGGACAAGTCCGAGTCCGCAATGAAGAAAGGCGCCGTTGCAGCAATTGCAACGGCGCCCTTTAGCGATGCAGTTCAGCGAATCAGGCCGCCAGCACTTCGACGATCTTGCGCTGGAACGCGTTGCCGTCGCTGTCGAACAGATGGCAATGATCGGGCGATGCGCCGAGACGCAACGTCGCGCCCTTCTCGTGCCGTTCGAGCGGCGGAATGCGCGCGATCAGACCGTCCGGCGCGACGCTGCTTTCGGCGTAAAGATACGCTGCATCGCCGAGCGATTCGACGGCCATGATGCGCGCCGACACGCCATAGTCAGGCACATCGATATGCAGATGCTCCGGGCGGATGCCGACCGTCACCTTGTCGCCCTCTTTTGCGCGGGCCGGCTCGACCAGCACGAGCTGCGTCTCGCCCGTTTCGTACTTGACGAGCACGCCGTTCGCCGACACCGACTGCACGACGCCTTCGAGGAAGTTCATCTTCGGCGAGCCGATGAAGCCCGCAACGAAGCGGTTCGCCGGCGCGTGATACAGCGTGTTCGGGCTGCCGACCTGCTCCAGATTACCCGCCGACAGCACGACGATCTTGTCCGCGAGCGTCATCGCTTCGACCTGATCGTGCGTCACGTAGATCATCGTCGTCTTCAGTTCGTCGTGCAGACGCGCGAATTCGAGGCGCATCTTCACGCGCAGCGCGGCGTCGAGGTTCGACAGCGGTTCGTCGAACAGGAACACCTTCGGCTTGCGCGTGATTGCGCGGCCGATCGCCACGCGCTGACGCTGACCGCCCGACAGCTGCTTCGGCTTGCGTTCGAGCAGATGGTCGATGTGCAGGATCTTCGCGGCGTTGCGCACGGCGGCGTCGATCTCCGGCTTCTTCGTGCCCGCGAGCTTCAGGCCGAACGCCATGTTGTCGTACAGCGTCATGTGCGGATAGAGCGCGTACGACTGGAACACCATCGCAATGCCGCGCTTGGCAGGCGGCACGTCGTTCATGCGCGTGCCATCGATCTGCAGATCGCCGCCCGTGATGTCTTCGAGGCCGGCAATCATCCGCATCAGCGTGGACTTGCCGCAGCCGCTTGGACCCACGAACACGACGAACTCGCCATCCTGAATGTCGAGATTGATGTTGCGCATCACCTCGTTGTCGTCGTAGGCCTTCCTGATGTTGCGCAGCGTTACGCTTGCCATGATGTGTCTCCGAATTTCCCTGCTACGTTGAATCGATTTGCCGGACGCGCCTTCAGGCCACCGTCATGCGGTGCAGCCATCGCGAAACCAGTTCCGGCAAAAGCTTCATGTCGTCGAATACGTGTTGTGCACCGAGCCGCCGCAGCGTGTCGACCTGCTCGTCGCCCGCGTGCCCGCCGCCGATAAAGCCATACACTGTCATCCCCGCCGCCGTCGCCGCCGTCACGCCCGCCACGCTGTCCTCGATCACCAGGCACGCTTCCGGATTGACGCCGACAGCGCGTGCAGCGGCGAGATAGACGTCGGGTGCGGGCTTCGGCGCATCGACGGTATCCGCGCAAAACAGACGGCTGCCGAAGTACTTCACGAGACCCGTGCGCTCGAGCACCGCTTCGACGTAGCCGCGGTCGCTGTTGCTCGCGCAGGCCTTCGTCAGCGGGATTTGCGCGAGCGCCGCGTCGATGCCCGCGACCATCGGCGCCTTGATAGCCGACGTGCCGACCGTCATGCGGATCGCGTCGATATCGCCGGGCGTCAGCGTCATGCCGAGCGCCGAGGCCGCGCCGTGCAGCACGCGCTCGGTGCGCAGTCCGAGCAGCGGCATCACGACGGGCGCGATGTCGAGGCCCGGCCAGCGCGTTTCCAGCTCCTGCACGATGACCTTGGCGGCGATGGCTTCGCTGTCGATCAGCACGCCATCGCAGTCGCAGATCAGCGCGCGGTCTGCCTGTCTGATCTCCGTCACTTGACTGCCCCGAAGGTAAGGCCACGCACCAGCTGCTTCTGCGAAACCCAGCCGACGATCAGGATCGGTGCGACAGCCAGCAGCGAGGCCGCCGACAGCTTCGCCCAGAAGAGGCCCTCAGGACTCGAATACGACGCGATGAACACGGTCAGCGGCGCGGCGTTCGAACTGGACAGGTTGATGCTCCAGAACGCCTCGTTCCACGACAGGATCACGAGCAGCAGCGCCGTCGATGCGAGACCCGGCAGCGACATCGGCATCAGCAGATAGACGATCTCCTGCCACGTCGCCGCGCCGTCGATACGCCCTGCTTCGAGAATGTCGCGCGGGATTTCCGCGAAGTACGTGAACGACATCCAGACCGCAATGGGCAGGTTGATCAGCGTGTAGACGATCACGAGTCCGCTGACGGTATCGAGCAGACCGCTGTTCTTCCACAGCAGGTAGATCGGCACCAGCACGCCGACGGACGGCATCATCTTCGTCGACAGCATCCACAGCAGCACTTTCTGCGTGCGGCGCGTCGGGAAGAAGGCCATCGCGTACGCGCACGGCACGGCGAGAATCAGACACAGCACCGTGACGCCGACCGAGATCAGGATCGAGTTCCACGCGAAGCCGAAGTAGTTGCTGCGCGCGAACACTTCACGGAAGCTCTCCAGCGTCGGCGTGAAGAACAGCGACGACGCGTAGGCCTGCTGCTCCGTCTTGAATGCCGTGATGGTCATCCAGAAGATCGGGAAGAACAGCAGCAGCGCGATGATCCACGCAAGAATGCCCGGAATGCTGCGTCGAACGATGGCGAACGGCGAATTGACCTTCGACACGTTCGTCGTAACAGGTGTAGCGGCAATCTGGCTCATTTTTCGTACTCCCCTTTCAGGTTCTTCGCGAGCATGCGCACGAGGAAGAACGACACGATATTCGCGAGCACCACGGCGAGAATCCCGCCTGCCGATGCAAGGCCGACGTCGAACTGTTGCAGGCCGAGCGCGTAGATCAGGTACGACAGGTTGGTCGTCGCGTTGCCCGGGCCGCCGCCCGTCGTCGTGTAGATTTCGGCGAAGATCGACAGCAGGAAAATGGTTTCCATCATCACGACCACGGCGATCGCGCGCTTCAGGTGCGGCAGCGTGATGAAGAAGAACATCGCGAACGCGCCGGCGCCGTCGATCTTCGCGGCTTCCTTCTGCTCCTGGTCGAGCGACTGGATCGCGGTGAAGAGAATCAGGAACGCAAACGGCAGCCACTGCCACGCGACGATGATGATCACCGAGGTCAACGGATAAACCGCGAACCAGTCGATCGGCGCGAGCCCGACGGCGCGCATGCCGTCAGCGATGAGACCGTACACCGGGTGCAGGATCATGTTCTTCCAGATCAGCGCGGACACCGTCGGCATCACGAAGAACGGTGCGATGGCCAGCAATCGCGCGATGCCCTGCCCGTAGAACTTGCGGTCGAACAGCACCGCGAGCAGCACGCCGCCGACCACGGTGATCAGCAGCACCGCGACGATCAATTCCAGCGTATGCGCGATCGATGGACCGAACGCGGGGTCGCTGGCGAGATATTTGTAATTGTCGAGGCCCGTGAACCCTTTTTCATCCGGGTTCAGCAGGTTGTAGCGCGAGAACGAAAACCAGATCGTCATCGCGAGTGGAATCGCCATCCACAGGACGAGGACGCCGACGGACGGCGTTACGAGCCAGCGCGCGTGCGCGGCCTTGCGCGCTTCGCGTTCGTGTTCGGTTTGGGGTTCGGCATGCATGAGGGGTAGACGCAAGTGTTGACGCATGATGGACCACCTCTTCGGTAGTGCGCGGGTCGCGGGGATGTGCGGCTCGCTGTGCTGCCAGGAGTCCGGCTGACGATGCAGTTACCTCGCACTGTCAGCCGGCGTTGTGCATCGTTCCCGCCGGGTGTGCTGCTTCCCCGAGAGGCTACGGGTTGGGTCGTGGACACACCGCCCGCGTGGGGTCAAGCAGACGGTGTGCCAATTTCACTGCAGGTGTTACGTCGGTATGACGGGACGCTTACTTCTGGTAGCCGGCCTGCTTGACGGCGCGGTCCGCCGTCGCGTTGCCGGCTGCCAGCGCCTGATCGACCGACATCTGGCCGGCCACCGCACCCGAAATGCTCTGACCTACCACCGTGCCGAACGACTGGAATTCAGGGATGCCGACGAACTGCACGCCCGTGTAAGGCACCGGCTTCGCGGTCGGATGTGTCGGATCGGCGGTTTCGATGGCCTTCAGCACGAAGTCGGCGAACGGCGCAGCCTGCTTGTATTCAGGACGCGCATACGTCGACTGACGCGTGCCCGGCGGCACGGATGCCCAGCCTTCATCCTTTGCGACCAGTTCGATGTACTGCTTCGACGTCGCCCACGTGATGAACTTCTTCGCCGCGTCGGCCTGCTTCGACGACTTCGGAATCGCCAGCGCCCATGCCCACAGCCAGTGCGAACCGTTCGACGTGGCTTGCGTCGGCGCAGACGCGAAACCGACCTTGTCCGAGATCTGCGATTGCTGCTTGTTGTAAAGCATGCCGGCCGCGACCGTCGCGTCGATCCACATCGCGCACTTGCCCGACGACATCAGCGTGAGGTTTTCATTGAAGCCGTTCGAGCTCGCTCCCGGCGGGCCGTCCTTCTTCAGCAGATCGACATAGAACGACACTGCCTTCTTCCATTCCGGCGTGGTCAGCTGCGCGTGCCACTGTTCGTCGAACCAGCGGCCGCCGAACGTGTTCACGAGCGTCGTCACATATGCCATGTTTTCGCCCCAGCCGGCCTTGCCGCGCAGGCAGATGCCGTAGGTGCCCGCCGATTTGTCGGTGAGCTTGTCGGCAAACTGGGCGATCTGCTCGTAGGTCGGGTTGTCGGGCATCTTCAGGCCCTTCGCCGCGAACAGATCCTTGCGGTAATACGTCATCGAACTTTCGACGTAGAACGGCAGCGCGTACAGCGAGCCGTTGTACGACAGGCCGTCGCGCGCCGTCTTGACGACGTCGTTCAGGTCGTAATCGGCGGGCAGGTTCGCGAGCGGCGTGAGCCAGCCGCGCTTGCCCCATTGCGGCGTTTCATAGGCGCCGATCGTCATCACGTCGAACTGGCCGCTGCCCGTCGTGATGTCCGTCGTCGCGCGCTGACGCAGCACGTTTTCTTCGAGAATCACCCAGTTGAGCTTGATGTCGGGATTCGCTTTTTCGAATGCCGGCGACAGCTTCTTCAGCTCGATCATGTCCGGATTGTTCAACGTCGCGATCGTCACGGTCGCCGCGTTGGCGCTGAGGGCAGCGCACGCGAGCGCCGCTGCGCCGAATACGTTGAGCGCGGGTTTGCAGGTGGGCTTCATCGTTTGTCTCCTTTATTCGTACTTGCGTTTTGGTACGTGACCGGCGAATGCGTGCGCGCCGGGTAGCGGTTGCCGTAGTGAATGACGGTCAGCTCATCCAGTTGCCGCCGTCGACGTTCAGGGTTTGTGCCGTGATGTAATCGGCATCGGACGATGCGAGAAACAGCGCCGCCCCCGTCAGATCCGCCGGCAGCCCCATCCTGCCGAGCGGCACCGCTTCACCGACGAGACGCTTCTTCTCGCCGGGCGGCCGGTTCTCGTAACGCGCGAAGAGCGCATCGACCTGCTCCCACATCGGCGTATCGATGACGCCGGGTGCGATGCCGTTCACGTTGATCTTGTGCGGCGCGAGTGCGAGCGCAGCCGACTGCGTGTAGCTGAGCACAGCCGCCTTGGTCGCGCAGTAGTGCGACACGAGCGCCTCGCCGCGGCGCCCCGCCTGCGACGACATATTGATGATCTTGCCGCCATGGCCCTGCTCGACCATGCGCCGGGCGACGGCCTGCATCAGAAAGAACATGCCCTTCACGTTGACCGCGAAGAGTTTGTCGAAGATGTCCCAGGATTCGTCGAGGAGCGGCCGCATGTCGAACAGCGCCGCGTTGTTGAAGAGAATGTCGATCTGGCCGAACCGCTGCACCGTCTGCTCGACGATGCGCGCGATGTCTTCGCGCTTCGTGACGTCGGCGCTAACGGTCAGCACGCGTTCGCCGTCCGTTTCACGCAGCGCCTGCGCGAAGTCGCCGGCCGGCTTCACGTCCACCAGCACGCAGCGCGCGCCCTCCTCGAGATACCGCCGGGCCACCGCCTCGCCGATACCGCTCGCCGCGCCCGTCAGAATCGCCACCTTCCCTTGCAGTCGGGCTGTCACCACTGTCTCCGGTTCGTTTGGTTATTCGATCGATGCTTCGATTCACCTGAGCTAACGCTCGATGATCGAGCAATTGCTCTCGTTGTGATCGAATGATCGGATACGCGTCCGGTCATGTCAAGGCGCGTCGCTCAATTTCGATGGTGCAGCGCGGCAGCGCCGGAAGCTCGGTTACGGCTGCTTTATTAAGAATCGGCGATGACTTTGCAACGGGCAATGACATTTTTTCGAGATACGTTATATCATTGCGACCTCGTTCAATTGGCTCTGCCCGGAGTTCGTGCGATGGCCCGCTCATCCGATCTTCATTCCGCGGAGTTTGATTCCGCCCTGTCCACCCTGTCCGCCTGTCAGACGGCACAGCTCGCGCACAAGCTCGCCCGCGCCGATGCGCTCGCCGCCGAGCGCGGTCTCGCGCTGACCACGCTGCGCCGCCAGGTCTACACGCTGATCGCGCAGAGCGAGCGCCCTGTCGGCGCGTACGACCTGCTCGCCGCGCTGGAGCCGCAGCGCGGCCGCGTGCCGCCGACCACCGTCTATCGCGCGCTCGACTTTCTCGTCGAGCATGGCTTCGTGCATCGGATCGAATCGAAGAATGCGTTTTTCGCGTGCTGCCTGATGGGCGAGCCGCATCAAAGCCAGTTCCTGATGTGCGATGCCTGCGGCGACACCGTCGAGATTCCCGGCGACGGACTCGCCGCGCAGCTGCTGTCGCGCAGCGCGCCCGCACACGGATTCGAAGTGCATCACCAGGTGGTCGAGTTGAGCGGACTGTGCGCCGCCTGCAAGCACGGCCACGCCTGACGCCATCCACTCACCCCGACACCTCTCGAGCAACAGGTCATCCCGATGAACAACAACAATTCGATGTGGAAGTTTCTGACGCGCGCCGCCGCGTCGACGGTTTTCGCCTTCGCGATCGGCCAGGCAGCGCATGCGCAGGACGCGAAGATTCCCGTGGTCGCTGCGGAGAATTTTTATGGCGATGTCGTGCAGCAACTGGGCGGCGACCGCGTCGACGTGACGAGCATTCTCAGCAACCCGGACCAGGATCCGCATCTGTTCGAAGCGAGCCCGAAGACGGCCCGCGCGTTGCAGCACGCGAGCCTTGTGGTCTACAACGGCGCCGATTACGATCCGTGGATGGCGAAGCTGCTGAACGTATCGAAAAACGACAAGCGCAAGACGATCGTCGCGGCGGAGCTGGTCGGCAAGAAGAGCGGCGACAATCCGCACCTGTGGTACGACCCGGCGACGATGCCCGCCGTCGCGCGCGCAGTGAGCGCAGCGCTGGCGTCGGCGGATCCTTCGCACAAGGCGGCGTATGATGCGAACCTCGCGACGTTTCTCGGCTCGCTCAAACCGATCGACGACAAGGTCGCCGCGCTGCGCAGCCGGTACGCGCACGTGAGCGTGACGGCAACGGAGCCCGTCTTCGGCTACATGTCGGATGCGATCAGCCTCGACACGCGCAACCAGCGTTTCCAGCTGGCCGCAATGAACGACACGGAACCGAGCGCGTCGGACATCGCCTCGTTCGAGCGCGATCTTCGCGAGCGGCGCGTGCAGGTTCTGATCTATAACAGCCAGGCAACCGAGGCATTGACCAAACGCATGCTGAAACTCGCGCAGCAATCGCATGTGCCGACGGTGAGCGTGACGGAGACGCAACCGGCCGGCAAGAACTACCAGCAATGGATGCTGGCGCAGCTCGACGCGCTGGGCAACGCGCTCGCCGCCGGCAATGCGGGCAACGCGGGCAACGCGAACAAGGGAAAGACTCAATGAACACGCCTCGCCGCCAGGGATCGCCGGGCACGTCACCCGTGCTCGAACTCGATCGCGTGACGCTCGAACTCGGCGACCGCACGATCCTGCGCGACACCAGCTTCACGATCAATCAGGGCGAATTCATCGGCGTGCTCGGGCCGAACGGCGCGGGCAAGACGACGCTGATGCGCTCGGTGCTCGGCCTCGTCCCGGCGGCGAGCGGGTCGGTACGCGTGCTCGGCGAGCCTGTCGTGCGCGGCAATCCGTCGATCGGCTACATGCCGCAGACGCGCAGCGCGCTCGCCGGCCGCCGCGTGCGCGGCCGCGACTTCGTGGCAATGGCCGCCGACGGACATCGCTGGGGCTTGCCGCATGCGGATGCCAAGGCGCGCGCCGATGTCGACCGTGTGCTGGAACTGGTCGGCGGCAGCGCGCTGGCGGCACGCCCGCTGTCGGAACTGTCGGGCGGCGAGCGGCAGCGGCTCTTGCTCGCGCAATGTCTGCTCGGCAATCCGCGTCTGCTGCTGCTCGACGAACCGCTGATCAGCCTCGATCCGCATCATCAGAAAGCCGTCGTCGAACTGGTCAGGCGCGTGCAGCAGGAACTCGGCATCGCCGTGCTGTTCTCGGCGCACGAACTCAATCCATTGCTGCACGCGCTCGACCGCGTGCTGTATCTCGGCAATGGCGTGGCGGCGCTCGGCACCGTCAATGAAGTCATTACGAAGCCGGTGCTCTCGCGCCTCTACGGCTCGACCATCGACGTAATGCGCGTGAATGGCCGCATCTTCGTGATGTCGGGCGACTTCGATGTCGAGAAGCACGATCACGAGCACGAAGACGACGACCATCAGCATGGCGAGCCGCACGGGCACGGACATTCGAACGGACATTCGCATGGCCACGCGCACGGCCAGAAGCAGACTCACCATCACGCCTCAAGCGACGGACACACGCACGATGTTTGAATACGATTTCATGGTCAACGCCTTCGCGGCGTCGGGGATTGTTGCCGTGCTGTCGGGCATCGTCGGCTATTTCCTCGTGATGCGCGGGCAGACCTTCGCGGGGCATGCGCTGTCGCACGTCGGCTTCACGGGCGCGACGGGCGCGGTGCTGATCGGTATTTCGCCCATCTGGGGGATGATCGGCTTCACGCTCGCGGCGGGCGTGGGCATGGGCGCGCTCGGCGAAAAGCTGGCGGGACGCGACGTGGCCATCGGCGTGATTCTGTCGCTCGCGCTGGGCTTCGGCTTGCTGTTTCTGCACTTCTTCACTGCGTACGCGACGCAGGTCACGGCGCTGCTGTTCGGCAACGTGCTCGGCGTCAGCTCGTCGACGCTCGCGGTTCTTGCTGCGCTCGGTGTCGTCAGTCTGATCGCGCTGGCCGCGATCATGCGTCCGCTGCTGTTCGCATCGTTGCAGCCAGAGCTGGCGGAAGCGAAAGGCGTGTCGCTGCGCCTCGTGTCGGTGCTGTTTCTCGCGATTGCGGCGCTTGCCGTGGCCGCATGCACGCAGATCGTCGGCGTGCTGCTCGTGTTCACGCTGATGGTCGGACCTGCCGCCGCCGCACAAAACCTGTCGACACGGCTGTCAATCGGCCTCGTGCTCGCCGCGCTGCTCGCGCTCGCGCAGGCCTGGCTCGGCGTGACGCTCGCGTTCTATACCGACTGGCCGACGAGTTTCTGGATCACGCTGCTCGCGGCGCTGGTCTACGGTGCGAGTCTGCTGGCGCAGCACATGCGGCGTTGAAGCGCCAATAAAAACGGGGTGGCTTTCTCCGAGCCACCCCGTTTTGCTTTTGGCACTTCACTTTCAAGAAGCCTGGCCGAGCAGCACCTTCGCGTGATGCGCGATGTGATCTTCGATGAAAGTCGAGATGAAGAAATAGCCGTGGTCGTAGCCTTCATGCCGGCGCAGTGTGAGCGGCTGCCCTGCCGCCTTGCACGCCGCGTCGAACACGTCAGGATTGAGTTGCTGCGCGAGAAAAGCATCGGCGAGACCCTGGTCCACGAGAATGCCTTCGGCGAACTTGCGCGTTGCCTTACCGACGAGTTCGCTCGCGTCGTACTGCTTCCACGCTTCACGATCGGCGCCCAGATAGCCGCTGAACGCCTTCTCGCCCCATGGACAACGCGTCGGCGCAGCAATCGGCGCGAACGCCGACACTGAACGATAGATGTCCGGATTGCGCAGCGCGAGCATCAGCGCGCCGTGGCCGCCCATCGAATGCCCGAAGATGCCGAGCCGCGAACCGTCGACAGGCAATTCGCCGACGACCGTTTCGCGCAGTTCGTCCCGCACGTACGAGTACATCCGGTAGTGCTTCGACCACGGCTCCTGCGTCGCGTCGACATAGAAGCCCGCGCCCACGCCGAAGTCCCACGAATCCGTCTCGCCCGGCACGCCCGCGCCGCGCGGGCTGGTGTCGGGCGCGATCAGCGCGATGCCGTGCTGCGCGGCGAAGCGCTGAGCGCCCGCCTTGATCGGAAACGTCTCTTCCGTGCAGGTCAACCCGGCAAGATAGAAGAGCGCCGGCACCTTCTTTTGCGCCGCCTCTTTCGGCATGAAGACGGAGAAGCGCATCGGTAAGCCGATCACCTTCGACTCATGCCTGTAGATACGCTGCGTGCCGTTGAACGACGCGTGCGATTCGATCAGTTCGAGCATCGCGCCGCTCCTTTAGTAGATGACGACCGAGCGGATCGACTCGCCCTTTTTCATCAGGTCGAAGCCTTCGTTGATCTGGTCGAGCTTCAGGTGATGCGTGATCAGGTCGTCGATATTGATCTTGCCTTCCATGTACCAGTCGACGATCTTCGGCACGTCAGTGCGGCCGCGTGCGCCGCCGAACGCCGAGCCCTTCCATTGACGGCCTGTCACCAGCTGGAACGGACGCGTGCTGATCTCTTCGCCCGCCGCCGCCACACCGATGATGAACGACTGGCCCCAGCCCTTGTGCGTGCACTCGAGCGCCTGACGCATCAGCGTCGTGTTGCCGACGCATTCGAACGAATAGTCCGCGCCGCCGTCCGTGAGTTGCACGATATGGTCGACGACGTTCTCGACTTCCTTCGGGTTGATGAAGTGCGTCATGCCGAACTTCTTCGCCAGCTCGACGCGGCCCGGATTGATATCGACGCCGATGATCTTGTCGGCGCCGACCATCTTCGCGCCCTGAATCACATTGAGACCGATGCCGCCCAGACCGAACACGACGACGTTCGCGCCCGCCTCGACCTTCGCCGAATAGACGACGGCGCCGACGCCCGTCGTCACGCCGCAGCCGATGTAGCAGACCTTGTCGAACGGCGCGTCTTCGCGGATCTTCGCCACCGCGATTTCCGGCACGACGATGTAGTTCGAGAATGTGGACGTGCCCATGTAGTGAAACAGCGGCTTGCCGTCGAGCGAGAAGCGCGAGGTTGCATCGGGCATCAGGCCTTTGCCCTGCGTCGAGCGGATTGCCTGACACAGGTTCGTCTTGCGCGACAGACAGAACTTGCATTGACGGCATTCCGGCGTGTAAAGGGGGATCACGTGATCGCCCTTCTTCAGCGTGCCGACGCCCGGCCCCGTATCGACGACGACACCCGCGCCTTCGTGACCGAGGATCGCCGGGAAAATGCCCTCGGGGTCGGCGCCCGACAGTGTGTAGTAGTCGGTGTGACAGATGCCCGTCGCCTTCACTTCGATCAGCACTTCACCGGCGCGCGGACCTTCGAGGTCGACTTCTTCGATCGTCAACGGTGCGCCTGCTTTCCATGCGATTGCTGCTTTCGTCTTCATCGTGAATGCTCCTGTAGTTCCTTGAACCTGTTATCTGACCTGTTCCTGCGAATTCGTTCGCTCACTGCCGTGAACCGTTGCGGCCCGGATTGTCCCTCATGTTCGCGCGCCGCGCCTCGGACATCATCGCGCATCGGCAAGACGCGTGAATGGCATGCCGCGCCGCGCGATTGTCCTGATGCGACGGTGCGCCGATCATGCGGGTGGCTGCGCGAACCACGCCTCGACGCGCCCGTAGAGATCGATGAAACGCGCATAACGTGCAGCGAGTTGCGCATCGTCTTGCGGTCCGGCGACGCGCGTTGCTGCCGGCGCGAGCGCGGCGAGGTCGCCCGCATGCCAATGACCCGCAGCGATGCCGCCGAGCATGGCCGCGCCACGTGCCGCCGCGTTCGGGCAATCGACGGCATGCAGTTCCACCTGCAGCGCATCTGCGAGCAATTGCCGCCAGCGTGGATCAACCGAGCCGCCGCCCGCGAGACGCAGCGCCGGCACACGCGCACCGCTTTGCCGGATCGCGTCGAGACCGGCGCGCAACGAGAACGCGACGCCTTCGAATGCCGCGCGCATCATCGCGCCGCGCGACATGCCGAGTGCAAGGCCCAGCCATCCGCCGCGCGCGGCGGGATTCAGCCAGGGCGTGCGCTCACCCGTCAGATACGGCAGAAACGTGAGACCGTCCGCGGCATCCGACTCGAATGCGTCGCGATAGGCGTCGTGCCAGTCATACGAGAGCCAGCCGCGCACCGCTTCGAGTGCGACGCCAACGTTCTGCATGGCGGCCATCCGATACCAGTGATCCGTCGCCGCCCGATATCGATGCAATCCGGGCACGGCGTCGGGCTCTTCAGTCGCGAGTACGAGAATCTGGCCGCCCGTGCCCGTGGTCAGCAGCGCGTCGCCGTCGCTTGCCAGTCCGCTGCCGAGCGCAGCGCATGGCGTGTCGCCCGCCCCCAACGCGAGCACGATGCCCGCGCGCAAGCCGAGCGCCTGCGCCGCTTCTTCCGACAGCGTGCCGCCCGCGGCATAAGACGGCGCGAGCGGCGCGAACCAGTCGCCTGACAGGCCAAGCCGCTCGACCAGTGCGCGATCCCAGGCACCGGACGGTTCGGCTAGCGCCGTCGCGCAAGCATCGGAGGGATCGGTGGCGATCGTGCCGCCCAGTTTGAAGCGCAACCAGTCTTTGGGCTGCAACGCCCAGCGCGTGGCGTGCATCGATTGCGGCTCGTGCAGCGCGACCCAGCGCAGCAGCGGACCGGCCATGCCGGGCGCAACGGGATTGGGCTGCGGCGCGGGCCATGCATCGAGCAGGGACACGGCGCGCGTGTCGGGCCAGAGCATCGCGGGACGCACGGCATGACCATGCGCGTCGCTCAGCACGACGCCATGCATCTGGCCGGAAAAGCCGATGGCTCGCACGGCGCTGCGTTGCGCCTCGGGAAATCGCGCAGCGGCTTCGCACAGTGCGCACCACCAGACCTGCGGGTCGATTTCCGCCCAGCCCGGATGCGGCGTGTCGATTGCATACGCGATGCTGGTCGCGACCTGCTCGCGGCCTTCGTCGTCGATGATCGCGAGTTTCAGTGAACCTGTACCGAGATCGATGCCAAGAAAGGACATAAATGCGATGCGTCAAATAAGCGGTTGCTGTTGCAGGTGATCGCGTGCATCACGGATAGGGCGCGCGCTTCTTTTGCGTGACGAACGGCGGATGGCCATTGTCACACGTCATGCCCGCCCGCGAGGGTTAACCCACCCCTGAATAAGCGCGGCGTAAAAACGCATTATGTGCGAACCGCAATACACATCATATGGGCGCGTATACGTCGCGTTGGCGAGCCGCGTTGATGCATTTCCCGCAAGCCACCACGCCATAAGGGCTTCCGGCAGATTTGCGCGATCTCGCATAAGTGGCGTGTTCCAAATCTGGTTCACGCATATCGTCGCGGCAAAGGTTGAAATAGGGAGCCGTGGTCTTGTGGCGCTTTTTCGTCCCGCATACCTTGGAGTCATCCCAAAACCAGATGTGGAGAGAGACAAGATGCACTCGAACACGGTTCATCCGTGCGACGAGCGACTGCCCTTCGGCCAGTTGCTGACGCTCGGCATTCAGCATGTACTGGTGATGTACGCAGGGGCCGTCGCCGTGCCGCTGATCATCGGCAGTGCGCTCAAATTGCCGAAAGAGCAGATCGCCTTTCTGATCAGCGCCGACCTCTTCTCCTGCGGCATTGCCACACTGATTCAAACGCTCGGCCTGTGGATCTTCGGCATCCGGCTGCCCGTGATCATGGGTTGCACGTTCGCGGCCGTCGGCCCGATGGTCGCGATTGGCACGAATCCAAGCCTCGGCATCCTCGACATCTTCGGTTCGACCATCGCGGCGGGCGTGATCGGCATTATTGTCGCGCCGATGATCGGCAAGTTGCTGCGCTTCTTTCCGCCCGTCGTGGTGGGCGTGGTGATCTCGGTGATCGGCCTTTCGCTGATGGAAGTCGGCATCAACTGGGCAGCAGGCGGCGTCGGCAATCCGGATTACGGCAATCCTGTCTACCTCGGCCTCTCGCTCGTCGTGCTCACGCTGATTCTGCTGATCAACAAATTCGGCAAAGGCTTCGTCGCGAATATTTCCGTGCTGCTCGGCATTGTCTCGGGCTTCGTGATTGCGGCGCTGCTCGGACGCGTGAACATGGAAGGCGTGACGAACGCGCCGTGGGTCGGCTTCGTGATGCCGTTCCATTTTGGCCTGCCGCATTTCGACCCGCTTTCCATCGCGACGATGGTGACCGTGATGTTCGTCACGTTCATCGAATCCACGGGCATGTTCCTCGCGGTCGGCGACATGGTGGAGCGTCCCGTCGACCAGAAGGCATTGGTTCGCGGTCTGCGCGTGGACGGCCTTGGCACGCTGATCGGCGGCATCTTCAACTCGTTCCCGCATACGTCGTTCTCGCAGAATGTCGGCCTGATCGGCGTAACGGGCGTGAAGAGCCGCTTCGTCTGCGCAATGGGCGGCGTGATCCTCGTGCTGCTCGGCCTGTTCCCGAAGATGGCTCAGGTGGTGGCTTCCGTGCCGGCTTTTGTGCTGGGCGGCGCAGGCATCGTGATGTTCGGCATGGTGGCTGCGAACGGCATCAAGGTGCTGTCGAAGGTCGACTTCGTAAAGAACCATCACAACCTCTTCATCGTGGCAGTGAGCATCGGTCTGGGTCTCGTGCCCGTCGTGTCGCCGCACTTCTTCTCGAAGCTGCCGCCTGCCTTGTCGCCGCTTCTGCACAGCGGCATTCTGCTGGCGTCGGTTTCGGCTGTGGTGCTGAACCTGATCTTCAATGGCGTGAAAGGCGAGCGTGCAGCGAAACGCGATATTCGCCGCGCCGGCCATGACTTCGACGGCCGCGGCGGCAACGACGATGCGATTGCCGGCGACGAAATGCTGCGTGCCGCCGACATGCATTAAGCACACGCCGCGGCAAGCTCGACCCGCGTGCGCATGACGCACACATAAAAAAACGCCACGGCATGCCGTGGCGTTTTTGCTGCTGCAGAAAAGAAGTGACAGTCGAACGAGTCTGAGCGCCTCAGCCTGCCGTTGCTGCCGACGCAGCAACGGGCGCGCTGGCCGCGCCGTAATCGACGGGCGCATCCGCGGGACGCGGCTGCTCGCCCGCACGTTCGATCCAGCCGCCGCCGAGCGCCTTGTACAGATCGACGAGATTCGTCAGACGCTCCATGCGCGCCGTGATCAGCGATCGCTGGGACGTGTACAGATCGGTCTGCGCGGTCAGCACGGCGAGATAGCTGTCGACGCCGTTCCGGTAACGCAAGTCCGACAGATCGAGCCGGCGTTGCTCCGCAAAGGTGTTGCGCTCGAGCGCCTTGATCTGCTGGTCATACGTGCCGCGCGCGGCGAGCCCGTCGGCCACTTCGCGGAACGCCGTCTGAATCGCCTTCTCGTACTGCGCAACCTGAATGTTCTTCTGCACGGTCGCGAGATCGAGATTCGCCTTGTTCTGACCGCCTTCGAAAATCGGCAGCGTAATCTGCGGCGCAAAGCTCCATGCCGCCGAACCCGGCTTGAACAGTCCGCCGAGCGTCGGGCTCAACGTGCCGAAGCTGCCCGTCAACGACACGCGCGGGAAGAACGCCGCGCGCGCCGCGCCGATATTCGCATTCGCCGCCAGCAGATTCTGCTCGGCTTCCATGATGTCGGGACGGCGAGTGAGCAGATCCGACGGCAGACCCGCCGGAATATCGGTCAGCAGAGCCTGATCGTTGAGCACCAGGCCGCCCGGAAGATCCGACGGCAACGGCTCGCCGACCAGGACGACGAGTGCATTCTCTGCCTGTGCGCGCAGACGCGCCTGCGACTGCAGGTCCGCGTTCGCCTGTTCCACGACCGTCTCAGCCTGACGCAGGTCGAGTTCGGAACCCGTGCCCGTGTCGTACTGCAGCTTCGTGATGCGATACGACTCTTGCGCAGTCGTGAGCGTGTCCTGCGTGACCTTCAGCAGATCGTCGTAGGCCAGCACCGTCAGATACTGATCCGCCACCGACGCGACCAAAGCGATTTCCGCCGCCTTGCGCGCCTGCGCCGTCGACAGATACTGCGCCAATGCCTGGTCCTTCAGGCTGCGGATGCGGCCGAAGAAGTCGATTTCCCACGAGGCATTCAGACCGACCGAATACTCGTTGGAAATCGTCTTGTTGAGGAACGACAGATCCTTCGGCGTACGCGACTTCGACTGCGACGCGACGGCGTCGAGCGTCGGCATCAGCGCGGCGCGCGCAATCTGGTACTGCGCGCGCGACGCCTCGATATTCAGCACCGACACGCGCAGATCGCGATTGTTCTTCAGCGCGATATCGATCAACTGTTGCAGACGCTGATCGACGAAAAAGTCGCGCCAGCCGATGTCGACAGCCGACTGGCCGTTCGCCGAGCGCGCACCCGCGCCGGGCTCGGGCTGCGTCGCGTAGACGCCTTCCGTCGGGAACGAACCCGACACGGGCGCCGCCGGCCGCTCGTACTTCGGCTCCATCGTGCAGCCCGTGGCGAACAGCGCGACGGCGACTGCCATCAAAGAATATTTATGCATCTCAATGTCCTCAGCTGGCGTTGCCCGGGCCGCTGCCGCCCTGCGGGTCATGCGGATGGTGCTCGTTATAGTGCTTCATCGCTTCGTCCGGGTCTTCCTTGTCCCCCGTGAACTTCGCGCGAATCACGACGAAGAACATCGGGATCATGAAAATCGCGAGGAAGGTCGCCGTCAACATACCGCCGATCACGCCCGTGCCGATCGCGTGCTGGCTTGCCGAACCTGCGCCGTTACTGATGGCGAGCGGCAGCACGCCGAGAATGAACGCGAGCGACGTCATCAGGATCGGACGCAACCGCAGACGCGCCGCTTCGAGCGCCGCTTCCACGGGGCCCATGCCTTCGCCCTGCTGCAGTTCGCGCGCGAATTCCACGATCAGAATCGCGTTCTTCGCGGACAGACCCACTGTCGTCAGCAGACCGACCTGGAAGAACACGTCGTTCTCCAGTCCGCGCAGCGTCGCGGCGAGCAGCGCGCCCAGCACGCCGAGCGGCACCACCATGATCACCGAGAACGGAATCGACCAGCTTTCATACAGCGCGGCGAGACACAGGAACACGACAAGGATCGAGATGCCGTACAGAATCGGCGCCTGCGAACCGGACTGGCGTTCCTGGAACGACAGACCCGTCCATTCGTAGCCGATCCCCGCCGGCAGCTTCGCCGCGAGCGCTTCCATCGCCGTCATCGCCTGACCCGTCGACTTGCCCGGCGACGCCTGCCCCTGAATTTCCACGGCCGAAATACCGTTGTAGCGTTCGAGCTTCGGCGAACCGTACGTCCACTGGCCGCTTGCAAAGGCCGAGAACGGCACCATGCTGCCCGCGGTGTTGCGCACGTACCAGTCGTTCAGGTTTTCCGGTGTCATGCGGAACGGCGCGTCGGCCTGCAGATACACCTTCTTGATCCGGCTGTCCGTATCGAGGAAGTTGTTCACGTACGCAGACGCCCATGCGATCGAGAACGTCTGGTCGATGGTCGCGAGGCTCACGCCTTGCGCCGCGGCCTTCTCGTGATCGATCGACACCTTGAACTGCGGCGTATCGTTCAGACCGTTCGGACGCACCTGCGCGAGCATCGGGTCCTTCGCGGCCATGCCGAGCAGCTGGTTACGCGCCGCCATCAGCTTCTCGTGGCCGAGACCCGCGCGGTCCTGCAGTTCGAAGTCGAAGCCCGATGCCGTGCCGAGTTCCGGAATGGACGGCGGATTGACCGGGAACACGACCGCGTTCTTGTAGCCCGCGAAGTGCATGTACATCCGGCCGACCAGCGCCTGGACCTTCTGGTTCGCGTGCTGACGCTCCGCGTAATCCTTCATCCGCACGAACACGAGACCGGAGTTCTGGCCGCGGCCCGCAAAGCTGAAGCCGTTCACCGTGAAGGTCGATTCGACGATCGACTTCTCGTCGTTCAGCAGCCAGTCGGAGATGTCCTTCAGCGCGCGCGCCGTGGTTTCCTGCGTCGAGCCCGACGGCGTCTGCACCAGCACGAACATCGTGCCCTGGTCTTCATCCGGCAGGAACGACTTCGGCAGACGCACGAACAGCAGACCCACCGCGACGATCACGACCAGATAGATGATGAGCCAGCGGCCCGAGCGCTTGATGACGTGGTGCACGCCCGAGTGATACTTGTCGCGGCTCTTGTCGAAGGTCCGGTTGAACCAGCCGAAGAAGCCCTTCTTCTCTTCGTGATGATCCTTCGGAATCGGCTTGAGGATCGTCGCGCACAGCGCCGGCGTCAGAATCAACGCCACCAGCACGGACAGCACCATCGCCGCGACGATGGTCAGCGAGAACTGACGGTAAATCGCGCCGACCGAACCGCCCGAGAACGCCACGGGCACGAACACGGCCGACAGCACCAGCGCCACGCCGATCAGCGCGCCCGTGATCTGGTCCATCGCCTTGCGGGTTGCCTCGCGCGGCGACAAACCTTCTTCCGACATCACCCGCTCGACGTTCTCCACGACCACGATCGCATCGTCCACCAGCAGGCCGATAGCGAGCACGAGACCGAACATCGACAGCACGTTGATCGAGAAGCCCACCGCGCTCATGATCGCAAACGTGCCCAGCAGCACCACGGGCACCGCGATCGTCGGGATCAGCGTGGCGCGCAGGTTCTGCAGGAACAGGTACATGACCAGGAACACCAGCACGATACCTTCGAGCAGCGTCTTGACCACTTCTTCGATGGACAGGCGCACGAACGGCGTCGTGTCGTACGGGTACTTCACCACGAGACCGTGCGGGAAGTACTTCGACAACTGGTCGATCTTGTCGCGCACGGCCTTCGCCGTCGCGAGCGCGTTCGCGCCCGTCGCCAGCTGGATACCGAAGCCCGCCGTAGGCTGACCGTTGTACTTGGTGTCGAAGTTGTAGTTTTCGCCGCCCAGCTCGATGCGCGCGACGTCCTTGATCCGGACCTGCGAGCCGTCCTGGTTCACCTTCAGCAGCACGTTGCCGAACTGCTCGGGCGTGGTCAGCAGCGTCGCTTCGCTGATCGTGGCCTGCAGCAGCTGGCCAGGAATCGACGGCGTACCGCCGAGCGAGCCGCCCGCGACCTGGACGTTCTGCGCCTGCAATGCCGTTTCGACGTCGACGGGCGTGAGGCCGAAGTTGGTCAGCTTGTGCGCGTCGAGCCAGATCCGCATCGCGTACTGCGAGCCGAACAGCGTGACGGTACCCACGCCGTCGATACGGCTGACGGGGTCCTGCACGTTCGACGCGACGTAGTTCGCGAGGTCGTACTTGGTCATGCTGCCGTCCGTCGACACGAACGCCATCACCAGCAGGAAGCTGCTGCTCGACTTCGTCACTTTCGTGCCGAGCTGCTGCACCACCTGCGGCAGCAGCGGCGTCGCGAGCTGCAGCTTGTTCTGCACCTGCACCTGCGCGATGTCAGGGTTCGTACCCGCCGCGAAGGTCAGCGTGATCGTGGCCGTGCCCGAGTCGTCCGAAGTCGACGACAGGTACAGCAAGTGGTCGAGACCGCTCATTTGCTGCTCGATCACCTGCGTGACGGTGTTTTCAACCGTTTTCGCCGATGCGCCCGGGTACGTCGCGCTGATCTGCACGGCAGGCGGCGCAATCGTCGGATATTGCGCAACCGGCAGCGTGAAGATCGACGCCAGACCCGCCAGCATCAGAATGATGGCGATCACCCAGGCGAAGATCGGGCGATCGATAAAAAACTTTGCCATGAAGCAGGCTCCCCTTGATTACGCGCCCGATGCAGCGGAGGCGGCAGCCGCGCCGCTGGCTGCCTGCGCGCCGCTTGCGGCGGGCGCGCCCGGCGCAGCCGCAGCACTCGCGTCCGATGCCGCGCCTGGCGGCGGCAATTGCGCCGGCACGCCCTTCGCCTGTGCGCCCGGTTTGACCTTGTCGACGCCGTTGACGATCACACGATCGCCCGCATTCAGACCGCCTTCGACCACCCAGTACTGACCGTAGGTCGACGTGGCCTGCAGCGTGCGCAGCTCGACCTTGTTGTCCTTGTTCAGCACGAGCGCCGTCGGCTGGCCCTTCTGGTCGTGCGTGACGCCGATCTGCGGCACCAGCAGCGCGTTTTCGTCGACGCCTTCCTCGATGCGCGCACGCACGAACATGCCCGGCAGCAGCACGTGATCCCTGTTCGCGAACATCGCGCGGATCGTCACGGAGCCCGTGGTCTGGTCGACGGTGACATCGGTGAACTGCAGCTTGCCCTTCTCCGAATAGACGCGGCCGTCTTCGAGCACCAGCTCGACCTTCGCGGCGTTCGGGCCGTTGGTCTTCAGGCGGCCTGCCTGGATTTCGCGGCGCAGCTTCAGGCCGGCGAGACTCGACTGCGTGACGTCCACGTAGACGGGATCGAGCTGCTGCACGGTCGACATCAGCGTCGCCTGGCTCGCCTGCACGTAAGCGCCCGGCGTGACCTGCGAAATGCCGACCTGGCCCGTCACAGGCGACACGACGTCCGTATAGCCGAGATTGATCTGTGCCGTGTCGACGGCTGCCTTGCCCGCTGCGACGTCGGCGGCCGCCTGGCCTTCGGCGGCCACAGCGTTGTCGTAGTCCTGCTTCGAGACGGCGTTCGCGGCGACCAGCACCTTGAAGCGGTTCGCCTGCGCGGTGGTCGATGCGAGATTCGCCTGCGCCTTGGCCAGCGATGCCTTCGCGTTGTTCAGCGTGGCGATGTACGGCGCGGGGTCGATCTTGTACAGACGCTGGCCGGCCTTGACCTGCGTGCCTTCCGTGAATTCGCGGCGCAGCACGATGCCGTCGACCCGCGCGCGCACCTGCGCGACGAGGAACGCACTGGTGCGGCCCGGCAGTTCGGTGACGACGGGCACGGCTTGCGGCTGGACCGTAACGATGCCGACTTCAGGAGTTTGAGGCGGAGGTGCTGATTGTTTTTGTCCGCACGCTGCCAGCATTACGGCAGCCGTCGCGGCAGTGAGTAAGCGGAATGGAACCCGTTCGACGCGCATGGAGCGACCTCTGTCAAAGACTGAGAAGGAAAAAGTGCGTGCATCTCTCTCCGGAGAAGGCTTGTGCACATTGGCATCTCAACGACGCCGTGACCGGACGCTCACGCATGCTTTTCCTGCGGGTGCACCCATTGCGAAATGCGCCAAACCGGGAAATGCCGCACCGCGCTGCCCATTTCTTGAGACAGCGCAAAAGGTGCATGAAAAGACAACAGTGACGGATATTAACCGTTCACTCCAACATGAGCCATCCGATCGCTGGGGTGCTATTATATATACATTCATGAATGCACGTAAAAGTGCGTTCAACCCGAAAGAAGGCCTTCCCCCGAAAGAACCGCCAGGCATTAACGTGCATGTGGAATGATCTTTATCAGGCGCGTTTAAAAACGTCAGGGGAACCCCGCATTTACCGCAGGTCATACGAATGGTCCGTCGAACCAAGGAAGAAGCGCAGGAGACGCGCACCCGCATCCTCGATGCAGCAGAGCAGGTTTTTTCGGAGAAAGGGGTATCGCGTACTTCGCTGGCCGACATCGCGCAGACGGCGGGCGTCACGCGTGGCGCGATCTACTGGCACTTCGCCAACAAGGGCGAGCTCTTCACGGAAATGTTCGACCGCGTGCTGCTGCCGCTCGACGAACTGAAGGCGGCTTCCGTCGACCCGAACGAAGCCGATCCGCTCGGCCGGCTGATCGATATCTGCACCGTCTGTCTGCGCGATACCGCGAACGACCCGCACCGCCGCCGCGTGTTCGACATCCTGTTCCACAAGTGCGAGTTCGTCGAAGAGATGGGGCCCGTGATGGCGCGCTATCAGAACACCATGCGCGAGGGCCTGACGAACATCCAGACGTGTATGCGCAACGCGATTTCCAAAGGGCAGTTGCCCGCCGACATGAACGTGCCCGTGGCGGCGTCGATGGTGCACGCGTTCATCAGCGGATCGTTGAAGGACATGCTGTTCGTGCCGGAAGTGCTCGACTTCGGCAGGCATGCGCGGCAGATGGTCGAAAGCATGATCGATGCGTTGCGCAGCCCGGCGTTGCGCATGGGCGCCTGACAGCACTTTCTCTGCGACTGACGGGCGGCGCCCGCTGCAACAGCGCGGGCGCCGGAAAACCCGGCGCCCTTTTCATCTCACTCAAGCCGCGGTCTTCGCGCGCGCCTTCTGATTCGACGCGTAGATCGAGCCGCGTTCCAGCTGGCCGCCCGACTCCACGGCCGCGATCCATTGCTGCGTGCTCGCCACCGCCGCGAAGCGCGACTGCAGCACGACGCTGAACACGCGATGGATCTCTTCGGCACTCGCGAATCCCGCGCTGTTCTCATACGGCACGGAACCTGTCGCATCGTCCAGGAACTCGACGGCCAGACCCATGTGCAGCGCGTGAACGATCGTCGACGCGTCGCAGTTGTGCGTCATGTAGCCGACTACGGCGAGCGTGTCGATCTCGCGCGCGGCGAGCCAGTCGGCGAGATCGGTGTTCGTGAACGCGCTCGGCAGCGCTTTCTCGACATGGTGGTCGTATGCGCGCGACGCGACCACAGCATGCAGCTCCGCGCCTTCGCTGCCGCGCGCGAAGATCGGCGAGCCCGCCGGCGTGAAGTTCTGCACGACGACGACGGGAATCCGCGCGGCATGCGCTGCGTCGATCGCCCGGCCGATGTTCGACAGCGAGGTCTGCACGTCGGGGTATTCAATCGGCAGGTCGCCCGTGACGTATTCGTTCTGCACATCGATGACGATCAGGGCGCGGCGTGGCGTCGGCATGGCAACTCTCCTTGATGGTGGAAACGGGCGGCTGACCGTTTCAGCCGCGATGTGCGCATTGTTCGCTTTCGGCTGTGCGCGCGACAGTGACCCGGATGACAATTTTCGCTAGGATCGGGCCATTCACCATGTCGAATGGAGGCCGCGATGGCCCGCTCCGCTGTCCGCGCCGCTTCAAAGCCGGCTCAGGCGCCCACGTCTGGAAGCGCGGCGAAACAGCCGGCGTCGGATGCAACTGCACGCAGTCGGACAACCGACGCCGCGTGCCGCACCGTGTCGAAACAACCGCACATCGTCGCGGCCGTCGCCTTCGACGGCATCAGTCCATTCCATCTGTCCGTGCCCTGCGTGGTCTTCGCCGAAGACCGCAGCGACGGCGGCGTGCTCGGGTTCGCGTTCCGCGTCTGCGCGATCGACGCCGGTCCGCTGTCGACCACAGCGGGCTTTTCGATTGCCGCGCCGCACGGGCTCGACGCACTCGCCGACGCCGACACCATCATCGTGCCCAGCTGGCGCGATCCCGACGAAGCACCGCCCGAGGCGCTGCTCGACGCGTTGCGCGCGGCGCACGCACGCGGCGCGCAACTGGTCGGCCTGTGCCTGGGCGCCTACGTGCTGGCCGCGGCAGGACTGCTCGACGGACGCCCGGCGACGACGCACTGGGCGTGGGCCGCCGACTTCGCGCGGCGCTTTCCGAACGTGAAGGTCGATCCGCAAGTGCTGTATGTCGACGACGGCGACATCCTCACGTCGGCTGGCACGGCAGCGGGACTCGATTGCTGCCTGCACGTGGTGCGCAAGCTATGCGGGGCGGAAAGCGCGAATTACATCGCGCGGCGGCTCGTGGTGCCGCCGCATCGCCAGGGCGGCCAGGCACAGTACGTACAGCAACCGATGCCGCAAGACATGCGCGGTAACCGTCTGTCCGCACTGCTCGACTGGGTCAACGGCACGCTCGACGCGCCGCACACGCTCGACTCGCTGGCCGGCCGCGCCGCAATGAGCCGCCGCACGTTCACGCGGCATTTCAAGGCGGCGACGGGGACGACGGTGAGCGCGTGGCTGCTCGCGCAGCGGCTCGGACGCGCGCAGCACTTGCTCGAAAGTACGGATGAGCCGATCGAGTCGATTGCGGGTATGGCCGGGTTCGGCTCGACGGCGTCGCTGCGGCAGCATTTCACCGACGCGTTCAGAACGTCGCCGTCGGCATGGCGGCGGGAATTTCGCGGCGTGTGAAAGCGCCGTAAGACGGCTGACGAGTGCTTGCCCGACGACCGTCAGCCCTGCGTAAAGTATCGCGCGACGTAAAGCAGCAACGCGACGAAGAAGATCATTGCCGCCCACGCCCAGTTCGGCAGCACGTGCGGATCGTGCTCGTGATGCAGGCCATGCAGCAGCGAATGCGCCGCGCGGCCCGTCAGCGTGCCGCCCTGCTGCTGATCGTGCAGCCGCGCGCGCCGCGCCACGCCGCTCAGGCTGATCGGCCGCAGGAATACATGCTGACGCCGGCCGTGCGTTCCCTTCGCACGGTTGGGGCCTTTGCCGTGCTTCGCCTGCACGACGGCGCAGAATTCGGTGAAGAAGTCGTCGGCCAGTTCGTGCAGCGCGTTTTCGATCTGGCGCGCGGGCAACTGCGCGAGCGGTCCCGTCGAGGTCGCCCACACCGAATAGTCGATGCGCGTGCTCGGACCGCGGCCGGGCAGATGGAGATGATCGTCGGTGCGCAGCGACACGTCGATTTGCCCGCGCAGCGAGCCGACGCCCTCGGCACGCGCCTTGAAGTTCAGCGTGCGATGCGGCTTCGCGCTATGCGCGCCGTCCTCGCTCGCGACATGCGCGCGAATCTGATAGTGCGCGCGCAGCGGCCCGAGCGGGACTGTCATCGTCAGCAGGTATTCACCGCCCTGAAGCCGTCGCAACGATTCGCAATTGTCGAGACTCGCGCGCAGCAACGCGAGATCCTGCAGCGCGTCCCAGACCTCGGACGGCGCGAGCGGCACTCTCAATGCGTCGTTCAATTCCATGACAGCCTCCCCGAAGAACGCGCGACAGCGGGATCAGGACGTCTGATCGATGCGGTCGACGCGCGATGCGCAAAACGCGACATACCCAGCTATCTGCCTCACTCGCTCCAAAGGGCTTTCGTAGCTCCAGACTGCGTTTTCGATCGTCTCGTCTTCCGTATGCAGGTGGAAGTACGACGCTTCGCCCTTGAACGGGCAATGCGACGTATGAGCCGACGGGATCAGCCGCGCCATGTTCACATCTGCGCGGGGAAAATAGAACACGTCGGAACAACCGGTTTCGCTCAGGGTGAGTCCCGTGTGCGTATCCGCGAAGGTCACGCCCTGATGGATCACGCGCACCCGATGCTGGTTGGCCGTAATGGTAATCGTATGGGCCGCCTCGCTGCCGCCGCTGTGCGCTGGCGCACCGCCAGGCGCATTGTCGCCGTGTCCGGCATTACCGCTGTCCGCGTCTTCGGCGCTTGCGCCGGATGGGGCATCGTTCATCTCGTCCGCTCCGCTGCTGGCACGTGCGTGCACGCTCCGATCGGCCGCCTGGCTGGACCGCCAGCCCGGCATTCGTGGCACGCGCCGCTTCGTTCTGGTTCTGCGATGCGCGTCTCCCTCGGCCACCCAGCGTCGGCTTCGAATGCAGAAGCCACGGAGCGTGTCCGTGGCCTCATTATTGACCAAACGCGCCGCGCTTGCGCGTCCATCGTCGGACATCGGGTCTCTACGGATTGCCGCGACGCACGCGACGCTCGGTGGCCGTGTTCCCTGTAAGGCCGTGCGCCACCGGACGGGCACGCGCCCGCTAGCCGGCGCCGGCTTTCGCCTGTCGGCCCAGACCGCCCGTCATGGGATCGCAGCGAGCGGGCTTACTGCGTGCCCCAGTAGAACGCCGCCTTCGCCGTGCCCTTCGCAGGAATATTGACGGGTTTCGTCTGGTCGTTGTCCTTGTAGGCGGCGTGCACCGTGTAGCGGCCGGGGCGCAGCCTGACGAGCATGTACGGTCCGCGCGACGTCGTATCGAGCACGCTGCCGCCATGCGAGTCGACGATCTTGACCTTGACGTCCGAGAGATAGTCCGAGCCCGGCCCCGTGAAGCGCAGCGATAACGGCCACTGGCTTTGTGCGGCGAGCAGCGCCTTCGATTCGTCGAGGCCGACGCCGCCCGACGTGAACGACACGTCGCCCTGCTGCTGCACTTGCGGCAGGCCGCCGCCATTGACGTTGCCCGCGCTGGTGTTGTCGGTGGTTGTGCCGCCCGTGGTGTCGCTGGCCTGCTGCGCGTACGCGCCGCCCGCCAGTCCGAGCGTGAGAACGGTCGCAGCCGCTGCCGTGACGGCGCGGGCGACGAGACGACGATGCATCATTGCGTGGCTCCTTTTTCGGGGCGAACCCAAACAGTTCTGACGACTGTCCGCACGCAATCTGTATGCCCATGACGCGCGCATCGCTGCGCTGCCCGGCGCGGCCCCGTAAATCGGGCCTGTACGAAAAATGGCGGTTCGCGCAAACAGAGCGCGAACCGCCACTTTTTTTCACGACCGGCAGCTTTTACCTGGCGACTCACCGGACGCCGGCCGGTGCTGCCGCATTTGCTGCCTGAGTGGCTGCCTGAGTCGCTACCTGAGTAGCTGCCTGAGTGGCAACCTGAGCCCGGACTCAGCCGAGATCGACGGGTACGAAGATCTGCGAGTTATCGCGCTGGATCAGCAGCGCAATGCTGTTGCCTGCCGCCGACACCGCCTGCTTCAACTGCTCGACGTTCGACACCGAACGTCCGTTGACGGCCAGAATCACGTCGCCCGGCTGGATGCCCGCGCTCGCTGCCGCGCCGCTCGCATCCTGCACCAGCAGTCCGTGCGACACCGACGCGCCACTCTTCTCTTGCGGCGTGAGCGGACGCACGGCGACACCGAGCCGCCCTTGCATCTGCGCGGGTCCGCCGTTGTCGTTCGCTGCCGCTTTCGTATCGGACAGCGAGCCGATCGTCACCTTCAGATCCCTGGTCGACTTGTCGCGCCACACCTGCAGATCGGCCTGCGTGCCCGGCTTGATACCCGCGATCTGCGACGGCAGCGCCGACGAGTCCGCGACATCCACCCCGTTCACCGACAGGATCACGTCGCCCGGCTGCAAGCCTGCTTTCGCGGCGGGACCGCCCGGATCGACGGAACTGACGAGCGCGCCTTGCGGCTTCTTCATGCCGAACGAATCCGCGAGCGTCTGGTTCACGCTCTGCACCGCGACGCCGAGACGGCCGCGGCTCACGTGGCCCGTCTTCACGAGATCGTCCTTGACCTTGACCGCCTCGTTGATCGGGATAGCGAACGAAAGGCCCTGGAAGCCGCCCGTCTGCGAATAGATCATCGAGTTGATGCCGATCACTTCGCCTTGCAGATTGAACAGCGGGCCGCCCGAATTACCCGGGTTCACGGGTACGTCCGTCTGGATGAACGGCGTGTAGTTCTCGTCCGGCAGCGAGCGCGATTTCGCGCTGATGATGCCCGACGTCACCGTGTTGTCGAAGCCGTACGGCGAGCCGATCGCGACGACCCACTGGCCGACCTTGCTCTGGCGCGGATCGCCGATCTTCACGGTGGGCAGATCCTTTGCGTCGATCTTCAGCACGGCGACGTCCGACTGCTTGTCGGCGCCGACCACCTTCGCCTTAAACTCGCGCTTGTCGGTGAGCTTGACGGTGACGACGTTCGCGCCGTCGACGACGTGCGCATTGGTCAGCACATAACCGTCGCTGCTGATGATGAAGCCCGAGCCGAGGCTCGCGCTCGGACGGTCGCCGCCGTCGTCGCCGCCGTTCGGGCCGCCATTGGGGCCGCCCGGCATCTGGCCGAAGAAGTGGCGGTAGAACTGGTAGAACGGATCGCTCGGGTCGATGGGAAGCTGGCCACTGTTATTGCCGCCCCGCATCGCCGTCTGCTTGACGACGTGCTTCGCGCTGATGTTGACGACAGCGGGACCGTAGGTTTCGACGAGACCCGAGAAATCGGGAATACCCGTTTTCGCCGCGGCTTCGGCGGGCATCATGGCGGCTGCCGCGGGCGAGATCACCTGCGGCGCGGGCACGTTGCGGTGGCCGGCCACATAGCCCGCCGACAAAGCGATGACGACAGCCGCCGCGACGGCGCTACGGGTCAGCATTTTTGCTTTCATCGTGTACTCCTGATTGGGAGAGTTGACTCTTTGATGAGTCGAAGAGTACGTGGCGTCGCTTAAATCAGTCTTAAACAACGCAACCGGGACGAAAGCTCGGCTAAACAGCCGATCTAGAAGCGCACGCTGACGAGCAGCCCGCCCGTTGCGGAGTCGTCGAGCGAGACGCTCGCATGATGCTGGAGCGCGATGCGGCGCACGATCGCGAGACCGAGACCGCTGCCCGACACGTCCGTGCGGGCGCGGTTCGCGCCTGCGCCGACGCGGTAGAAGCGGTCGAACACGCGGCTGCGTTCGTCAGGCGGAATGCCGGGGCCGCTGTCGCCGATCTGCACGACGGGCCGGCCGTCTTCCGTGCGCAGACAGACGTCGACGCGCCCGCCGCCCGGCGTGTACTTGGTTGCGTTGTCGATCAGGTTGTTGAGCATCACGCGCAGCGCTTCCGTGTCGCCCGCGACCGTCGCGGGCTCGCTCGCTTCGATGCCGAGATCCACGCCACGCTCCTGCGCGAGCGGCAGATACGCGGTCACGCATTCGTGCACGAGCGCGTTCAGATCGACCGTGCCCGTGGCCGCGTGTCCATCCGGTTCGGAACGCGCGAGCGCGAGCAACTGCTCGGCAAGACGCGTCGCGCGCGTCACGCCCGCCTGCAAATCGTGCAGCGCTTCGCGGCGCTCGGTTTCGTCGTGCGCGCGCGCCACCAGCTGCGACTGGATCTGCACGGCGGCGAGCGGCGTGCGCAGTTCGTGCGCGGCGTCGGCGACAAAGGCCTTTTGCGTATCGAGCGCGACAGCCAGACGTTCGAGCAGGCCGTTCAACGCGCGCACGAGCGGCTGCACTTCGAGCGGCAGACGCGAGTCGGGCAATGGATCGAGTGCTTCGGGATGACGCGTGTCGAGCGCGCCCGTCACGCGCCGCAGCGGCGCGAGCCCGCGTCCGACCACGCCCCACACGGCCACGCCGAGCAGCGGCAGCAGCACGATCAGCGGCCACAGCGTGCGCAGCGCGACGTTCGCCGCGAGCCGGTTGCGCACCGACAGCGGCTGCGCCAGCTGCACGACGTTGTCGCCGACGATCGCGCCATACACGCGCCAGTCGCCGCGTTCGGTGCGCTCCGTCGAAAAGCCGAGTTCGGCGCGCGGCGCGAGCGGCGCGCGCGGATGCGAGTAGTACATCAGCACGCCGTTGCGATTCCAGATTTGCAGCACGATGCCTTCGTCGCCCGTATCGCGCGAGCTGAGCACCTGCGAAAACGGCTCGGCGGGCAGCGCAGCGGCAATTTCCTGCAACTGGTAATCGAACAGTTCGTTGGCTTCGGCGAGCGCCTGGCGGTAGATCAGCCAGCCCGCAATACCGACGCCGAGCAACACGATGGCAAGCAGCCAGAAAAGCAGTTGACGGCGAATCGAACGCATCGTGTCAGGCTTCCTTCGCGATCATGTAACCGAGACCGCGCACGTTGCGGATCAATTCCGCGCCGAGCTTCTTGCGCAGCGCGTGGATATACACCTCGACGGTATTGCTGCCGATCTCCTCGCCCCAGCCGTACATCTTTTCTTCGAGCTGGCTCTTCGACAGCACCGCGCCCGGCCGCGCGAGCAGCGCCGCGAGCAGCGCGAATTCGCGCGCGGACAGCGCGACAGGCGCGCCGTCGAGCGTCACCTGATGCGAAGCGGGATCGAGCGTCAGATTGCCGTGGCGAATGGTCGACTCGCTGCGTCCCGACTGGCGACGGATCAGCGCGCGCATCCGGGCGCCGAGTTCGTCGAGATCGAACGGCTTGACGAGGTAATCGTCAGCGCCGGCGTCGAGTCCTTTCACGCGATCCGCGACCGCGTCGCGCGCGGTGACGATCAGCACGGGCAACTGGTGACCGCGCGTGCGCAGCGTGCGCAATACATCCAGACCGTCGCGCTTCGGCAGGCCGAGATCGAGCAGCACGAGATCGTAGGGCTGGCCTTGCGCCGCGTTCAGCGCGGACTCGCCGTCCTGCACCCAGTCAACCGCGAAGCCTTCGCCGCGCAGCGCCTTTCGCACGCCCTCGGCGATCATCCGGTCGTCTTCAACGAGAAGTATCCGCATCGCTCTCCATCCGTTCCGGCATGGCCGGTATTTACGGCACGCACGTCCCGGCCGTGTGTTTTCGATGCCAGCATTCTAGCGCCCGCGTACTTTTTTCATCTTTCTTGAATGCCCGCTGCATACGGGTGGAAGATGGTGTCACACAGCGCGTGACGCATGCGAAACACACGGCATCATTTTTTTCGCGACGTCATCGCAACTCTCTACAATGAGCGCTTTGCACGGTGCGGCCGGTATTTCCGCTCTGCAATACTGTTGACTGGCCCTTGCATTTGCCTTTCCGCGCAGACCGATTCAGGCTGCCACGCGCCGCTATTTCGACGATTTTCCGTACATGCCGCTCGCCTTCGTTTCACTTGCTTCGTCGTGTGCCTGTTCGCTCGGGCGCCGCTTCAGGACGCTCACGTCCGCTCACGCTGAGCCGGCGGCTTCGTTGTCCGCAAACCGTCGCGCAGCATCGCGCGCCGCCGCCGTGCTGTTTGCATGCGCCGCGCTCGCTGTCGCCGCGCCCACACCCGCTCACGCGCGCAAGAAAGCACAGCAGCCCGCCGTCAACGTCACCACCGTGCTGCCGCCTGCCATGATGGCGGGCCTGCAGCGCGCGCACGTGCCGCTGTCGTCGATCAGCGTGGTGGTCGAGAAAGTCGGCGACCGCACGCCCGTGCTCGCGCTGAACGCCGGCAAGCCGATGATGCCCGCGTCGACGATGAAGCTCGTCACCACCTACTCCGGCCTGTCGATGCTCGGCCCGGACTATCGCTGGAAAACGACGGCCTACGCGCAAGGCAGCGTCGACGGCAGCGGCGTGCTGCACGGCAATCTTTACATCCAGGGCACAGGCGATCCGAAGCTCGTGCCGGAAGAGTTGATCGATCTCGTGCAGAAGATTCACAAGGCGGGCATCACGGGCATCGACGGCGCGCTCGTGCTCGACAAGCGCTTCTTCGATCCGTCGACGCGCGACCTGCCCGCCTTCGACGACGACGCCAACGCGCCGTACAACGTCGGCCCCGATCCGCTGCTGTACGCGTTCAAGTCGCTGTCGTTCACGATGTCGCCGTCCGACGACGGCAAGGTGCAGATCGACGTGCTGCCCGCGCTCGCGCAACTGCAGATCGACAACGAACTGCGCGCGACGCGCGGCCCGTGCCGCGGCGAACTTGTGACGCCGGCCGTCACGCCCGCCGCGAATGGGGTCGTCAATGCGTCGTTCATCGGCGACTATCCGATGCGCTGCGGCGAGCGCACCGTCAACGTGGCCGTGCTCGATCACACGACGTTCTTCGCGGGCGGCTTCCTCGCGCTGTGGCAGCAGACGGGCGGCACGTTCAACGGCACGACGCGCGAAGGCCCTGTGCCCATCGACGCTAAACTCGTCGCGACACATCGGGGGCCGATGCTGTCGGACATCGTTCACGACATCAACAAGTTCAGCAACAACACGATGGCGCGCAATCTGTTCCTGACGATCGGCGCCGTCATGAACCGGCCGCCCGCGACGCCCGCGAAGTCGGCGGATGCAATCGAATCGTTCCTGCATCGCAGCGCGATGCCGATGGAATACCTGAGCCTCGACAACGGCTCGGGCCTGTCGCGTGAAGAGCACATCACCGCGCTCGCGCTCGCCGACCTGCTGCAAAGCGCGAACGCGAGCCCCGTCGCACAGGTATTCGTCGATTCGCTGCCCGTGGTCGGCGTGGACGGCACGATGCGCAATCGGCTCACGTCGAAGCCCGTGAACGGCAACGCGCACATCAAGACGGGCACGCTGCGCGACGTGCGCGCGATCGCAGGCTATGTCGCCTCGGCCGACGGACAGAGCTATGTCGTCGTCAGCCTGATCAACGATCCGCACGCGGAAGCCGCGCGCGCCGCGCACGACGAACTGCTCGAATGGGTCTATCAGGGCCCTTCCGCGATGCTCGCCAGCACGGCCAACCCCCAGCCCGCCGAAGCCACGCAGGAGTCTCACCGCAAAGCCAGGAAAAACCCTCAGCGCCGCGGCGCGCACTGAGGATTCCTTCTATTGAAGCGGTGCCGGCGCGCCGCTTCGCGTTGTACGCTGTCGCCCAGTATCAAAATTAAGCGCAGACAAACATGCATGATGGCGCACGCAGCATGCGCCATCGGCAGAACAGCGCGGCATTCAAACAATAAAGACAATGCCGGCTTCCCGTCGAGGAGGCCGCAGGGATCCTCGGAGGGAGACGTCAATGCAATTCGATGCCGAATTGCTTCTGCTCGGCATGGCGCCCATCTTTCTCGCGTGCATCGGCTGGGAAGCGTGGCACGCGCGGCGCGCACGTTCCGATGCGCGCATGTACAGCTGGCGCGACACCTTGTGCAACACCGCGCTCGCACTGATGCACCAGGGCGCCGACAAGCTCGCGTGGCTGTTCGTGATTCCCGTCTATGCGTATTGCTACGCGCACTACCGGCTGCTCGACTGGCATGCGGGCTGGATATCGTTCGTCGTGCTGTTCGTCGCGCAGGATCTGCTCTATTACGTGTTTCACCGCTGCAGCCATCGCGTGCGCTGGCTGTGGGCCGCGCATGTCGTGCATCACTCGTCGGAACGCATGAACTTCTCGACGGCGTTTCGCCAGAGCCTCATGTATCCCGTCGCGGGCATGTGGGTGTTCTGGATTCCGCTCGCCTTGCTCGGCTTTCCGCCGAAGCAGATCGTCGGCATCGTGCTGATCAATCTGGCGTTTCAGTTCTTCGTGCATACGCAGTCGGTCGGCACGCTCGGCTGGCTCGAATACGTGCTCAACACGCCGTCGATCCATCGCGTGCATCACGCTCGCAACGACCGTTATATCGACCGCAACTACGCGGGCGTGCTGGTGATCTGGGACCGGCTGTTCGGCAGCTATGTCGAAGAAGATCCGCGCGAGCCGCCCGTGTACGGCATCGTCGAGCCGCTTTACACCTTCAACCCGCTCAAGGCGACGTTTCATGAATGGGCGTCGATGGCGCAGGACTTCGTGCGCGTGCGCGGCTGGCGCAACCGGCTCAGCGCGCTGTTCGCGCCGCCAGCCTGGGCCGCGCAGTATCACGCGAGTTTGAGCGGCGCCAGCGATGCCAGCGATGCCCATGAGACTGCCGGGCAAGGACAACACAACAATAACGGAGCCGTCTGAACGGCTCATCGAATAGCAGGGCAACAAGCAGAAAAACAGGCAGCAGGCAGGGAAGGTTTTGCAGGCCGACGCCGTGTCCACGCGATGGCGCGGCCCGCAACAGATGGCGCACGAGACACATCGCTCGAAGCCAGACCATACGAGGAGATAAGGATCTTATGAAGCAAGCATCAAATAACACTGGCGTCGTGCGTTTCGCGCGGATCGCCGTCGCATGCGCGGCATTCGCGACGCTCGTCGCTTGCGGCGGCGGCAGTGACAACAACAATAACAACAACGCGAGCAGCACGCCGGCGGGCGGGGTCAAACTGCAGGTCGTGTCGTTCGGAGACAGCCTGTCGGACGTCGGCACCTATTCGCCCGTGATCACCGCGAGCTTCGGCGGCGGCCGCTTCACGACGAACCCCGGCGAAGTGTGGACGCAGAAGATCGCCGAATACTACGGCGATACGCTGACGCCGGCATACGTCGGCGGCTTCGGCAAGGCGCTCGTGGCCAATGGTGGCTTTGGCTACGCGCAGGGTGGCTCCGACGTGTCGCGCACGGACGGCAACGGCTACGCGCCCAACAATCAGGCGGCAACGACCTGGCCGGTGACGAAGCAGGTCCAGCAATATCTGACCGATCACGGCAGCTTCAATTCGAATCAGCTCGTGCTGATCAACGGCGGCGCCAACGACATCTTGCAGAACCTGTCGACGATGCTGACCACGATCTCAACGCAGGTCGCTCAACTCACCGATCCGACCCAGGCGCCGCTGGTGGTCCAGTCCGTCGCCCAGAGCACGGTCGGTCCGATGGCGCAGGCGCTTGCGGTGCAGATCGGTACGCTTCTCAAGAGCGGTGCGACGCACGTCGTCGTCATGGATGTGCCCGATATCGGCAAGACGCCGCTCGCCGCCAGCCTTGCCGCGCAATTGAACTCGACGCAGGTGCCGACGGTGATTTCGGGCATTGTCGCGACGTACAACGGCGTGCTGCAGCAGGCGCTGGCGGCGGGCGGCCTGACGAACAAGGTGATCTACGTGCAGACGAGCGACTGGCTCACGCCGCTGCTCGCCAATCCGTCGGCACAAGGTTTCAGCAACACGACGGGCACGGCCTGCAACATCACGCAGATGGCTGCGAACGCGACGGCGTACGCGACGGCGAACCCGTCGGTGCTGGTCGGCGGCATGACGGCGGCGCAGTACGGCCAGCAATTCGCGTCGTCGCTGTTCTGCTCGCCGAATACGCTGACGGTCGCGGGCGCGGACCAGTCGTACGTGTTCGCCGATACGATCCACCCGACGACGCATGCGCATGCTGCATTCGCGACGCTCGTCGAAGGCAAGATCGCGGCGTCGGGTCTGGGCAAGTAAGCGCTCTACCCGGCTTCTTCCGATGCAAAAAAGCCCGGCTCTTGCGAGCCGGGCTTTTTGTTTTCGGGCGTCTGCTTCGCTACGAAAGCGTCAGGCCTCGTTCGCCTCGAAGGCAGCCGCTGCACGACCCAGCCGGTCGTTGACGGCGATCCATTCGATGGTATCGGGCAACTTCTCGATCAGGATGCGCGACACGTTCGCGCGATCCAGCGCGCGCAGCAAACCATAAAGATCGCGCGCATACAGATGCGGATCTTCCGGCGCGGCGACGAAATGTACGTCCGCCGCTTCCGCCCAGCGCCCTGCGCGCGACGAGCGCGCGACCAACGCCACGCGCTCGCCGGGAGCGCGCGCAGCCAATAGCGGCTCGAGCACGTCGAAGGGCAGCAACGCAAGCGGCGTGCGCGGCGCATAGTGCGCCTTCAGCGTGCCGGACGCACGCGGCGCGCTCGCGTCCGAACCATCGGGCAGGCGCGGCATTTCGCCGAGCACGTCGGCAATGTCCTGCGGCGTCACATGCCCCGGCCGCAGCAGCGCCGGAAAGCCGCGCGACAAATCGACGATGGTCGATTCGATCCCCACGTCCGACGACCCGCCATCGAGCACGTGAATCGTGTCGCCGAACTCGTCGCGCACATGTTGCGCCGTAGTCGGGCTGACGTGACCAAAGCGGTTTGCCGACGGCGCCGCCACGCCGCCATGTCCATTGCGCAACGCGCTGAACGCCGCGAGCAGCGACTGCGCGACAGGATGCGACGGACAACGCAACCCGACGGAATCCTGGCCACCGCTCACCGCTGCCGGAATATGCGCGGCACGCTTGAGAATTAGCGTAAGCGGACCCGGCCAGAACGCGTCGATCAGACGCTGTGCTTCGGACGGCAACTGCGCGACCCAATAGTTCGGATCGCCGTTCGGCGCCAGATGGACGATCACGGGATGATTCGCCGGCCTGCCCTTCGCCGCATAAATGCGCGCGACTGCATCAGGACTTTCGGCATCGCCTCCCAGCCCATACACGGTCTCGGTAGGAAACGCGACGAGTTGTCCTGCATCGAGCAGCGCTGCCGCGTGCGCGATCTCGTCGGCGCCGACGCTCGACGCCACGTCGGCAGGTTTCGTTTGATCCGGCATAAGGGCTTGTGCTCAGTTCGTCGGGATATGCAGCAGACGCGCGCAGTCACGCGCCGCCGAACGCGCATGCTCGAGCGTCGCGGCCGTGAAATTCACATGACCCATCTTGCGGCCGGGCCGCGCTTCTTCCTTGCCATACAGATGCAGGCGCGCTTCCGGCATCGCGGCGACTTCATGCCACGGCGGCGTGACGGCGGCCGTAGGCTTGTCGCCCTTCGCGTTGACCGGGAACCACACATCGCCGAGGATGTTCAGCATCACGGCGGGCGAATGCTGACGCGTATCGCCGAGCGGCATGCCCGTCATCGCGCGCACCTGCTGTTCGAACTGGCTCGTCGCACAGGCGTCGACGGTGTAGTGGCCGGAGTTGTGCGGACGCGGCGCCATTTCGTTCGCAACCAGCGTGCCGTCTTCCAGAATGAAGAACTCGACGCACAGCACGCCCACATAACCGAGCTTGTCCGCGATCTGCAGCGCGGCCTGCTGTGCCTGCTCGACGAGCGTCGCGTTCGCGTCGGGTGCGGGCACGATGGTGTGCGACAGCACGCCGTTGCGATGCGTGTTCTGCGCCAGCGGATACACGGCCGAGCAACCCGTCGCGCCGCGCGCGATCAGCGCCGACACTTCGAATTTCAACGGCAGACGCTTTTCCAGCACGGTCGGTACGCCGCCCAGCGACGCATACGCCGCGCGCACTTCGGCGGCGCTGCCGACGCGCACCTGGCCCTTGCCGTCGTAACCCATGCGCGCCGTTTTCAGAATGCCGGGCAGCACGGCTTCGAGTGCGGCGTCATCCAGCGCGGCCAGCGCGTCCGATGTTTCGATCACGACGTGCGGCGCAACAGGCACACCCGACGACGCGATGAAGCGCTTCTCCGCGATGCGGTCCTGCGCGACGGCGACACAGCGCCCCGCGGGACTCACGAAGGTCGTGCGCGCGAGGAAATCCAGGCTCGCGGCAGGGACGTTTTCGAATTCGGTCGATACCGCCGCGCACAGCCGCGCGAGTTCGGTGAGGGCCGCTTCGTCGTCATAGGCGGCGCGCAGATGGCGATCCGCGACAGCGCCCGCCGGGCTGGTCTCGTCGGGATCGAGCACGGCGACGCGATAGCCCATCGCCTGCGCGGCAAAGCAGAACATGCGGCCCAACTGGCCGCCACCAACCATGCCGAGCCATGCGCCGGGCATAATCGGTGAAACGGGAGTGTTGTCTGGATTCATCTTGGTGGTCGGTCGCGGCCGACGTGGGGATCGGCCGAGTGAAACATTGAACGGCGAAGTGGAACGGCTACGTCGAACAACTGCGGTTACAGCGGGGGCAGCGTCATTGCGTGAGCCGCCTCGTTCTGGCGCACGCGGAACGCGGCGAGCTTCTCCGCATATTCCGGCGACGTGCCCGACAGCAGCGACACGGCGAACAGCGCCGCATTCGCCGCGCCCGCTTCGCCGATCGCGAAGGTCGCGACGGGCACGCCCTTCGGCATCTGCACGATCGAATGCAGCGAATCGACGCCCTTCAGGTACTTGCTCGCGACAGGCACGCCCAGCACGGGCACCGTCGTCTTCGCGGCGAGCATGCCCGGCAGATGCGCCGCGCCCCCCGCGCCCGCGATGATCGCGCGGATGCCGCGTTCGCGTGCGCTTTCAGCATAGGCGAACATTTCGTCCGGCATGCGATGCGCGGACACGACCTTAGCTTCGTACGGCACGCCGAATTCCTGCAGGATCGCGACCGCGTTCTTCATCACTTCCCAGTCGGAGCTGGAACCCATCAGCACGCCGACGACGGGCGCGCTGTGCGTGTGTGCTTCACTCATGTTGTCTTTCCGTATGCGATGCGCTCAGTCGAGCTTCTGTCCCGTGAGGCGCTCGAGCGCTTCCTGATACTTCTCGGCCGTCTTCGTGACGACTTCGTCCGGCAGCTTCGGTGCGGGCGGCTCTTTCTTCCACGGCTGGGTTTCGAGCCAATCGCGCACGAACTGCTTGTCGAAGGACGGCGGGTTGGTGCCGACCTGGTACTGATCCGCCGGCCAGAAGCGCGACGAGTCCGCCGTCAGCGCTTCGTCCATCAGATACAGCTTGCCGTGCTCGTCCAGACCGAATTCGAACTTCGTGTCGGCGATGATGATGCCGCGGGTTGCCGCGTAATCGGCCGCTTCCTTGTACAGGCGGATCGAGATGTCGCGGATCGTCGCCGACAGCTCGGTGCCGATGCGGCGCTCCATCTCTTCGTACGTGATGTTTTCGTCGTGATGGCCCATCTCGGCCTTGGCTGCCGGCGTGAAGATCGGCTCGGGCAGCTTCTGCGCGTTCTGCAGGCCTTCGGGCAACTGCACGCCGCACACGGCGCCCGTCGCCTGATAGTCCTTCCAGCCGCTACCGGCCAGATAGCCGCGCACCACGGCTTCGACGAGAATCGGCTCGAGGCGCTTCACGACTACCGCGCGGCCCTTCACCTGCTCGACTTCTTCAGGCGCGACGACGGTTTCGGGCGCAACGCCCGTCAAATGATTCGGCACGACGTGCTTGAGCTTGTCGAACCAGAAGTTCGCCATCTGGTTCAGCACGCGACCCTTGTCCGGAATCGGCTCGCCCATGATGACGTCGAAAGCGGACAGACGGTCCGTCGTGACGATCAGCAACTGGTCGTTGCCCACCGCGTAGTTGTCGCGGACCTTGCCGCGGCCGAGCAACGGCAGCGAGCGGAGCGTGGATTCGTAGAGGGTAGACATCGTCGTGATTCGCAAAAATGGGCCTGAAACTGCCCGAACTAAAGGGAAACAGCAAAAGGGAAACGCCGTTCCCCGGATATTGCGGGAACGGCGATCTGACGACAACCTGGCCGGATGGCCAGGCGCGCACGACTGCGTACGGCATACGGGCGGCCCGGAAGCGCGCCCGCCTGCCGCCTAGCGAACGACTTGCGCGAGTTCGCCCGCCTTGTACTTCTCAGCGATCTTGTCCAGCGAGACCGGCTTGATCTTCGACGCCTGGCCTTCGCAGCCGAACGCCAGATAACGGTCCACACAGACCTTCTTCGCGGCTTCGCGAGCCGGCTTCAGATAGTCGCGCGGATCGAACTTCGACGGATTTTCCGCCAGGTAGCGACGGATCGCACCCGTGATGGCCAGACGCAGATCGGTGTCGATGTTGATCTTGCGCACGCCATGCTTGATGCCGATCTGGATTTCCTCGACGGGCACGCCGTACGTTTCCTTCATGTCGCCGCCGAATTCGCGGATTTCGGCCAGCAGTTCCTGCGGCACCGACGACGAACCGTGCATCACCAGGTGCGTGTTCGGAATGCGCTCGTGAATCTCGCGGATACGCTGAATGGACAGGATATCGCCCGTCGGCTTCTTCGAGAACTTGTACGCGCCGTGCGACGTGCCGATTGCAATGGCGAGAGCGTCGCACTGCGTGAGCTTCACGAAGTCGGCGGCCTGCTCGACGTCCGTCAGCAGCTGCTCGCGCGTCATCGTGCCTTCCGCGCCGTGGCCGTCTTCCTTGTCGCCCATCAGCGTTTCGAGCGAGCCGAGCACGCCCAGTTCCGCTTCAACCGTCACGCCGATCGAATGCGCCGCTTCAACGACCTTGCGCGACACCTCGACGTTGTACTCGTACGACGCGACCGTCTTGCCGTCGGCTTCGAGCGAGCCGTCCATCATCACGCTCGTGAAGCCGCTGCGGATCGCGGCCATGCAGACTGCGGGCGACTGGCCGTGGTCCTGGTGCATCACGACGGGAATGTGCGGATACGATTCAACGGCCGCTTCGATCAGATGACGCAGGAAAGGCTCGCCCGCGTACTTACGCGCGCCTGCCGAGGCCTGCATGATCACAGGCGCGTTGACCTGATCGGCTGCCGCCATGATTGCCTGCACCTGCTCCAGGTTGTTCACGTTGAATGCCGGAAGGCCATAACCGTGTTCGGCGGCATGGTCCAGCAGTTGACGCATTGATACGAGAGGCATTGATTACTCCATAGATTGAAACGAAATCTGTGCCGACGGCATCTATTTGTGCAGTTTCGTGCAATTTTATCGCGAAGCAGACCGTGTCCCGAGCGCACTCTCCCAAACCGTGTGCGCCACCTCTCTTTGGGGACACGGCGTTCTGCTTCACGCGTGCCGTTCGGTTTTGCCGTTGTTCCTCAACGTAACGGCTTGCTTTAACTCGCTCTCACGGCGGTTTATGGCTGGCTGACTGTCAAGCTCATGTCAACCTCAGACCGGCTCGCCGACACGCACGATCTTCAGCGTGTTCGTGCCGCCCGCCTGGCCCATCGGCTCGCCGACGGTCAGCACGACCATGTCGCCGCGCGCCGCGTAGCCCTTGCCGACCACTACTTCGAGCGCCTGCGCGAGCGCGATGTCGCGGTCGCTGCTGGTATCGAGATGCAGCGGCGTGACGTTGCGGTAGATCGCCATTGCGCGCTCGCTGCCCGTGCGGGGCGTGAGCGCGAAGATCGGCACGTGCGTCCAGTGACGCGACATCCACAGCGCCGTCGAGCCCGACTCCGTCAGCGCGACGATCGCCTTGGCGCCCAGGTGATACGCGGTGAACAGCGCGCCCATTGCGATCGACTGGTCGATGCGCGTGAACGTGCGGTCGAGGAAATCCTTGTCCAGTTCGACGTGCTCGGACTTCTCGGCTTCGACGCAGATGGCCGCCATCGTCTCGATGGTCTGCACCGGGTACTTGCCCGCCGCCGATTCCGCCGACAGCATCACGGCATCCGTGCCGTCCAGCACCGCGTTCGCGACGTCCGACACTTCCGCGCGGGTTGGCACGGGCGCGTGGATCATCGATTCCATCATCTGCGTGGCCGTGATCACGAACTTGTTCATGTCGCGCGCCATCTTGATCATGCGCTTCTGCAGCGCGGGCACGGCCGCGTTGCCGACTTCGACGGCGAGGTCGCCGCGCGCGACCATGATGCCGTCCGATGCTTCGAGAATGCCTTGCAGCGCCGGAATGGCCTCGGCGCGCTCGATCTTCGCGATCATCTTCGGCTTGATGTTGTACGGCGCGCCCGCGATGTTCGCGAGCTGGCGCGCCATTTCCATGTCGGTCGCGTTCTTCGGAAACGACACGGCGACGTAGTCCGCGCCCAGCGACATCGCCGTGCGGATATCTTCCATGTCCTTCGCGGTCAGCGCCGGCGCCGTCAGGCCGCCGCCCTGGCGGTTGATGCCCTTGTTGTTCGACAGGTCGCCGCCGATCTTCACGACCGTGTGAATTTCGTTGCCGATCAAGCGCGAGACGGTCAGCACGATCAGGCCGTCGTTCAGAAGCAGCGTGTCGCCTGCCCGCAGGTCGCGCGGCAGATCCTTATAGTCGAGACCGACGCGGTCGTCGTTGCCGAGCTCGCAGTCGGCATCGAGGATGAAGGTGTTGCCGGCAATCAGCGTCGTCTTGCCGTTTTCGAACTTGCCGACACGGATCTTCGGGCCTTGCAGATCGGCCATGATGCCGACTTCGCGGCCTGCCTGCCGGGCCGCTTCACGTACGAACTCCGCGCGTTGACGATGGTCGTCGGCGGTGCCGTGCGAGAAGTTGAGACGCACCACGTCGGCGCCCGCCTGAATCATCTGCAGCAGGATGTCCTGCGTGCTGGAAGCGGGTCCGATGGTTGCGACAATCTTGGTGGCGCGATGCATGAGTCTCCTCGTCTGGATGAGATCGCTGGGATGAACGTTGGGAGTCGGATGCGGAGGCTGCGCAACGACAGGTGCTACATGGGGTGGTGCGCCGTTCGTTCCCTTCGAACCTTGAAGGCCCGGCGTCGAATCGTGGGGAGCTGCTGCGATCTTCGATGCCTGCGGCTGGGTGACTTCCTGAGTCGTTTCAGCTGCGGGCAAGGATTCGTCGGCTTCGGTGTGCGAGGCGAGAGACACCGTTGCGGTTGAACCGGCTGTTTCGTCTGTGTTGTCTGCGGCTTCGACGACAGCCAGTCCCGTATTCTGATCTGCTTGCGTCACGGCTGCGGTCTGTGCCACTGGCGCGTGATCGTATTTCTGCTGCGAGGCCGCCTGTTCAGCGGCCTCCCGGTGCAGCGCATCTGCGGAGCGCGCTGCGCGCTCCCCTGCCGCTGCCGTGCGCGACGCGTTGCGCGTCTTCTGAGGCTTGTTGGGGGAGCGCGTCGCCATTATCAGGCCCGCGATTCCAGCACTGCGACTGCGGGCAGCTTCTTGCCCTCGAGGAATTCGAGGAATGCCCCGCCGCCCGTCGAGATATAGCTGACCTTGTCGTGGATGCCGTACTTGGCGATGGCCGCGAGCGTGTCGCCGCCGCCTGCAATCGAGTACGCCGACGACTTCGCGATCGCTTCAGCCAGCGTCTTCGTGCCGTTGCCGAACTGGTCGAACTCGAACACGCCGACGGGGCCGTTCCAGACGACCGTGCCCGCCTTTTCGAGCTGACCGGCGAGCGCCTTTGCCGTTTCCGGTCCGATGTCGAGGATCATGTCGTCGTCTTCGATGTCGGCGACCTGCTTGACGGTGGCTTGCGCCGTCGCCGCGAATTCCTTCGCCGTCACGACGTCCGACGGGATCGGCACCGATGCGCCGCGCGCCTTGGCCGATTCGATGATTGCCTTCGCTTCGTCGACGAGATCCGCTTCGACCAGCGACTTGCCGATCTTCAGGCCGGCCGCGAGCATGAACGTGTTCGCGATGCCGCCGCCGACGATCAGCTGATCGACCTTGTCGGCGAGCGACTTCAGGATGGTCAGCTTGGTCGACACCTTCGAGCCCGCGACGATTGCCACGAGCGGGCGCTTGGGCGAGCCGAGCGCCTTGCCGAGCGCTTCGAGTTCGGCGGCGAGCAGCGGACCCGCGCAGGCGACGGCCGCGTACTTCGCGATGCCGTGCGTGGTCGCTTCGGCGCGGTGCGCGGTGCCGAACGCGTCGTTCACGTACACGTCGCAGAGCTTCGCCATTTTTTGCGCGAGCTCGTCGGAATCTTTCTTCTCGCCCTTGTTCACGCGGCAGTTTTCGAGCAGCACGACCTGGCCGGGCGCCACGTTCACGCCGTTTTCGACCCAGTTCTGCACGAGCGGCACGTCGCGGCCGAGCAGTTCGGCGAGACGCTTCGCGACGGGCGCGAGGGAATCTTCAGGCTTGAAGTCGCCTTCCGTCGGGCGGCCCAGGTGCGACGTGACCATGACGGCCGCGCCCGCGTCCAGCGCGGACTTGATGGCGGGCACGGAAGCGCGGATGCGGGTGTCTTCGGTGATGTTGCCGGCGTCGTCCTGCGGCACGTTCAGGTCGGCGCGGATGAAGACGCGTTTGCCGGATAGCTTGCCTTCGGCGATCAGATCGGAGAGACGCAATACCTTGTTCATGATTGATATGCGGTTGATTGGAAGGCGGTGCGGACGCTGCGCGAATGGCCTCTCGCGAACGGTGCCGGCGGCTTCGCGCGTGATCCGGAAGACAGGTATTTTAACCGATCGACAGATCGATCTAAGCCGATCCTGGCGAATCCCAGTATTTGCCGGTGACAGCGGGCGCTGCGCGATATTGCAGCGCAGCATCGGCAACTGCCTGCAGGTGGCATCAGAACATCAGCCGCAGCGCCGTGAACACCAGCATCCCCACCACAATCGTGCCGAGCATAGTCCGCCGCCACATGAACCACGCGAGGCCCGCGAGCGTGCCGTACAGCTCGTGATTCGAGAGCGCGATGGATACGCCGCTGTCCGTCACGGCCACGTCCGGCACGACGACGGCCGCCAGCGCCGCCGCGGGTGCGTAACGCAGCATCCGTTGTGCGCGCTCCGGCAGCACCGTGCGCTCACCCCCGATCAGAAACAGCGCGCGTGTCAGCGCTGTGACAAACGTCATGCCGATGATCGCGAGCCAGATTTGCAAGGTGCTCATTGCACGTCTCCCGAGCTTCTCGTGTTGTTGCGGATGCGGCGCAGATCGGCGCGCTCGACCATGGCATCGGCGGCCGTGCCCGCGATGATGGCCGTCACGACGGCAAGCGGCAGCGCCAGACGGTACGGCAGATCGAACGCGATCAGCGCGACGATGCCCGCGACGCTCACGGCCGCCAGGGTGGAGCGCGACGAGATCGCCGACACCATCACGGGCAGCAGCGCGAGCGTGCCCGCGAGCGAAAGTCCCCAGTTGTCGGGAAACAGGCTCGCGAGCAGGATGCCGATGACCGACGACACCTGCCACGACAGCCAGCTCGCGATCGCCATGCCCCAGAAATACGCCTCCTTGCCGGGCACATAGCCATGCTGGAAGCCCTTCTTCTGGAACAGCAGATAGATGACGTCGCCGTTGAAGTAGCCGACCAGCAGGCGCCGGTGCAGCGGCAGATAGGAGAAGTGAGGGGCGAGGCCCGCGCTGAAGATCACGAAACGCGTATTCACCATCGCGGCCGTCAGCAGGATCGTCCAGAGAGGCAGCTTGGCGAGCATCAGCGGCAGCACGGCCAGTTGCGACGAGCCCGCGTAGACCAGCAGCGACATCGCGAGCGACTGCGGCACGGTCATCACCGACTTGCTCATCGCGACGCCCGTCACGAGGCCCCAGGAGAAAATCGCCATCAGCGTCGGCGAATAGGCGCGCGCGCCATCACGGAAGGCACGGCGGTCGAGTTCGGACAAGCGAGCGAGCATGAGACGGATGCGGCGCGGCGCGACGAACGCGACAAACGCCACGATGGCAGGAGGTCAGCGCCAGATCGTGAAGCAGCCGCTGGCGCATGCGGTTTTGTTTTCAGCAACCGCCGGATTATAGCGTCCAGGGTGCCCGCGAATGCCCGTTGCTTGTGCAAAAGACGCTAAAATATCGCTTTTCGCCGCATGGCGCGCCTGCATCTGTCTTGGTCGCGCCATGCTCCGATTACCCCAATCCGGCGTCACGATCAGACGTCAGAGTCCGAACCCGCGAACCCGCACTGCCTGGAGAACCGTATGTCAATGGCCGACCGCGACGGCAAGATCTGGATGGATGGCAAGCTCATCGATTGGCGCGACGCCAAGATCCACGTCCTCACCCATACGCTGCACTACGGCATGGGCGTCTTCGAAGGCGTGCGCGCCTACAAGACGGCCGACGGCGGCACGTCGATCTTCCGCCTGAACGAGCACACCAAGCGCCTCCTGAACTCGGCCAAGATTTTCCAGATGGACGTTCCGTTCGACCATGAAACGCTCGCCGCCGCGCAGCGCGAGGTCGTCCGCGAGAACAAGCTGGAATCGTGCTACCTGCGCCCGATCATCTGGGTCGGTTCGGAAAAGCTGGGCGTGTCGGCCAAGGGCAACACCATCCACGTCGCGATCGCCGCGTGGCCGTGGGGCGCGTACCTCGGCGAAGACGGCATCAGGAAGGGCATCCGCGTGAAGACCTCGTCGTTCACGCGCCATCACGTGAACGTGTCGATGGTCCGCGCGAAGGCGTCGGGCTGGTACGTCAACTCCATCCTGGCCAACCAGGAAGCCACGGCCGACGGCTACGACGAAGCGCTGCTGCTCGACGTGGACGGCTACGTGTCCGAAGGCTCGGGCGAAAACTTCTTCCTCGTGAACAACGGCAAGCTGTACACGCCCGACCTGTCGTCGTGCCTCGACGGCATCACGCGCGACACCATCATCACGCTGGCGAAGGACGCGGGCATCGAAGTGATCGAAAAGCGCATCACGCGCGACGAAGTCTATACGTGCGACGAAGCCTTCTTCACGGGCACGGCCGCCGAAGTCACGCCGATCCGCGAACTCGACAACCGCACGATCGGCTCGGGCACGCGCGGCCCGATCACGGAAAAGCTGCAATCGGGCTTCTTCGACATCGTGAACGGCAAGAGCGAGAAGTACGCGCACTGGCTGACCAAGATCTGAATTCCGCGGGCGCGGCATCGGCAAAATTGAGCCGGCCGCGCCCGTTCTCTGCATACAACGAGAAAGTCCCTATGAGCGAAATCAAGGAAATGCCGCTGGTCGAACTGTCGGCGAAAGATCTTCCTGCGTATTGCCCGAATCCGTCGATGCCCCGCTGGAGCAACCATCCGCGCGTCTTTATCGACGTGACGCACGGCGAAGCGCGCTGCCCCTACTGCAGCACGCGCTACAAGCTGAAAGACGGCGAAGTGATCAAGGGCCATTGAGCCGCTGTTCGCTCCGTCTGCCGCAAGGGCTGCGGCGTCGCGCGCCGCCTGGCGCCTCGTCAGGCCATCGGAAAGCTGAACTTTCCGCCCGCGCGCGCCGATATAGCCTGGGCTGCAGTTCACTATCCCTGACAACCTCGGCACCGCACGTCTTGAGCGCGCGGCGCCCTATTTTCGACATCGGAAACTCACCCTGATGCGTCGCGCGTTGGTTATCGCACCGAACTGGATCGGTGACGCATTGATGGCGCAGCCTTTGTTTGCGCGCCTCGTGAAATTGCATCCGCGCATCGCGATCGATGCCGTCGCGCCCGCGTGGGTCGCGCCCGTGCTCGAACGGATGCCGGAAATCCGCGATGTCTACGCCACCGATCTCGCGCACGGCAAGCTGCAGATGCTGCGCCGCTGGCAACTGGCCAGCGACTTGCGCGACGTCGGCTACGACGCGGTCTACGTACTGCCCAATTCGCTGAAATCCGCGCTGATTCCGTGGATGGCGGGCATTCCGCTGCGCATCGGCTATACGGGCGAAAGCCGCTACGGTCTGTTGAACGTGCGGCACGCGAATCCGCGCAAGGACGAACGTCCGCCCATGGTCGGCCAATACGCGGCGCTCGCTTACGCGCCCGGCGCGAAAGTGCCCGAAGATCTCGCGCCGCCCCGGCTCGACGCAGACCTGAACGAAGCAGCGCGCGTGTCGACGCGTTTCAATCTGGATACGCGCGTGCCGCTGCTGGTCTTCTGCCCCGGCGCCGAGTACGGCCCGGCGAAACGCTGGCCGCCCGAGCATTTCGCGGCGCTCGCGCAGATGGTCGGCCAGTCGTTCCCGTACACCAAGATCATCGCGCTCGGCTCGCCGAAGGACGCGCCCATCGCCCAGGCCATCGCCGACCGCGCGCCGAACGTGCGCAACCTGTGCGGCCAGACGGCGCTGGGTGAAGCCTGCGCGCTGATCTCGCGGGCGAGCGCCGTCGTCACGAACGACTCGGGGCTGATGCACGTCGCGGCCGCACTGCGCAGGCCGCTCGTTGCCGTGTATGGATCGACCGATCCGCGCCACACACCGCCCTTGTCGGACCTCGCAAAGGTACAATGGCTGCATCTCGAGTGCAGTCCGTGTTTCCAGCGCGAATGTCCGCTGGGTCATCTGAACTGTCTGCGGCAACTGAGCGCCGAACAGGTATTCGACGACCTGCGCGGCATGTTGCTCGCGCAGCGCTGATCGTCCGGCATCGAACGGTCGGCTGCGACATCGGTCGAGCTTCGCGCGGGCGCCGTCCCGCGTGCATCTGCGGCGTCATGCTCGCGTCTTGCGGCGCGAGCATGCTGGCGGATGGCCTGCTGCACACCACTGACCCGCAACCGCGCGCGCAGCGCGCAAGAGACTGACGAGCCATGCCACGTTTTGCCCACATCTTCGAAGCCGCTGCGGACACGCTGAACGCTTATTACCAGGCGGTCGCGGAGGTCAATATCGACAGTTTGATGGGCCTGTGGATCGACGAGGAATTCGTCAGCTGCATCTGCGCCGACGGTTCGCATCTGCATGGCCTCGACGCAATCCGCTCGGGCCTGACCATTCAGCTCGAAGCGCAGCCCGTGTCGATCGAGCCACTCGACATCCGCGTATACGATAGCCTCGGCACCGTGGTCTATGCGATTGCGGAAGCGCACCGCCCGGCCGACCCGGCCGCCGTGCCGTCCATGATCTTCACCACCTACGTGATGGTCCACGAGCGCGGCGAATGGAAGATCGCGCATATCCACGCGAGTGCGATGCCGAACGAAACGGCTACTCAGTTTGCTGCCAAAATGAGACATGGTCAGGGCGCGCTGCATTGACGCGTTCCGCGAGACCAGCCTGAAAGAAGCCCCGGAACACGCTTCAGCCCGGGGCTTCGACTGAATACCGGTGTTGGCATGAGCACGACCCACGACAACAAAGCTGCGTCCAGACCGGCCCTCGATGCGACGGCGGCGGCGGTTGAGGCTGCCTTGGGCAGCACGCCCGTCGAAGCGGCCATCGACATGTTCTATCGCGCACCGCTGTGGCTGCCCAACAGCCACGTCCAGACCATCGTTCCCGCGCTGTTCGGCCGCCGTCCCGTCGTCGCCTACCGGCGCGAGCGCTGGGATACGCCCGACGGCGATTTCATCGATCTCGACTGGCTCGCACCCGATCCGCTCACGGGCTACCGCGCGCCGGCGAACGCGCCGCTCTTCGTGCTGTTCCACGGGCTCGAAGGCAGTTCGGACTCGCATTACGCGCGCACCTTGATGGCGGCCGCCTATGCGCGCGGCTGGAACGGCGTCGTGCCGCACTTCCGCAGCTGCAGCGGGCCGATGAACCTGCTGCCGCGCTTCTATCACCTCGCCGACAGCAACGAAGTCGACTGGGTGCTGCGGCGTCTGCGCGAACGGCATGCCGGGCCGATCGTGGCCGCGGGCGTATCGCTGGGCGGCAACGTGCTGCTGCGCTGGCTGGGTGAGCGCGGCGAGGATTCATCGATCATCGCCGCGGCCGCTGCGATCTCCGCCCCACTCGATGTGCACGCAGGCGGCCGCGCGCTGTCGCAAGGCTTCGGCATGATCTACACGCGCAGCTTTCTGAAGACGCTGAAGCTGAAAGCACAGCAAAAGCTCGCGCAGTATCCCGGTCTGTTCAATATCGACGACGTGCTCGCCTGCCGCACGATGCACGAGTTCGACGACGTCGTCACCGCTCCGCTGCACGGCTTTCGCAACGCGGACGACTACTGGACGCGCTCGACCACGCGGCCGCTGTTGCCGGCCATCACGGTGCCGACGCTCGTGCTCAACGCGCGCAACGACCCGTTCCTGCCGGGTGCCGTGCTGCCGTCGCGCAGCGAGGTATCATCAATGGTGGAACTCGATCAACCGGAGCATGGCGGGCACGTCGGCTTCATGACGGGCCCCTTTCCCGGCCGGATCGACTGGCTTTCGCGCCGGATCTTCGGCTACCTCGACCCATTCACGCAACATGGATGACATCGTCAAGCAGGCACTGGCCAAATGGCCGAACGTGCCGCATTGCACCGGCTGGCTGCTGCTCGACCGGCGCGGCAACTGGCGCATGCGCGACGAAGCTGCGCAAGCCGCGGGCGCGCCCGGCGAGCCGATCCGGCATACGGCCCTGCTCGGTTTCATCAATCGCAATTACGAAGCCGACGATGCAGGTCAATGGTTCTTCCAGAACGGTCCGCAGCGCGTGTACGTCGAACTCGGCTACACGCCGTTCGTCGTCCGGCTTGCCGCGAATGACCCCAGCGGTCAACTCACGCTCACCGATCAGGCCGACGCGGCCTTTGAACCGTCGGCTGTCTATCTGGACGACGAAGGCGGCATTCTGTTCACGAACCGCTCGACGCCCGCGCGCGTCGCTGTCCTGCACGACCACGATCTCGATCTGTTCTCCGAGCACGCAGACCTTGCGAGCGATGGGCGCGGCGGCGAGTTTCGCTGGCGCGATGGCGCGGTGTTGAAACTGGAACCCGTACGCAAGTCCGAAGTCGAGAAGCGCTTTGCATTCGTCGCGAGTCCGGCTGCATACGCAGCCACGAATCCGGACAACGCTTCGCGCTAGCTGCTGTTCTTCTCGTCCTCGCGCTCTTCCTTGTAGCGCGCCTCGAACTCGTGCAGACGCGCGTCGATCGTCGCGAGGTCGTAGTAGCCAACCGACTTGATGTCGCGCGCTTCCTTCAGTTGGCGGATCGCCGACGGCCACGCCCCTTCCAGCGCGAACTTCTCCGCGAGCGCGCGATGCTGCGTCAGCGCGTCGCCCGTGCCGACGCTCGCTTGCGCCAGATAGCGCCACCAGACGGGCTGCTGCGGATCGGCGCGCGTCTCGCGCAGCGCCTGAGCCTGCGCTTCGTTGAAACGGCGCGCGGTGAGGAGCGTCTGCAGACGCATGTCGATCGCGGCGTGCGATTGCGGCCAGCGCTTTTGGGCAAGTTCCGCGAGACGCACGGCTTCATCGTTATGCCCGGAGCGCCGCGCGAGATCGACGGCGAGCACGTCGAGGCTCGGCGAACTGCGCCCCGAATCGCCCTCGGCGCGCTCGCTGGCGTCGAACGAAGCGCGCGCGTTGGCCAGCGAGGTCGCAGCATCGTCGTACCGCTCGAGCAGCATTTGCGCGTACGCGATGCCGTACCAGTTACCCGCCACGTTCAGCGCCGTGCGGTCTTCGATCTCCGAGCGCATCCGCGAAATATCGTCGGCGTATTCGCTGCGCGAGCGGTCCTGAAGCACGCGTGCACGCGCACGCACGAACGCGTATTCGGGCGACTGATGCGGCTGGCGATACGGCGAGCGGCGCGCGCGGTCGGCCATGTCGGCGATCCGCTCGCCCGTCAGCGGGTGCGTGCGCGCGTAGGCGGGCACGCCCGCGTCGCTCATCGACGCACGATCGAGCCGCTCGAAGAACGCCACCATCCCGTACGGGTCGTAGCCCGCGCCCGCAAGCATCTGGAAGCCGACGCGGTCGGCTTCGTGTTCGGCTGCGCGCGAAAAGCGCAACTGGTTGTCGACGGCATAGGCCTGCCCGCCGATCGCGATCGCACTGCCCAGATCGCCGCTATGCGCCAGCACGCCCGCCAGCACGCCGAGCAGCATGCCCGCGAGCGCTGCATAGCCGCTGTGCTCGCCCGCCGTGATCATCCGCGCGATGTGCCGTTGCAACACGTGACCCATTTCGTGTCCGACGACGGAGGCAAGTTCGGATTCCGTCTGCGTCGCGACGATCAACCCCGTGTTCACGCCGATAAAGCCGCCTGGCAGCGAGAACGCGTTGATCTGCGCGTCGCGCATTGCGAACAGATCGAAATCGGGTCGATAGCCACCGATGTATTGTGCCGTCGCGGCCGCCGCGAGCCGCGCGGAGATCGAGTTCAGATAGTCGCGCACGAGCCAGTCGTCGATATAGTCGGGATCGCTGCGCACTTCGCGCATCACGCGCTCGCCGAGCTTGCGTTCGGCTTGCGGCGTCAGCGAGCCGCCCGAACCGTCGCCGAGATCGGGCAACTGTTGCGTCGACATCGGCGCGTGCAGGCTCGCATTGCCGCCCGGGTTGCCCGAAAAGCGCGACTGCGCGCCGCCGTAGACGCCAAACACGCCCTGCGCGATATCGGGCGGCACGGACGCACCGCCGTACGTATCGAGCGGACCCGTGACGAGCGGCAGTTCCGACAGGTTCGACGGCTGCGCGATGATCGCGGGCGGAACGGCGAGCGTGACGGACAACAATGCAGCGAGAAACCGTTTCAGACGCATTGCGGACGATGGCGGAATCGAAAGCGGCGTAAGGTGCCGGAAGGAACGGGCCTGTCGCGATTGTACCCAGTGCAGGGTGTGCGCCGGCTTGCGAAATGCGTCTGGACGTAGGGAAGCGCGCAATGGGCCGCGGGCGGGCATTACAGGTTAATGTGAAGACTCATAGACCCGCGCCCGACTGCCCGGCGGCGCTTGCGCTGCTATGATAGGCGCCCTCTGAAGGAGCCAAGCATGCCTGAACTCACTCATTTCGACGCAGCCGGCCAGGCGCATATGGTGGACGTCGGCGGTAAGGACGAGACGAAGCGCATCGCGGTCGCGCGCGGCACGATCCGCATGCTGCCTGCTACGTTCGAGCTGATCCGCAAAGGCGAAGCCAAAAAGGGCGACGTGATCGGCATCGCGCGCATTGCCGCGATTCAAGGCGCGAAGCGCACCGCCGACCTGATTCCGCTGTGTCATCCGCTTGCGCTCACGCGCGTCGCCGTGGACTTCGAACTCGACGAGACGGTGCCGGCCGTGCATTGCCGCGTGCAAGTGGAGACGCTCGGGCGGACAGGCGTGGAAATGGAGGCGTTGACGGCCGTGCAGGTCGGGCTGCTGACCGTCTACGACATGTGCAAGGCGGTGGACCGCGGGATGACCATCACCGATGTGAAGGTGATGGAGAAGCACGGCGGGAAGTCGGGGGATTGGGTGGCGGAGTGATGTCTTGCTGCGCACCGCCAGGCGCAGTTTGAAGCTTGCTTGATCGAGCGGCGCAGTTCCAGCGCCGCTCAGGTTTCTTCGACGACGACGGAATCAATCCTCGCTGTCATCGTCCTCGTCGCCGTTGTTGATGTCCTTCGGCGGCGTTCCGTATTTCTTCATCAGTTCCGCCTTGAACCCACCCAGCGTCTTCTGCTGATCGCACAAGTCGTAGAGATACGCGAGCTGCGACGGCCAGTCGTGCAGTTCCTCGGCGAAGATCTTCAGACGCTCGACGGTATCGAATGCGCCGTTGGTGTCGCCGCTCAACGCCTGCAGCACGGCATAACGGCGCAGCACCGTTTCGCCGGGCAGCAGCGCCATCGCCTGACGATGCATGGCGAGCTTGTGCGGCAGATCCTGCGAGTTCATCGGCAGCAGCGTCGCCATCCCGTATTCGCCCCACGCGCCGAACAGGAACGACGGATCCTCGCGATACTGGTCGAACGGACGCGAACCGTAGTACAGCACCTCCGAACGCGCGTAATCGCGATAGATGGGATATAGCGCCGCCAGCCCGCCAAACACGATCACGAGGAACGCCCCGAACGACAGCCCGCCCGGAATCAGACGCAGCGGCTTCGTGTCGAGCAGCCCGACCACGAACATCGCCGGCAAGAGGAAGAACATATACTGCTGCGGATACTCGACGAGCGCGTGCATCACCAGCACGCCGATCAGCGCAAGGCCGAACACGCGCGCAGCCGTGTGCGGCGCGCGCACGACGCGCACGAACCACGCGCCCAGCCCGAGCAGCACGATGCCTACGCCGATCAAACCCGTCTTCGCGAGCAGATCGATGAAAATGTCGTGCGAGTTGTTCGCGATCTCGACGCCGCCCAGCGACTTCACAAGATCGAACTGGTAACGCGGAAATTCACCCCAGCCGACGCCTAGCAGCGGATGCGTGCGGAACATCGTCCAGCCGTATTTCCACAGCGCGAGACGCGGCGCAATCTGGCTCGCGTCCTTCATGCGCTCGGCGGCGGACTGCGCCAGATCGAGGTGGTAATGCTCGTTCGCCCAGCGGATCGCCGCGTTCACCGCGAAGAACAGCACGGCCAGCACGACGGGAATCAGCCACTCGCGATTGCTGCGACGGCGCGACGGATGACGGCGCAGCTCGGCAAACGCCATCCAGAACCCGGCGACGACGATCACGCCCATTTGCAGCCAGGGACCGCGCGACACGGTCAACGCCAGGCCGCCCGAGAAAATCGCCGACACGAGCAGCCAGATGAACACGTTGATGCGGCGCGTCTGCACGAGGTACATCGCGCCCGCCGTCGCGAACGCGATATACGTCGCCAGGTGATTGGCCTGCGCCATGTTGCCGAACGGCCTGCGCTCGGTCAGCACGCTGTACGCGACCACCAGCGGCGTCACCTTCACTTCGAGGTGGAACAGCTGGATCGTCTGGCAGAAAACCGCGAAGAGCCCGCCGACGACCAGCGCGAACGCCGCCACCGTGAACGCGCTTTCCGTCAGATTCGCCCGGCTGAAGCCGAAGCCCGCATGTGTCGCCATGAACGCGGCCAGCAGGAAACCGGCGCCGAGCCAGTTCATCGAAGGCTGCGCAACGGGCAGCACGATCGACTGGGCGATCAGCACGAGCCCGAAGGCGAGCGGGACCAGCGCGACCACAGGCGAGGCGAAAGCCACGCGCGGCCGGGCCGTCGACACCAGCAACGCGACGCCCGCGCCCAGCAGCAGATAGAGCGACAGGGCCGTGAACTCGGCGTAGAAGGTCGGAATCGGGTAAGTGTGATTGACGACTGCATACGGCAGGATCAACGCACACGCCAATATGAACAGTGAAAGATAGCGCGCGAAGGGGGTGGGCATGAGTAACCGGGGACGTCAGGTAGGGTAGCCCCCCTTCCTTGCGGAAGAGGGGCCCCCTAAGAACCGTACGTGCGAGTTTCCCCGCATACGGCTCAAGCCTACATATTTCTTATACGAAGCCCCGTTAGTGCTGCAACGGGGCCGGCTTAGCTACGACAAGTTTACCAACGTGCACTTGCCGGTGGCAGTCCGGGTGAAGCAATACCCTGTTCGATAGAGCGTCTGAACCGCCATACATCCGATACTCCAGATGATGGTCGTGCCAGCCCGTCTCGTCCGTCAGGGCACAGCCACAGTGCGCACACCGCCCGCTCTGTGACATGTACAGCGAAGCCCATTGCTTTCGGTAGCGCATCGAATCCCACATACGCTCCTGCCGCAGATGCTCGCCGTATTGCTCCCACACGAGATCAAAGGGATTGAATTCCCCTTTGACCTTCTTGTGGCGCCTGATTTCCGTACCGCTGATTTGGTACAACTCAAGCAGCCCCTTACTACCGTCCTCGCGAATGACAGGAGCAGCGAACACCCAATGCCGATTACCAACGGAGTGAAAGTACTTCCGCCTCACCCAGTCGGCGTTCTTGTTCGGATGCCGCCGCTTGGACCACCGCCAGAGCCGCTGAAACACCAACGACTCCATGCGGCTGTACGCCTGCTTGGCCACTACAGGGCAGTGATACTGCGCCCAGCCCCGTAGTATCGGATTGAGCAGGCGGATTAACTCCTCCTGCTTGACCGCCTTACGACCGCTGATCGTATCCGCCACCTTGCGATAGAACGTCTGCACGTTCTTCTTGCTTGGCTTGATGAGTAGCGTTCCCGAGTACTTCCGGAAGTTCCACCCAAGGAAATCAAAGCCTTCGTCAATATGAACGATCCGGGTCTTCTCCTCCGATAGTTGCAATCCCCGCACTTCAAGGAAGGCTTCTACCCAAGGCCTGACTTCGCGTTCCAGCATCTCTTTCGAGTCGCCGGTAATGACGAAGTCGTCCGCGTATCGCACCACATTCACTTTCAGCTTCTTCGCCTTCCCGATTCCAAATTTCGCAGTGAGCTGCGCAATCAGTTCACGTTCAAGCCCGTTCAACGTCACGTTTGCCAGCGTCGGAGAAATGATGCCTCCCTGCGGCGTACCGGCCATCGTCGCCTGTAGCTGCCCTTTGTAAATCAGGCCAGCTTTCAGCCATTTGCGGAGGATCACCCTGTCCATCGGGACATTGCTTTCCAACCACTTGTGGTTGATGTGGTCAAAGCATCCTTTGATGTCCGCTTCAAGTACCCATTGCGCTGATCTGCGACGGGCCATGACCACGAAAATCTGAGACATGGCATCAGCCGTCGAACGGTTAAGCCTGAACCCATAAGAGTTCGGGTCACTCGTCGACTCTGCTACCGGCTCCAAGGCCAGCAGATACAGGGCTTGCATCGCCCTATCCCGCATGGTCGGAATGCCCAGAGGGCGCTCCTTCCCATTGGCCTTGGGGATAAAGACCCTCCGTAATGGCAGAGCCTTATATCCGTGCCGCTTCAACCTGCCGACGGCTTCCCATCGGCTCTCAGGCGAATCCCATAGCTCGCGATCGACTCCAGCCGTTCGCGCACCCTGGTTCTGCGTAACACGTCGCACCGCATACAGCTTTGCGGACAACGTGCGGGTCAGCATCCGTTGCAGGGCTTTCACCCTGCGCCAGTCGCCTTCCCGCGTCGCCTTCGCAATTCGAATCTGCATCCCTCGCACGTTCCGTTCAACCCGACGCCAATCTACGGCGTGCCAGTTGTCAGGCGCGTGGGAAAGCGCAGATCCGGTCTTTCGACCAGATACTTTCATGCTGCTCTCCTACCTTGGATTAGATCCCCGGCAGAAGGCGCATCTCCCCCAGCGGGGAAGACACACCCCGCTGGGGAACAACAGAAACCTCAATATGAGCGCATGCACTCATATCTCGGACAAAAACCACAGTACGGGCGCATGCGCCCGCATCTAACCAAGTGACAGAGGGTAGTCAGCCGTCTTGCGACGGTAGACCAGACGGAAGTCTGCCCGCTTTCGCGTGGAGTGATGTTCCAACCCCTATCCGGACCATTACAGCCCGACCTTCGCTTTTTCCGTCCTCCCATACCTGCACAATCAACAGCGTCCCTTGCGGTTCGCCTGCCAGCCTGACCGCGCTGGCAACCATACAGGCTTACCACGTTCCCGGCATGTCACACGACTGACGTAGGTTCTGCCTCTTCCCCGGTGGCTGAGTGACGACGTAATCCGACGGTTGAGCGGATTAACCAGCCACGTACCTTTTGGTTAGAGCCCAATGTTCAAGCAGCTTTGGCTCCTCAGTGCTTACGAGGTTTATCAGCAGTTCACTTACGTTAACCTTATCAGCCAGCCTAGCTCCTCAACCCCCTTGCTGCTGGGAGTCTCCAGACCGTCCCTCACGGAACCAATCTGCCCGAAACGTCCGGGGGCTACATTGTCAGAAGAGCTTCACACCCCACCGTTGCCAGTGACGCATGTCTTCCTAGGCTACTGCTGGTCGTACAGCAGGTTCACTTCCTCGCCCAGACATCAGGCGAGGCAAAACAATGACACACCGAGCTTTCGCTCGTATCGTCTAGCGACTCCGTTGCCTACTGGCGCAGGAATTGCACACTTCACCCCGCCCTGTCGGCGGGAATGAAGCCGCTGACTGGGCGGGACCTGACGGTAATCAGGTCAATGCAATGCGGTATCCGGCCAACTGCTCCGGGTCCCGCTTTCACTAAAAAGCGTGCTCACAGGGAGCACGTCTACTGCTTCAATTGCGGCCCACAAGGGGGCCGCCTGCGGAGGGCATGGTGATCCGGCCAAGACCGTTTCAATAACCCTCTAGTCGATGCCCCGTAACGTAGGGCATACGGACACGAGCGTGCGTGTCGCACCAACCGGCGCACTATACAAAAAAATCCTTACGCTGTGCGCCGCGCCGACTGAAATAACCCGGAATCCGGCCGCGGCACGGAAACTTTTGCCGCGGCCTCCGATGCCCGTCAGGTTTATACCGGGCTCATATCACGAGGCGTTCCCCCGATCAGCCGCGGCACTCGGGCGGCGCGAGATTCGACGCCAGCGTCGGCGCATCGACGGGCAGCGGACCCGCGCCCGGTGCCGGCAACGACGACGCAGCCTTGCCGCCTGCGAAGCATTCCCACGTAATGGCGCCCTTCTGCACCGAGCCCTTCGCCAGCGCGACGCGGGCTGTCGGCGTGTCGGCGCTATCGGGCGCGGACGGCACGAACACGATCGTGTTCGAGCCTTCGTCGGCGACGCGCGCGGTGAACGCGACGGTGATCTGGCCCGTGTCGTCGTCGACATGGATGGACTGGACATTGCGCGTGGCGGGCGGTGACGCGTATCCGCTGCCGAACGCATTACCGCTGCCGGCGTTCTCGCCGACGCTCAGCTGCGCGGCTGCCGCGAGCGACAGCCCCTCGCCGACGCGGCTGCGCGCCAGATAGTCCTGATACGCAGGAATCGCATACGCGGCGATCACGCCGACAATGGCCAAGACGATCATCAGTTCGATCAGCGTAAAGCCCCACAGACGTTTGATACGGGCGAGCGCGGCAGGCCATGCGCGGCGCGCGCGGACGAACGGGCGGTGCGCATAAAGCGTGGACAACGAAGCAACGGCAACAGTAGCGATCATCAGCAGACTCCTCGAAACGAAAGCGCCTGCCCCGGGAATCAGGACAGGCGCTTCGATCGTAGCGAGCCGCCGTTTGCGCCGGCAGTCGGCCAGATGGCTAGCCGAATGGCCAATGGCGCGCGGGCAGACGCGCCCGTAAAGTGAATGCGCTCAGTGCGTACCGTTCGGCGAATCGCTCGCGATACGCGCCGCGTTGCGCCGCTTCATCGCGTATCCGACGATCACGACGAACAGCGCGCAGACAATGCTCATGCCGTATTCGGCAACGGGCGTATCGAGGATGGGCCAACGGTCGCCCGCGGGGTCGTTGACGATCAGGCCGCCCGCAATCCATCCAAGCAGCGCGCCGCCGAACGTGACGACGGCGGGGTAGCGGTCCAGCAGCTTGAGCACGAGCTGGCTGCCCCAGACGATCAAGGGAATGCTCACGATCAGCCCGAACACGACGAGCGCGATGCGGTGATGCGGCTCGGCGGACTCGGCGGCGCCCGCGATCGCGATCACGTTGTCGAGGCTCATCACGGCATCGGCCACGATGATCGTCTTGATCGCGGTCATCAGCTTGTCGGCGGGCTTGACGTTCGCGTGTGCGTCGGGCGCGGGCGCGAGCAGGCGCACGCCGATCCAGATCAGCAGCAGGCCGCCCGCGAACTTGAGCAGGGGCACGTCGAGCAGCGCGACGGCAAACGCGATTAGCGCCACGCGCAGCACGATTGCGCCGAGCGTGCCCCACAGCACACCCTTCGTGCGCTGCGCGGGTGGCAGGTTGCGGCAGGCGAGCGCGATCACGACGGCGTTGTCGCCACCCAGCAGGATGTCGATGACGATGATCTGGAAGACGGCGCCCCAATGGAGCGTGGTGAGGAATTCGAGCATGGAAAGCAGGATAGAAGGTAGCGAAAGCGAACGGCAACAAAAAAGCGAGGCAGCAATTGCTCGCTCCCTCGCTTGTCATTGCGTCTTACGAAAGGCCTTCGTAAGAGTATCAAAAAACGCCGGTATCGACGGGCGTTTCTTGAGCTTGTCGCAACCCTTCTTACAGCACCGACTTCAGCAGACGGGCCATTTCCGACGGATTCTTCGTGACCTTGATGCCACAGGCGTCCATGATTTCCAGCTTCGCGTCGGCCGTATCCGCACCGCCCGAGATCAGCGCGCCGGCGTGACCCATGCGCTTGCCCGGAGGCGCCGTGACGCCAGCGATGAAGCCGACCACCGGCTTCTTCATGTTGTCCTTGATCCAGTACGCAGCATTTGCTTCGTCCGGGCCGCCGATTTCACCGATCATGATGACCGCGTCCGTATCCGGATCGTCGTTGAACATCTTCATCACGTCGATGTGCTTCAGACCGTTGATCGGGTCGCCGCCGATACCGACTGCCGACGACTGGCCGAGACCCAGCGCCGTCAGCTGACCGACTGCTTCATACGTCAGCGTGCCCGAACGCGACACGACGCCGATGCGGCCCTTGCGGTGGATGTGACCCGGCATGATGCCGATCTTCAGTTCGTCCGGCGTGATCGTGCCGGGGCAGTTCGGTCCGAGCAGCAGCGTCTTGCGGCCTTCGCGGCGCATGCGGTCCTTCACTTCGATCATGTCGCGCACAGGGATGCCTTCCGTGATGCAGATCGCGAGATCGAGGTCGGCTTCGACGGCTTCCCAGATCGCAGCAGCAGCGCCTGCGGGCGGCACGTAGATGACCGAGACGGTTGCGCCCGTTTCTGCCTTCGCTTCCTTGACGCTTGCGTAGATAGGAATGCCTTCGAAATCTTCGCCGGCCTTCTTCGGGTTCACGCCTGCGACGAATGCTTCGCGGCCGTTTGCGTATTCACGGCATGCGCGCGTGTGGAACTGACCGGTCTTGCCGGTGATGCCCTGCGTGATGACCTTGGTGTCTTTGTTGATCAGAATCGACATGTATTGACCTCTGTTCGTTTGGTGGCGTGCGGGTGGCGTCCGGCGCGGCGATAAACTCGCCGCACGCGCCCTTCACACGCCGCCATTCGTAATCCGGTGATAAGCGCCCGGGCGATCAGGCCTTGCCTGCGGCGGCCGCGACAACCTTCTGCGCAGCTTCTTCCATGCTGTCCGCCGAGATGATCGGCAGGCCGGAGTCAGCCAGCATCTTCTTGCCGAGGTCTTCGTTCGTGCCCTTCATGCGCACGACGAGCGGCACTTGCAGATCGACCGCCTTCGAAGCCGCGATCACGCCTTCCGCGATCACGTCGCAGCGCATGATGCCACCGAAGATGTTGACGAGAATCGCCGTCAGGTTCGGGTTCTTCAGCATCAGCTTGAACGCTTCCGTGACCTTCTCGGTCGTCGCACCACCGCCGACGTCCAGGAAGTTCGCCGGCTCGCCGCCGAACAGCTTGATCGTGTCCATCGTCGCCATGGCCAGACCGGCGCCGTTCACCAGACAGCCGATGTTGCCGTCGAGCGAGATGTACGCGAGGTCGAACTTCGATGCTTCGACTTCAGCCGGATCTTCTTCGTCCAGATCGCGGTAAGCGACGATTTCCGGATGACGGAACAGTGCGTTCGAGTCGAAGTTGAACTTGGCGTCGAGCGCGATCACCTTGCCGTCGCCCGTCAGGATCAGCGGGTTGATTTCGGCCAGCGATGCGTCCGTTTCCCACGTTGCCTTGTAGAGGCCTTGCAGGATCGTGCGAGCTTGCGGGATCGAAGCGTCGGGCACGCCGATCTTCTTCGCCAGGTCATCGGCTTCCGCGTCGAGCAGACCCTTCGAGGGATCGACGGCAACCTTGTGGATCGCTTCCGGCGTCTTCGCGGCGACTTCTTCGATGTCCATGCCGCCTTCGCTCGAGGCCATCACGACGACCTTTTGCGACACGCGATCGATCACGAGACCGACATACAGTTCCTTCTTGATGTCAGCGCCTTCTTCGATCAGCAGACGATTCACCTTCTGGCCTTCCGGGCCCGTTTGGTGCGTGACGAGTTGCATGCCGAGGATCTGGTTCGCGTATTCGCGGACCTGCTCCAGCGACTTCGCGACCTTCACGCCGCCACCCTTGCCACGGCCACCCGCGTGGATCTGAGCCTTGACGACCCACACCGGGCCGCCGAGCTCTTCAGCGGCCTTGACCGCATCATCCACCGAGAAGACCGGCTTGCCGCGCGGTACCGCGACTCCGAATTTCCGCAGGATTTCCTTACCCTGGTACTCGTGAATCTTCATGCGTGATTCCCTTCAGTCTGAGAGTTGGATTGAACTTCGCTTCCGGCTGGACCGCTCACTCGGGACGGGCCGTCTTCACGGCCTGTCCGTCGGCTGCGGCATCCGCGCGATCCGCTGAACGCGGCGCGTGCCCGTACCAGCGCGGATAAAACTGTCGCACCGCCTCGCCATCGAACCGCAGCGCATGGCAGCGGCCCAACTGGAATGGCGGCTTGTCGTTTGATTGCTCGCTTGCCTGTTCGCCTGCTTGCGCGCTCGAAGCGTTGTCTTGGGCGTCTTGTCCGTTGCTGCCCTGCGTGTCGTGGGCCGAGCCATCCGTCGATCCATTCCCGCTTCCCGGGCCGCCTTTGTCCGTGTTCCACACGTCGCCTGCAAACGCCTGGATGGCGGCAGTCGGCAGGACGGCGCACAACTCGGTGAGATGCGTGCAACCGGCCGTGCCGGCCAGCAAACGGGCAGCATCGCGACGGAAGTTCTGGAAAAGGTTGAGCCCGATGAGGGCGCGATAGGCGGGATTGGAGGCTTCACACAGACCGGGATACGGAACCCAGTCGGACGACGCTTCGGCGTCGACGACATTGAGCTTGCGATCGATCGTGATGCGGAGCCAGAGTTCATGGATCGGCGAGCCGTTCGGCCGGACACCCGACGCAAGCGTCACATCGCGTGGCTTTTCGTCGGTGAGGCATGCCTCGATATCCCACAGACCATCTTCACGCTCGTATGCGTCCGCTCGGATTGCGCGGCGATGGCGCAACTGTCGGGACACTGGCGGAGAAAGCGGCATGCGAGAACAAAGGCCGGATTTAAGAACCGTTGAATTTTAGCATACTGGGTATTTGGGACTGGCCGAAGCCCGCGAGGGCTTGACGGGCGGGCTTCGGAAGCCCTTGGGGCGCGACATTTGAGCGCAGTGTTTCTTGCGGCGCACCAATCGGGCTTCGTATGTGACCGACTGGCTATTCGGGCGCGAAGTCTTCGTCGATGCCCTTGAGAATCTTGCCAATAATCCCCTGCGAAAAACCTCGCGTCGCGAGGAAGCGCGCCTGCTTCGCGCGTTCATTTGGCGTCTCAGGCAAAGAGCCGAACTTCTTGCGCCATACGGCCTGTGCGCGTGCCAGTTCGGTTTCGCGCAGTTGCGCGCTGACTTCTTCGACGAGTTCCTGCCCGACGGCATGCCGCTTGAGTTCGTTGACGATACGACCGGCGCCCATCCGCGACGCACGCCGGTGAATCAGGCTTTCGGCGAAACGGGAGTTCGACAGCCAACCTTCGCGTTCGAGCGAATCCAGCAAGGCGTCGATTGAATCGCCCTCTTCCGCATAAGGCGCGAGTTTGCGCGACAACTCCGCGCGACTGTATTCGCGGCGCGAAAGATAGCCGAGCGCGCGGCCCTTGAGCGAGCGTACGGGACGGTTTGAAGCGCGGCTTGCGTTGTCGGCAGATTTGGATTCGCCTGGCTGCCGACGCGAGCGTGTGTAGGTTGTTTCGCCGTTATCGGCGTGGCTCGCGTTATCGACCCCACTGACAGGGGAAGCAGGTGAAGCGCGACCGCGAGAAGGCGGGCCGATGCCCGCGGCTCGATCATGAGCGTCGAATGATTCGAATGGATCGAAGTCGTCTGAGGAGGCACCGTATGAAGGCGATGCCACCGTAGGAGCAGACGGGCTTGAAGCAGACGTGCTTGAAGCAGACAGGCTTGAAGAAGATCGTGACGACGACTCGAATGCATCGTCGTCACGCGGGCCGCCCGTATTGCGTCCTGCGCCCGCAACCGGGGAGGCAGAGCGGCCCTTGCGTATCACGCGACGATTACTCCTCTTCGCCCACTTCCTCGTCGGCGCTCACGGCAGCGCCCGCCGGCATTGCATTCACGCCGAGCGATTCGCGGATACGGTTTTCGATCTCACGCGCAATGTCCGGATTCTCGCGCAGGAATTCACGCGCGTTGTCCTTGCCCTGGCCGATACGTTCGCCGCTGTAGCTGTACCAGGCGCCCGCCTTGTCGACGATCTTCGCCTGCACGCCGAGATCAATGATTTCGCCCTGACGCGAGATACCCTCGCCGTACAGGATGTCGAAGATCGCTTCGCGGAACGGCGGCGACACCTTGTTCTTCACGACCTTCACGCGCGTTTCATTGCCGATCACTTCGTCGTTCTTCTTGATCGAACCGATACGGCGAATGTCCAGACGCACCGACGCGTAGAACTTCAGCGCGTTACCGCCCGTGGTGGTTTCCGGGTTGCCGAACATCACGCCGATCTTCATGCGGATCTGGTTGATGAAGATCACGAGGCAGTTCGTGCGCTTGATCGTACCCGTTAGCTTGCGCAGCGCCTGCGACATCAGACGAGCTTGCAGGCCCGGCAGCGAGTCGCCCATTTCGCCTTCGATTTCGGCCTTCGGCACGAGCGCCGCGACCGAGTCGATCACGATCATGTCGATCGAACCCGAACGCACGAGTGCGTCCGCGATTTCGAGCGCCTGTTCGCCCGTGTCCGGCTGCGAAACCAGCAGTTCGCTGACGTTCACGCCGAGCTTTTGCGCGTATTGAATGTCGAGTGCGTGTTCCGCGTCGATGAACGCCGCCGTGCCGCCGAGCTTCTGCATTTCGGCGACGACCTGCAGCGTCAGCGTGGTCTTACCCGACGATTCCGGCCCGTAGATTTCCACCACACGGCCACGCGGCAAACCGCCGACGCCCAGCGCGATGTCGAGGCCCAGCGATCCCGTGGAGACCACCTGAATGTCTTCAACTGCCTCACCCTGGCCGAGCCGCATGACCGACCCTTTGCCGAACTGCTTTTCGATCTGCGCAAGCGCGGCAGCGAGGGCCTTGCTCTTTTCCGCAGTCAGTCCAGCCGAGCCTTTCTTGCTTTCTTCCATGAATCGTCCTTTGCTATGATGAACGGCGTCTGAGGCAGGTGCGCCGGCCGTCTGAAGCCTAGGCTCAACGACCAGCACGCTAAACGCAGACACTGTATAAAAAAACAGTAGTTTTGGCAAGCACGTTTCGCATGCGGACGTCCACATGTGCAAACGGACAACACTCAACTACCCACAAAATCTTTCGGAGACGCTGTGCGCCGGAGCGCCCCGGTGCCGGCCGGGCAGGGCGCATCATGCGAATTCTCATTGCCGAAGACGACAGCATACTCGCGGACGGTCTCGTCCGATCACTCCGCCAATCGGCATACGCCGTTGACCATGTGAAGACGGGCGCGGAAGCCGATACCGCGCTGTCAATGCAGACTTTCGACCTCCTGATCCTCGATCTCGGCTTGCCGAAAATGTCCGGCCTCGAAGTGCTGCGGCGGCTGCGCGCGCGCAATTCGAACCTGCCCGTGCTGATCCTGACCGCGGCCGACAGCGTCGACGAACGGGTGAAGGGCCTCGACCTCGGCGCCGACGACTACATGGCCAAGCCCTTCGCGCTCAACGAACTCGAAGCGCGCGTGCGTGCGCTGACGCGGCGCGGCGCCGGCGGCGGGCCGACTGTCGTCAAGCATGGTTCGCTTTCGTTCGACCAGGTCGGTCGAATTGCCTATGCCAATGAGCAGGTTATCGATCTGTCCGCGCGTGAGCTAGGATTGCTCGAAGTCCTGTTGCAGCGGATCGGGCGGCTGGTGTCGAAGGAACAGCTCGTCGACCATCTGTGCGAATGGGGTGAAGAGGTCAGCAATAACGCGATCGAAGTCTACGTGCACCGGCTGCGCAAGAAGATCGAGCCGAGCGGCGTACGCATCATCACCGTGCGCGGGCTGGGTTACTGTCTGGAGAAGGCGGCGCCGGCGCAAAACGCCGCTCAGCCCGCGCCGCAGACAGCCGGCTCCGAGCCCTCCGACGCGCCCGCTGCCATGCCCGCAAGCCACTACTTCAAGTAAGGCGCTCCATGTCCGTCCGCGCACCACGCGCCACGGCGCACGCGGCGGATCTCGACGAAATCCGCGACGCGCGCTACGCCAATCCATTTGCGCCGCCCGACGAAACCGAGGCGCAGGCGGAGACGCGTCCGCGTTCGCTGTTCGGCGAAATCCTCGACTGGATGCTCGCGCCACTGCTGCTTCTGTGGCCGATGAGCCTTGCTGTCACGTATCTGGTGGCGAAGTCGATCGCGAACGGACCGTTCGATCGCGCGCTGGAAACCGACGCCTATGTGCTCGCCCGGCAGATTCATCCCGTGAACGGCGTCGCCGAACTGACGCTGCCCGATTCGACCCGCGATTTTCTGCGCGCCGACAATATAGACAGCGTGTTCTACCAGGTGCTCGGCACGCGCGGCGAACTGGTCACGGGCGACCGCGACATGCCGCTGCCGCGCGAGGAAGACCGGCCGCAGCCGGGCATTGTCGAGTTTCGCGACGACATGCTGCGTGGCAACGACATCCGGGTCGCGTACACCACCGTCGAGTTTCCGCAAACACCCGGCGCGCAGCCCGTGCTGGTGCAGGTGGCCGAAACGCTCGACAAACGCAGCGCGCTTGCCAACGACATCATCAAGGGCGTGATTCTGCCGCAGTTCGTGATCCTGCCGCTCGCGATCCTGCTCGTGTGGTTCGGGCTGTCGCGCGGTCTTGCGCCGCTGCATGCGCTGCAGGCCCATATCCGCGCGCGCCGTCCCGACGACCTGTCGCCACTCGAAGCGCGCCGCGCCCCGCCCGAAATCGAGCCGCTCGTCACATCGTTCAACGACCTGCTGACGCGCCTCGAGCAGAACATGGAATTGCAGAAGCGCTTTATCGCCGATGCCGCCCATCAGATGAAAACGCCGCTCGCCGGCTTGCGCACGCAGGCCGAACTGGCGCTGAGGCAGGATGCGTCGGCGGAAGTGCACCGTTCGCTCGAGCAGATCGCAACGAGTTCCGAGCACGCGGCACGCCTCGTCACGCAGTTGCTCGCGCTCGCGCGCGCGGAAAACCGCATGTCAGGGCAGGTCTTCGCCCCTGTCGAATTGGGCGACGTCGCGCGCAGCGCGGTGCGTGACTGGATTCAGGCCGCACTCAGCAAGCAGATGGATCTCGGTTACGAAGGGCCGGAGACGCAGGAAGAAGCCGTCGAAGTCGAAGGCAATGCCGTGATGCTGCGCGAGATGCTGTCGAACCTGATCGATAACGCGATCCGCTATACGCCCTCGGGCGGACGGATCACCGTGCGGGTGCGACGCGACGTGGCCGCCCGCATGGCACATGTGGAAGTGGAAGACACGGGCATGGGCATCCCCGCGGCCGAGCGCGAACGCGTCGTCGAGCGCTTCTACCGGATATTGGGGCGTGAAGGCGACGGCAGCGGGCTGGGCCTCGCGATCGTCCGCGAGATCGCGACGATGCACGGCGGCACGCTCACCATCGAAGACAACGTCTATCAGACGTCGCCGCGCCTCGCAGGAACACTCGTCCGTGTCAGCTTACGGATGATCGATCGTGCACGGGACTTACCCTAATCCGTCAGTTTTCGCCATTTCTGCCAGCAATCGCGTTTCGCGACTTTCCATCGCTTAGCCATCACGATGCGCGATGTTGAATGCACATGCGCACATGTTTAACAATGCAACCCATTCTCAACGGAGATTCTTCCGAGTCAGAACGCCGTAAGTTTCCGCTCCAATAATCGCTACACGGCATCGCCCGACCAGGCGAACCGCGACTTATATCAATACTGGAGACGACATATGGCTACCGTAAGCGGGCAAATCTCGCACGCGCCGATGACGAAAGAAGAGAAACGGGTAATCTTCGCGTCATCGTTGGGCACGGTTTTCGAGTGGTACGACTTTTATCTGGCCGGCTCGCTCGCGGCCTTCATCAGCAAAAGCTTCTTCTCCGGCGTCAATCCGACGGCCGCCTTCATCTTCACCCTGCTCGGCTTCGCGGCGGGTTTCGCGGTGCGTCCGTTCGGCGCGCTCGTGTTCGGGCGCCTCGGCGATATGGTCGGGCGCAAGTACACGTTCCTGATCACGATCGTCATCATGGGTCTGTCGACCTGCGTGGTCGGCTTCCTGCCCGGCTACGCAGCCATCGGCATGGCCTCTCCCGTGATCTTCATCGCGATGCGTCTGCTGCAGGGCCTTGCACTCGGCGGCGAATACGGCGGCGCGGCGACCTACGTCGCCGAACACGCACCAGCCAACCGTCGCGGCTTCTACACCGCGTGGATTCAGACGACGGCAACGCTCGGGCTGTTCCTGTCGCTGCTCGTGATTCTCGGCGTGCGCACGGCAATGGGCGAAGACGCGTTCGGTACGTGGGGCTGGCGCATTCCGTTCATCGCGTCGCTGGCGCTGCTCGGCGTCTCGGTGTGGATCCGCATGCAGCTGCATGAGTCGCCGGCTTTCGAGCGGATCAAGGCTGAAGGCAAGACGTCAAAAGCTCCGCTGTCGGAAGCGTTCGGTCAGTGGAAAAATCTGAAGATCGTCATTCTGGCTCTGATCGGTGTGACGGCTGGCCAGGCAGTTGTCTGGTACACGGGCCAGTTCTATGCGCTTTTCTTCCTGACGCAAACGCTGAAGGTCGACGGAGCAAGCGCGAACATTCTGATCGCGATCGCGCTGCTGATCGGCACGCCGTTCTTCCTGTTCTTCGGTTCGCTGTCCGATCGCATCGGCCGCAAGCCGATCATCATGGCGGGCTGCCTGATCGCCGCGCTGACGTACTTCCCGCTGTTCAAGGCGCTGACGCATTACGCGAACCCGGCACTCGAAGCTGCGACGGCCAAGGCGCCTATCGTCGTGATCGCCAATCCGGACGAGTGCTCGTTCCAGTTCAACCCGGTCGGCACGTCGAAGTTCACGACTTCGTGCGATATCGCGAAGAGCGCGCTGTCGAAGGCTGGCCTGAACTACGACAACGTGGCGGCCCCGGCTGGCGCGCTGGCGCAGATCAAGGTCGGCGACACCACCATCGACACCTTTGACGGCAAGGCCACCGACGCCAAGGAAGCGGGCAAGACGTTCGACAAGAACCTGAGCACGGCCCTGAAGTCGGCTGGCTATCCGCCGAAGGCCGATCCATCGCAGATCAACTGGCCGATGACGGTCGTGATCCTGACGATCCTCGTGATCTACGTGACGATGGTGTACGGACCGATTGCAGCGATGCTGGTCGAGATGTTCCCGACGCGCATCCGCTACACGTCGATGTCGCTGCCGTATCACATCGGCAATGGCTGGTTCGGCGGCTTCCTGCCGGCGACGGCCTTCGCGATCGTCGCGGCCAAGGGCAATATCTACTCTGGGCTGTGGTATCCGATCATCATCGCGCTCGGTACCTTCGTGATCGGTTTGCTTTTCGTGCGGGAGACCAAGGACTCCAACATCTACGCTCAGGACTGAGCGCGAGGTAATCTGGAGTTCTCGCAAAAAGTTGTCGAGCGGGGGTTGACAGCCCCCGCCGGCATCTTCATAATCTGCCTTCTTCGGCGAATTAGCTCAGTCGGTTAGAGCGACGGAATCATAATCCGCAGGTCCGGGGTTCGAATCCCTGATTCGCCACCAGTTGCAAGAAAAAGCCGCTGCTTCTCACGAAGCAGCGGCTTTTTCATTTTCCAGCGTGCTTGGGAAGCGCCAGAATCGAAGATAGATCGAAGACCGCGCAACCAAAGCGGCCACATGCAACACACCTCAGCGATCCACGATCCGCGTCAGATTCCCCCGCACCTTCTGCAGCAATGAAATGAGCTGCCTCGCCTCATCCTCGGTCAGCCCGCTCAAGCCTTCGGCTGCAACCTGATCGCCCACGCGCTTCGCTTCGTCGAGCGTCTTCTCGGCTTTTTCCGTGATCCGAATCTGCTTCTCGCGCCTGTCGCGCGGATTGCCGATCCGCTCGATCCACCCACCCTCCTCCATCCGGTCCAGCAACCGGCCAGCCGAGATCGGAGCGACTTCCAGCAAATCTGCAAGCCGCGCCTGGTTGATGTCGCCGTAGAACGACAGGTACGCGAGCGCGCGGCACTGCGCGCGCGTGAGGTCGATCGACAGCCGCGCGAGATCGTCGAACCGCTTGCCGACCAGCCTGCCGACATCGGAAATGAGAAAGCCGAAGCGCTCGTCAAAATGGGTTTTCATCGCGCGATTATACGAAGTGCCTTCGTGCCGATAAGCAAAAACGCGCAGCGTACGACAACTCCGGGAAATTCAGCGTATCCAGAAGAAAGCGCCGCCGATACAATAAGCATGCTTATTATTTCAAAGACTCCGCTCCATGGCCTCCGATTCGCCGGCAGCAAAGCCAGCCGTCGAGCTGAACCGTCCGATGATCACGATCGCGATCATGCTCGCGACGCTGATGCAGACGCTCGACAGCACCATCGCCAACGTCGCGCTGCCGCATATGCAGGGCAGCCTGTCGGCATCGCAGGATGAGATCACGTGGGTGCTCACGTCGTACATCGTGGCCGCCGCGATCGCGACGCCGCTGACCGGCTGGCTGTCCGACCGGCTGAGCGTCAAGCGTCTGCTGATGTTCGCGATCGGCGGCTTCACGCTCGCGTCGGCGCTGTGCGGGCTGTCCGAAACGCTGACACAGATCGTCGCGTCGCGGCTGCTGCAGGGCATTTTCGGCGCGTCGCTCGTGCCGCTGTCGCAATCGATCCTGCTCGACATCAACCCGCGCGACAAGCAAGGCCAGGCAATGGCCGTGTGGGGCATGGGCGTGATGGTCGGCCCGATTCTCGGACCAACGCTCGGCGGCTGGCTGACCGACAGCTACAACTGGCGCTGGGTGTTCTTCATCAACGTGCCGATCGGCGCGTTCGCGCTGTTCGGCGTGCTCACGTTTCTGCCGTCGCTCGAACCCAGGCACGACGCGAAGTTCGATGCGTTCGGCTTCGCGACGCTCGGACTCGCGATCGGCGCGCTGCAGGCCATGCTCGACCGCGGCGAGCAGCTCGACTGGTTCGGCTCGCATGAGATCGTGCTCGAGGCACTGATCGCGTCGATCAGCTTTGCGTTCTTCATTGTCCACACGGCGACTGTCGGCAGGAACTCGTTCTTCAAGTACGAGTTGCTGAAGGACCGCAACTTCGCGACGGGCACGTTTTTCATCTTCATCATCGGCGCGGTGATGTACGCGACGCGCGCGCTGCTGCCGCCGATGCTGCAAAACCTGATGAACTATCCCGTCGCCACGACGGGCCTCGTGACGGCGCCGAGCGGCGCGGGCACGATGATCGCGATGCTGTTCGCGGGTCGCCTGCTCAAGCACATCGACGCGCGGCTGATGCTGCTCGCGGGCTTCGTCGTGTCGGCGTTCGCACTCTGGCAGATGATGCAATACACGATCGTGCTGTCGGCCTCGGACATCGTGTGGCCCGGCGTTATCCAGGGCTTCGGTCTGGGCCTGGTGTTCGTGCCGCTGAGCGCGCTGACGTTTTCGACACTCGCGCCCGCGTTGCGCGCCGACGGCACGGCCACCTATAGCCTGATGCGCAACATCGGCAGCAGTATCGGCATTTCGATCGTGCAGACGCTGCTCACGCGCAACACGCAGGTCGCGCACTCGGACCTCGCCGCGAACGTCACGGCCTTCAATCCCATCGTTCAGCCGATGCTCGACACCGGTTCGCGGATGAACATGGCCGTGCTCGATGTGTCGATCACGCAGCAGGCCGCAATGATCGCGTATCTGAACAACTTCGAGCTGATGTTTGTCGCCACACTGTTCGTCATTCCGCTCGTGCTGCTGATTCGCCCTTCGCGCAAGGCGCCCGACGAAGCGGTCGCGCATGCGGCAATGGATTGAACCACTAGCCGATCACCCTTCGATCCTTCCGCGCGTCACACCCAGCAGCGACGCCATCGCATGACGCGCGCGCGGCGCATCGCGATCGCGGATTGCTTCGAATACGGCCGTATGTTCGGCGAGCGATGCATTGAACACATCGGCACGCTTTGCGTTGAGCCGCAACTGGGCTTCAAGCGTGCGCTCGATCAGCGTGCCGAGCGGCACCAGCAATTCGTTGCTGCACGCGGCGAGCACGCTCAGATGAAACTGCAAATCGGCACGCACCCATTCGTCGACATTGCGCGCCGCGACCATCGCCGAATGCGCAGTATCGAGCGCGCGGAACGTCGCATCGCCATGCGACGCCGCTGCCAGCCCTGCCGCGTACGGCTCGATCATCTCGCGCATTTCCTGCAGCTTGAGCGCGAAATCCATCGCGGGCGCGACACGCGAATACCAGTCGAGCATATCGGCGTCCAGCAGATTCCAGGCATGCTTCGGGCGCACCCTCGTACCGACGCGCGGCCGCGATTCGACCAGCCCTTTCGATGTCAACGTGCGCAACGCTTCGCGCAATACGGTGCGGCTGACGCCGAATGTCTCCATCAGTTCCGCTTCGCGCGGCAGAACGGATTCGGGCGGGTAGTCGCCGCGCAGAATGGCTGTGCCGAGCAGCCAGGCGACGCGGCCGTGCAGATCTCGCTGAATGTCGATTCTCCCGATGCTGTATTGATTTTTGCCCGGCATCGCCCGATGGGACGACGCGGACCGCCCGCGATTATCGGCGATAGCGGATGCGAAACCCACTGCCGCCGACGCAAAACCTTGCACTGAATAATACTATTAATAGTATTTTACGGCGATTTTGATGTAGGATGTGGCTCCTCAACGGTCACGCAACCGGCGTCCACATTGCGGGACGAACGGGAACGGCGCGGCCCTCAACCGCAATCGGCATTTGCAAGCAAAGGAGACGTCCCCATGAAGATCACCAAAATCGAAACATTCGTCGTTCCGCCGCGCTGGTGTTTCGTGAAGATCGAGACCGACGAAGGCATCGTCGGCTGGGGCGAACCGGTGGTCGAAGGCCGCGCGCATACGGTCGCAGCCGCCGTCGACGAACTCTCCGACTATCTGATCGGCAAAGACCCGCGCAATATCGAAGACCACTGGCAGGTCATGTACCGCGCCGGCTTCTATCGCGGCGGCCCGATTTCGATGAGCGCGATCGCAGGCGTCGATCAGGCGCTGTGGGACATCAAGGGCAAATTCCACGGTGTGCCCGTGCACACGCTGCTCGGCGGTCAGGTGCGCGAGCGCATCAAGGTGTATTCGTGGATCGGCGGCGACCGTCCGAGCGACGTCGCGAACAATGCACGCGCCGTCGTCGAGCGCGGCTTCCAGGCCGTGAAGATGAACGGCTCCGAAGAGCTGCAGATCATCGACACCTTCGACAAGGTGCAAGGCGTCATCAATAACGTCGCCGCAGTGCGCGAGGCCGTCGGCCCGAACGTCGGCATCGGCGTGGACTTCCACGGCCGTGTGCACAAACCGATGGCGAAGGTGCTCGCGAAGGAGCTCGATCCGTACAAGCTGATGTTCATCGAAGAGCCCGTGCTATCGGAGAACGTCGAGGCATTGCGCGACATCGTCAACCAGACGAGCACGCCGATCGCGCTCGGCGAGCGTCTCTACTCGCGCTGGGATTTCAAGCACATTCTCGCGGGCGGTTACGTCGACATCATCCAGCCGGACGCGTCGCACGCTGGCGGCATCACGGAATGCCGCAAGATCGCGTCGATGGCGGAAGCCTACGACGTCGCACTCGCCCTGCACTGCCCGCTCGGCCCGATCGCGCTCGCGACCTGCCTGCAGATCGATGCCGTCAGCTACAACGCGTTCATCCAGGAACAGAGCCTCGGCATCCACTACAACCAGGGCAACGATCTGCTCGACTACATCAAGAATCCGGAAGTCTTCAAATACGAAGACGGCTTCGTATCGATCCCGCAAGGCCCGGGTCTCGGCATCGAAGTGAACGAGGAGAAGGTGCGGGAAATGGCGAAGGTCGGCCATCGCTGGCGCAACCCCGTGTGGCGTCACGCGGACGGCAGCGTCGCCGAGTGGTAAGCAACGGCACGCGGTATCGCGGATGAAACACAAACGCCGCCTTCGGGCGGCGTTTGTTCATCTTGTCATTTGACAACCCGTTGCCTCTGCAACGGACGGACGGCGGCGGGTCGTGCGAACGGCGTATCAGTTGCGCTACACACTTGACGCGCAACGCCTTCGCGATCAATGGCGCGCCGCCGACGCGACACGCCGAACCCCTTACCCAACACAGGTTTCAGCCCATCACGCGAGCGCCGCAAGCGCCTGGCGCACTCCTTGCTGAATGGTATGCAAACAACCATTCGAACCGGGGACGTCATGGGCGAATTTCTTCCCGACTATCTGATCCGCGAACAGGCGGCCGTTGGCGCGCTCGCCGTATTCGGTCTGCTTCGCGTGATCGGCGCGGTGCTCGCGTATCAGCGCGGCTGGCGCATCTCGACGGTCGAGCGATGTTTCATCGCTGCAGCATTTCTGTATTGCCTGCCGCAACTCGTCGATCTGCTCACGCACATCGCGAGTTCACACGCAGCCGCGGCCGAACTCGAAGGCAAGGTCGCGGGCTGCGCGATCGGGCTGTTCTTCGCGCCCGTCGTCGGCCACAAGCTGGGTTACGAATAACCGTCCGCCACCCGCCGACGACAGACACCTTTACGCTCAGCCGAGCGCCGCGAAACCCGGCACGCTGTGCGAGAGCACAGCCGCTGCAGCGAAGATGCCGAGCATCGCGAGCGCTTCGAGATACAGCAGATTGGCAAACGTATGCGCATCCATCGTCGATGCCGTGCGACGCAATCTCGGCAACGCCGAAAAGCGGTTCAATCCGCCGGTCACCAGGGCCAGCGCAACGAGCGCGAGCTTGAGCATCAATACATGTCCCCATGTGCTCGTTTCGATCGCGAGAAACGAGTTGCCCGATCCGCGCGCCGCGTTGAACACGCCGGACAGCAACACGAACACGACAGCGACGAGCGACACATTCGACAGCTGCGTCGCCGTGCGAATCAGCACGCCGCGCGCGATCGACGTGCCGAGCGCTGGCAGCACCGAGAGTCCAGCAGCGAGCACGAGTCCGCCCCACACGGACGTCGTGAGCACATGCAAGGTGTGCATGCCGATCGCCGCCGACGCAACGCCCGCATCGGCCGCGTGACCCAGCGTCGCCTTGCCGCCCGCGATCGCGATCACGGCGAGCCACAGCAACGCGTTACGCAACACATTGGTCTGTCGTGCGAACGACACGAGCACCAGCACCAGCGCGCCCGCAAACGCGACGCTCCAGCCGAAGCCGACATGCGTCTGCGACAGCACGGTCGGCACGGCACTGAAGGCTTCCGGCAAACGCACGCCCGCCATCTCGGCTGCCTGATAGAGCAGCCAGCCGAGGTCGGCCAGCACCAGCACGATCGCCGATGCCTGCATCGAGCGCTGCGCCCGCAACCAGGCGGGGCGCGCGGGCGCGATCTTCACCTGCGCATCGTTGGCGAGCCACGCGCCGAGCAAGGCCGAACCGACGGCAAAGGCGAAGGCGACATTCATGAGCGCGGCCATGGCGACCTGCCCGATCCACAATCCGTCGACTCTCATTTGACGCTGAAGGCGTAGCTGCCCTTCGTGCGATGTCCGTCTTCGGCGACGGCCGTCCATTGCACCGTGTAGCGCCCCGGCTCGAGCGGCTGCATTGCCAGCTGCATGGTCTTCCTGTCCCGCGCATCGACTTGCGACGCTGCCGACGCGGCAGGCTTGCCGTTTGCGTCGACGAGCACGATCTTGCTGAAGGCCGGCTCGAGCGGCTCGCTGAAGTGGATGGTCACGACGGAAGGCGCAGCGACCTGGGCGTTCGGCGCCGGATCGCGCGAGCTCGGCGTAGCATGTGCAAAAGCATTCGACGCGATGGCGAGCGATACGCCGCACGCCGCAAGCCAGCGAAGTGGCGTGCGCAAGGACAAGGGAAGAGTCATAGGCTGGCTATCGATAGAAAACAGATGGAAAACGCAGTAACGGACGGGATAGTACGCTTCGATGTCTCGCGGTTCAGTCAGTTCAACGGCGATCGCAGCCGCGTCGACGCGCAGCGTCCTACACGAATTCGCTCAAAACTGAAACAGAAGGAGGCAGCAAAGAGACAGTCGCCGTCGAGGCAAAAGGCGCAATCTTAAAATAGCTGGAAGCGTTACCGCCAGGCCAGCGTTGATTGGCAGGCCGGGCGGAAGACAGAAGATGCCAATGGATTGCGTCAACTTGTCGCAATGGTGGTGTCGTTGGGGCGCGTCAAGTGGGAAAGTCGTCGCATGTGGCAAATAGTCACCATTACCCATCGATGATAGAATGCTGCGTCGCCGCGCACCTTCTCGCAGGCATTCATCGCGCTGCACACACCGATCCGTTCGAAGTTCGGCCAGGCCCACGATAATGATGGAGTTACGCGTGTCTTCAAGACGCATTTTCCGCCCTTTGCTCGCCCTGCTGTTGATCGGGTGTGCAGGCGTATCCGGCGCTGTGCAAGCGCAAACCCAGCCCAAAGCTCCGGACACCATGGAAGCGCGCGTGCAAGGCTGCACGGCGTGTCACGGCTCGAAAGGTCAGGGCACGGACAACGACTACTTTCCGCGTCTCGCCGGCAAGCCGGCCGAGTACCTCTTCAACCAGTTGAAGAACTTCCGTGAAGGCCGGCGCAAGTATCCGCCGATGAACTACCTCGTCACGTATCTCTCCGACGACTACCTTCACGACTTCGCGACGTACTTCTCGCAGCAGCGTCCGCCGTATCCGACGCCGGCCAGGCCGACTGTGTCGGATGCCACGCTCGCGAAGGGCAAGGAAATCGTGCTGAACGGCGACGCATCGCGCCAGATTCCCGCGTGCGCGGCCTGTCACGGCAAGGGTTTGACGGGTATGGAACCGGCCATTCCGGGTCTGGTCGGCCTGCACATGGACTACATCAGCGCGCAGCTGGGCGCATGGCGCTCGGGTTCGCGCCACGCGATCGAACCTGACTGCATGCACACGATCGCCACGCGTTTGACGGATGCCGACGTGAACGCAGTCGCCGCGTGGCTGTCCACGCAGCAAGCGCCGCAGAACCCCGTGCCGGCGCCCGCCAAATCGTTGAAGACTCCGCTTGCCTGCGGCAGCGAACCGCAATAAGGCACCGGGAGAGACAAACAATGAAACGCAAGTCTTTGTTCGCGCTTTCGGCTGTCGTCGTGGTAGCGGCTGCCGCGCTGGTTCCCGTCCTGTGGTCGGGCAGCGACTATCTGCATAACGGCACCGCCGTCGCTGCCACACCCGCAGACCAGGCAGCATTGATCAAGAAGGGTGAATACCTCGCTCGCGCCGGCGACTGTATCGCGTGTCACACGGTGCGCGGCGGCAAGGAATTCTCGGGCGGCCTGCCGATGGCCACGCCGTTCGGCACGCTCTTCACGCCGAACATCACGCCTGATGACCAGTACGGCATCGGCAAGTGGTCACAGGACGACTTCTATCGCGCGATGCACACGGGCCGCTCGAAGGACGGCAGCCTGCTCTATCCGGCGTTCCCCTTCACGAGCTATACGAAGGTCTCGCGGGCCGACTCCGATGCGATCTACGCGTATCTGCGTTCGGTTCCGCCCGTCTCGGTGCCGAGCCGTCCGCATGAACTGAAGTTCCCGTTCAACAACCGCAACCTGCTGATCGGCTGGCGTACGCTGTTCTTCCGCGAAGGCGAGTACAAGCCGGATCCGACCAAGTCGGTCGAATGGAACCGCGGCGCGTATCTGATCGAAGGCCTCGGCCACTGCGGCATGTGCCACACGTCGATCAACGCAATGGGCGGCCCGGTCAACTCGGCGGCCTTCGCGGGCGGTCTGATTCCGCTGCAGAACTGGTATGCGCCTTCGCTGACGTCGAACAAGGAAGCGGGCCTCGGCGACTGGGACATCAAGGACATCTCCGATCTGCTGAAGAACGGCGTATCGCAACGTGGCGCGGTATTCGGCCCGATGGCTGAAGTGGTTCACAACAGCCTGCAGTACATGTCGGACGAAGACGTTCACGCGATGTCGACGTATCTGAAGACGATTCCGCAGAAGAGCGAGGCACCCGAGCATCTGCAGCTGGAAACGTCGGAACAGTTCGGCGGCGAACTGTTGAAGCAAGGTCAGAAGATCTACGCTGACAACTGTGCGAAGTGTCACGCGGACAACGGTCTCGGCATGCCGCCGTCGTTCCCGCCGCTCGCGAACAACCAGTCGATCCAGATGCCCTCGGCCGTCAACCCGATCCGCATGGTGCTGAATGGCGGTTATCCGCCGAGCACGGGCGGCAATCCGAAGCCGTATGGCATGCCGCCGTTTGCGCAGGCACTGTCGAATCAGGAAGTGGCCGCCGTTGTGACGTACATTCGCCAGTCGTGGGGCAACCACGGTACGGCCGTGTCGCCGCAGCAAGTGTCCGATCTGCGTTCGGCGCCGCTCGACTGAGCGTCGTCTGAAGGTTTGGGGCGCGGCCTGCGATAATCGCGGCCGCGCCCTTCGCTTTTTCGGGTGCGTCTTTCGGGTGCGTCTTTCGGGTGCGTCTTTCGGGTGCGTCTTTCGGGTGCGTCTTTCGGGTGCGTCTTTCGGGTGCGTCTTTCGGGTGCGTCTTTCGGGTGCGTCTTTCGGGTGCGTCGTATGCGAGAGGATTCGTAGGAGACGTCTGGGATATCAGGCGTATAACGGTTGTCCTGTGTCGTAGGTAGGATGAAACAGGCATCATGCAGGAGGGTGTATCGTGCACGTCGGGGAGCGTCTGAACAGCATCACTCACCTGGTCGGCACCGTGCTGTCGGTGGCAGGGCTCGCGGCGCTCGTGACGATGGGCGCGCTCGACGGCGATGCGTACAAGGTCGTGAGCTTCAGCGTCTATGGCGCGATGCTCTGCGCGCTGTACGGCATTTCGACGCTGTATCACAGCGTGCGTCGCCCGCGTCTGAAGGCAATCTTGCAGAAGTGCGATCACTCTGCGATTTATCTGTTGATCGCGGGCAGCTACACACCGTTTACACTGGTCACACTGCGTGGCCCTTGGGGATGGTCGCTGTTCGGCGTGAGCTGGGGTCTGGCCGCGCTAGGAATCGTGCAGGAACTCACGCTCGGGCGACGTACCCGCAGCGTATCGATGGTGCTGTATGTGCTGATGGGATGGCTCGCGCTCGTTGCCGTCCGCCCGCTGGTCACTGCGTTGCCGGCCGCGGGCACCGCCTGGCTGCTGGCAGGCGGGCTCATCTATAGCGCCGGCATCTACTTCTTCGTCAACGACGAGCGCATCCGGCACGGACATGGCATCTGGCACCTGTTCGTACTCGCCGGCAGTCTGTGTCAGTTCGTCAGCGTCGCGCGTTATGTCGCATGAGGCGCGAGACGGCGGATGCAACTTAATGCCAGTCGACGTGTCTGCATAGCGCGTCGAGCAATTCGGCACGCATAGCGCGTGCCGCCGATTTCTCCGTGAACGGTGAGTGTCGGGCGAGCGATCATTCGGGTCGCCCGCGAACGCGCCTTCGGGCCGCGTTGGCATCGTTTGCACAATTGCATTGCAAAGAGTTTTTATGTCTTTTGATTCCCTCGGCTTGTCCGAACCGCTGGTCCGCGCAGTCAACGAACTCGGCTACACGTCGCCGACTCCGATCCAGCAACAGGCCATTCCCGCTGTGCTCAACGGCGGCGACCTGCTGGCCGGTGCGCAGACGGGCACCGGCAAGACGGCCGGCTTCACGCTGCCCATCCTGCAACGTCTTCTCACGATGCCGCCCGCGCCGGGCGGCAAGCGCGTCGTGCGCGCGCTGATCCTCACGCCAACGCGCGAACTCGCTGCGCAGGTCGAGGAAAGCGTGCGCGCATATGGCAAGTATCTGAAGCTGAAGTCGACCGTGATGTTCGGTGGCGTCGGCATCAATCCGCAAATCGATGCATTGCGGCGCGGCGTCGACATCGTCGTGGCGACGCCTGGGCGTCTGCTCGATCACATGCAGCAGAAGACCATCGACCTGTCGCATCTCGAGATTCTCGTGCTCGACGAAGCCGACCGCATGCTCGACATGGGCTTCATTCACGACATCAAGCGCGTGCTCGCGAAGCTGCCGCCGAAGCGCCAGAACCTGCTGTTCTCGGCCACGTTCTCGGACGAGATCAAGGCACTCGCCGACAGTCTCCTCGATGCGCCTGCGCTGATCGAAGTCGCGCGCCGCAACACGACGGCCGAAACGGTCGCGCAGAAGATTCACCCGGTGGATCGCGACAAGAAGCGCGAGTTGCTCACGCATCTGATCAAGCAGCACAACTGGTTTCAGGTGCTCGTCTTCACGCGCACGAAGCACGGCGCGAACCGTCTCGCCGAACAGTTGACGAAGGACGGCATCAGCGCGCTGGCCATTCACGGCAACAAGAGCCAGTCGGCGCGTACGCGGGCGCTGGCGGAGTTCAAGAACAACACGCTGCAGGTGCTGGTCGCCACCGATATCGCGGCGCGCGGTATCGACATCGACCAGCTGCCGCATGTCGTCAACTTCGATCTGCCGAACGTGCCGGAAGACTACGTGCACCGCATCGGCCGCACGGGCCGCGCGGGCGCGACGGGCGAAGCGGTGTCGCTGGTGTGCGTCGATGAGCTGCAACTGCTGAAGGACATCGAAAAGCTGATCAAGCGCGCCGTGCCGCAAGAAGTGATCGCAGGCTTCGAGCCGGATCCGAACGCGCGGCCCGAGCCGATCCAGCGCCGCGGACAAGGCGGTGGCGGCCGTCAGCCACGTCAAGGGCAAGGGCAAGGCCAGGGTCAGCGTCAGGCTCAAGGTCAGCAGAAACGCGAAGGCTCGTCGGGCGCGAACAACGGTCACTCGCGCGGCGGCCACCGCGCATCGGGCGACAAACCCGGTGACAAACCTGGCGACAAGCCGAAGCAACACGCTAAGCCGCAAGGCGCAAAGCCCGCGCATGCGCGCAACGACGGTCCGCGTCATCAGGACAAGCCGCGCGCATCCGCACATGAAGGCGGCGCGCACACCCCGCATGCCGCACACGCACCGCGCAAGCCGCGCAACGCGAACCCGGGCGCCCTGCTTGGCGGCAAGGCGCGCGGCGATGCGCCGCGTGGTCAGCGCGGCAACTGACGCAACACTGAGACGCCCGCCGTTCCCGATGCGGGCGTCGAGCGTCTTCCTGCTGTTATCTTCCAGCCGCCGCGCCGCCAGCGGCTTTCTTCAGGTACTCGACCTGCTGGGTCCAGCGTTCGAGTACTGCCTCTCTTCCCTCTGCCAGATTGAACGTGATGCCCGACGTCAGGCGCGCGTAACCCACGCGTTGCGCTTCGCCGGAATCGATCGTTCCCGCGTAACACGCTAGTCCTCCCGCATCCGCGCTCAACGGCACGAGTGCGAGTTGAACCTGATAGAACGCTTCATCGAACACAAAGGTCAGCGTCGCCCGTCCGCTTCCGGCGATCGCGCGCGCCGCACGCGATTGCGGCCAGAGCCCGATGCATAGCGTGCGAGAGTCAGGCGCGTACAGTTCACCGATGCCGAGCAAAGACGTGCGCACATGTGCGTTGCTCTCATCGACGGTCAGCAGCGAGGCCGTGAACCCGATTTTCGATTCGAGCGCCGAGCCATCGAACAACGCGCGCAATTCGGCGGGCCATTCGTCGAATACCTGTTGATCGAGTGAATGATTTTGCTCCGTGGATGTTGGCATGCGAGTGTCCTCTGTCGATGCACGATCTCGCGCGACGTTCAGCGCAACGGCCGACAAAGCAGACGGCCCGCGCGCGGCGGGCCATCGAGACCTGAGCGCGGCGAAAAACTGTCAGCGGAAAAACACGTGCTGCGTGATCTTCGCGAGCGGGTAATGGACGCCTGGCTGAATTTTCGCCGGCAGATCGAGCGGTTTGAGCAGCATCTTCACACACATATCGGCGGACAGGTTGTGCCGCACGAGCTTGTTCACGCGCGCCGCCTTTTCGCGGTTATACGCCTCGTCGTTGACACGCTCGGGATAGCGGATCGCGAACACATGGCGTAGCGCGATCTCCGAATCTTCGTTCTTGATTTCCATCACGCGCCGCATCAATGCGCCGAGCACCGCGAGCCGTCCGTTGCCCTCGATCTTGTTGTACTTCTTGAAGTATTTGAAAAAGTGCTTGTAGTGACGGACTTCGTCGGTGCGGATGTTGTCGGTGATTTCCTTCAGAACGGGCTCGTCCGAACATACGCCGATCGCGCGATACAACGTTGCCGTGCCCGTCTCGACGACGCAGCGCGCCACCATCTCCAGCGCGCGCGTCTTTTCGAAGTCTTCCATGTTGCAGGTCTTCGAATACTCCTCGAAGAAATTGTGGAACGCCGTGTCCCAGTCGAACTCCGGCCACACGTGCGCGATGTACGCCTTCAGCGCGCGACCGTGCTGCATTTCTTCGGGCTCCCACTCATTGTTGAGCCACGCGGACACCTCGGGATCGCCATTGAAGAACCTGCTCAGATTGCTCGTGTAGAGATCGGTACCGCTTTCGATGAACGAAGCCGCGCAAAGGAGCAAAAGAAGGTCTTCATTGGCGACCGCGCGCTGGCGGTCGATGCGATTGAGATCGATGTCTTCGATGCGCCAGGGCATCACGTGAACAGCCTCGTTGTGCATAAAAGTCCGCTCCGAAAACCGTAGTGCCTCGTGCGCGGGCTGAACCGCAGATGTTCCGGTTCGATGCCGTCCGTGAGGACTACAGTGCCTTGCAACATTGAATTTTTATCTTCATCTTAGCCGTTGCTCTGCGAATTCGCAGATAACACAGCACAGACCATGCCGTATCCGCGCAGTTCCGCGCGAACCCTGATTGACCGTGCGAATGCACAAAGAGATTGCACCGGAGATTCGATCTGATGTTTCGAACACCTTCGCGAACTTAAAACCGCACTACACTGCCTTTCGATCGACATTCAAGCACGCGAAAAATCCGGTGTCGGCGACGGGCGACGACGAACACAACGAAGGTCTTACAATACGGCCAAGCCAACCCTCGCCCACTTCCGGTGCGGCGCTCACAAAAACACCATGACACGAGACCCCCGCCTGACGCTGAACGCACGTCAACAGGAACTGCTGGAGTGGGTGCAACGCGACGGCTTCGTCACGGTCGACGATCTGGCTGCGCACTTCGACGTGACGCCGCAGACGATCCGCCGCGACGTCAACTGGCTCGCCGACATGAACCTGCTGCGCCGCTACCACGGCGGCGCGAGTCTGCCGACCAGTTCCGAGAACGTCTCCTATAGCGCGCGCCAGCGGATGTTCCATGACGAGAAGCGGCGCATCGCGTCACTCGTCGCCACGCACATTCCCGATCAGGCTTCCCTCTTCATCAACCTCGGCACGACGACGGAAGAAGTCGCGCGTGCGCTGAACCGCCATCGCGGCCTGCGCGTGATTACCAACAACCTGAACGTCGCGAGCATGATGAGCGGCTATCCGGATTGCGAGGTGCTGGTGACGGGCGGGATCGTGCGGCCGTGGGACAAGGGCATCGTCGGCGAGCTGGCGATCGACTTCATCCGCCAGTTCAAGGTGGACTTCGCGATCATCGGCACGTCGAGCATCGAGACGGACGGCACGCTGCGCGATTTCGACACGCGCGAGGTGCGCGTCGCCGAAGCGATCATCGAACATTCGCGCACCGTCTTCCTGGCCGCCGACCATTCGAAATTCGGGCGACCTGCGCTCGTGCGCCAGGGGCATCTGAACCAGATCGATTCCCTCTTCACCGACGCTCCGCCGCCGCCCGACATGGCCGAAACGCTGGCGACTTCCGGCACGCAGGTCTACATCGCCGAGTAACGGGACGCACGGCATTCGCGCCGCATGGTCTCCGGCGCGAATGCGGGGGCCGCAAGCCCATTTCCGCCATGCTGCACCGCACGCAAATCCTCCAGTGAAATCAAGGATTTGCCGCGTCCGCCGGACCGCCGCTCGTGCGCGGTGCTGTCAACGGGAAAATTTACGGGGCCGATTTGGACTTCCGGCTGCCATTGACTACACTCCAGTTCCCCAACGTCCTTAAACGTCTTTGGACCGAGTGACACACGCTGGACGTGGGGCGAAGAGAGCAAAACTTCAGGCCTGATCCACGGTATTCACCGCCGTTGGATCCTCCGTCGCCGGCAGGGCCGTCGGCTGACGCAATGGCTACCCGAGTACGCTTGACATGGAGAGAAACGATGCTGAGTCCGCATGAATTCGCCACGTTGTTGCTCGTCAAGGACGCCCCCAATCAGGTCGACATGGAACGCGAAGAGCTCGACGCACTGCTCGAACGGCAGTTGGTCCAGCTCGAAAAACTCGCGTCGGGCTTGCAACAATGGCGTATCACGGAATCCGGCGATACGGCTCTCCGGGCTATCAAGCGCTTTTCCTGACGGCAACCGATCGCGCCTGACACGTTTGCCTGTCATCACCCTGCGACCGTCGGCGTGCCCGCAACGGACACGCGAGCATACGGGCGCCTGGACGGTCACGCGGATTGGCCCGCCTGACCGTCTTTATGTTTTCACGCCTGCTCCGCCGCAATTGACCGGCATGCCTGCGCGCGCCTGTCTTCCGTTCAGCCCGAGCGCAACGTCGGATCGACGGCCGCGCGCCAGCTCAGCGCCTTGACGCGCTGCGCGTTGAAGAACGCCACCCACTGACTGCGCGCTTCAGGATCGGGGCTCGTGCCCTGCGCCGTGTAACGCTGCGCCAACCCCGTCTGGAACGTGCAGTAATCCGCCTTCGACAGCCCGCCGCGCCGGTTCGCGACATACGCATCGAACAGCGTCACGTAGACGGACTGGGCGTCGCTGCCGTAATCGACGAGCTGATTTCCGCACATCGCCTGCAAATCCGCGAACGACGGCGCGCCCATCGTTCCGTTCAGGCTGGGCGTGCTGACGCACCCCGTCAGCGCCGCCGCGATCGACAGCGCCGCCGCGCCCGTCATCCAGAGTCCACGCATGAAATTCACCTCGTATCGCCGCAATCCGGCTGCTTGCAGGGAAGTATCGGCCCAGCGCGGCATTCGTGCCACCGCGTGCAAAATCGCGCACCGATTTGCGCCAAGTCGAACTTTACTTTTTCGAATATGTTCATTAAAGTTTCGAAAACGAACATTACGATTTCACATCAACCCTACTTTTTCCTCCGTCAGGGGCATTCCGGGTGACGCAAGATTTCATTTACGACCTGCTCGTCGTCGGCGGCGGGATCAACGGCGCGGGCATCGCGCGCGACGCGGCGGGCCGCGGTCTCGCCGTGCTGCTGTGCGAACAGGACGATCTGGCCGCGCATACGTCGTCGGCCAGCACCAAGCTGATTCATGGCGGCCTGCGCTATCTGGAATACCGCGAGTTCGGTCTCGTGCGCAAGGCGCTGCAGGAGCGCGAAACGCTGCTGCGCGCCGCGCCGCACATCATGTGGCCGTTGCGCTTCGTGATGCCGCACATGCCCGATCTGCGGCCCGCCTGGCTGATTCGCGCCGGCCTCTTTCTCTACGACCATCTCGCGCGCCGCGAATTGCTGCCCGGTTCGCGCGGCATCGACCTGCGCAAGCATCCCGCCGGCCAGCCGCTCGTCGATTCGATCAAGCGCGGCTTCGTCTATTCGGACGGCTGGGTCGACGACGCGCGCCTTGTCGTCCTGAACGCGCTCGACGCGCAGGAACGCGGCGCGACCATCGTAACGCGCACGAAGCTCGTCGGCGCGACGCGCGTGAATGGCGAATGGCATGCGCAGATGCAGCGCGCCGACGGCTCGACGGCGACAGTGCGCGCGCGTGCGATCGCGAACGCCGCCGGACCGTGGGTCGGCGAACTGCTGCGCGGCCCACTGTCGCGCGGACGTGAGGCGAACTACAGCGTGCGTCTGGTGAAAGGCAGCCACATCGTCGTGCCCCGCCTGTTCGAGCACGACCATGCATACATCTTCCAGAACCCGGACAAGCGCATCATCTTCGCGATTCCTTACGAGCGCGACTTCACGCTGATCGGCACGACGGATCTCGAATACAAGGGCGATCCGTCGAAGGTCTCGATCGACGCATCGGAAACGCAGTATCTGTGCGATTCGATCAACCGCTACTTCAAGCAGCACATCGCGCCGCGCGATGTGTACTGGACATATTCGGGCGTGCGTCCACTGCTCGAGGACGAAAACGCGGACAACCCGTCCGCCGTGACGCGCGACTACCGGCTCGAACTCGACGCGCCCGCTGGCGAAGCGCCGCTGCTGTCGGTATTCGGCGGCAAGATCACGACGTATCGCAAGCTCGCGGAAGAAGCCGTCGACGATCTCGCTCGCGCCCTGCAGCACGATAAAGAGGCGTGGACGGCGGGCGTGGCGCTGCCGGGCGGCGATATCGCGCGCGCGGACTTCGAGCGCTTCGCTGCGCAGTTCGCGCAACAGCACGCATGGCTGCCCGCCGCGCTCGCGCGCCGCTACGCGCGCGCTTACGGCACGCGCGCCGAACGCGTGATCGGCGATGCGCGCTCGCTGGCCGATCTCGGTCGGCAGTTCGCGCCGGGGCTGTATGAAGCGGAGCTGCGCTATCTGCGCGAAACCGAATGGGCGACGACGGCGCACGACGTTCTGTGGCGCCGCTCGAAGCTTGGCCTGCATGTCGAGCGAGGCACGCTCGACAGCGTCACGCGCGACATCGATGCGTGGTTCGCCCGCGCGACATCGAAGCAGCATGCCTGAGCCTTTCGGCACACGCCAGGCCGCGACGGCACGCAGCGATTCCACCGCGCTGCCGCGCATGCAACAATCCGCGCAGGCACCCACACTTTCGCGTGACCCGGGCGCGCCGCCGCGCCCGTCCGAAAAGAACGCATGGAGAAGAGACGATGCAGGATCAGTACATCCTGGCGCTAGACCAGGGCACCACGAGTTCGCGCGCGATGCTGTTCGATCGCAAGGGCAATGTCGTCTCGGTTGCGCAGAAGGAATTCCGGCAGATTTATCCGCATCCGGGCTGGGTCGAGCACGATCCGCAGGAAATCTGGGCGACGCAGGCGGGCGTCGCGGCCGAAGCCGTCACGCACGCCGGACTGAACGGCACGTCGATTGCCGCGATCGGCATCACGAACCAGCGCGAAACAACGATCGTCTGGGACCGCGAAACAGGGCATCCCATTTATAACGCGATCGTCTGGCAGGATCGCCGCACAGCTGATTTCTGCGACCAGCTGAAGGCGCAAGGCCTCGAAGACAAGGTCCGCGCGAAGACCGGCTTGCCGATCGATTCGTACTTCTCCGCAACGAAGATCCGCTGGATTCTCGATAACGTCGACGGCGCGCGCGACAAGGCCAGGCAAGGCAAGCTCGCTTTCGGCACGGTCGACAGCTGGCTCGTGTGGAACTTCACGAAGCACGAATTGCATATCACCGACGTGACCAACGCATCGCGCACGATGCTCTTCAACATCCACACGCTGCAATGGGACGACGAGCTGCTCGACGCGCTCGACATTCCGCGCAGCATGCTGCCCGAAGTGCGTCCTTCGTCGGAAGTGTATGGGCCGACGAAGACCACCGTGTTCGCATCGAAGATTCCGCTTGCGGGCATCGCAGGCGATCAGCACGCGGCGCTCTTCGGCCAGATGTGCACGCGTTCCGGCATGGTGAAGAACACCTACGGCACGGGCTGCTTCCTCGTGATGAACACGGGCTCGAAGCCGATCGAGTCGAAGAACAATCTCGTCACCACGATTGCATGGCAGATCGGCGATCAGGTCAACTACGCGCTCGAAGGCAGCATCTTCATCGCGGGCGCTGTCGTGCAGTGGTTGCGCGACGGGCTGGGCATCATTCGCAGCGCGTCGGAGGTCGAGACGCTCGCGCGCGGCGTCGAGCATTGCGACGGCGTGTATCTCGTGCCGGCGTTCGCGGGCCTCGGCGCGCCGCACTGGAACGCGCGCGCTCGCGGCACGCTGTTCGGCGTGACGCGCGGCACGACGTCGGCGCACATCGCGCGCGCGGCGCTCGATTCGATCGCGTATCAATCCGTGGACGTTCTCAAGGCAATGGAAGCCGACTCGGGCATCCATATCGACGAACTGCGCGTGGACGGCGGCGCGTGCGCGAACAATCTGCTGATGCAGTTCCAGGCCGACATTCTCGGCGTCGACGCCGTGCGTCCGAAGGTCGCCGAAACGACGGCGCTCGGCGCTGCGTATCTTGCTGGGCTCGCGACGGGCTACTGGAAAGACATCGACGAATTGCAGAAGCAATGGGCGCTCGACCACCGCTTCTCCCCGTCGATGCCTGCCGCCGACGCGAAGGCGTGCCTGGACGGCTGGCAGCGAGCGATCCGCGCGGCGAAGGCGTGGGCTGACGCGCCGTGATTCCACGCGTGCCCGATCCGGCGCGGCGGGCCGTGAAGCACGTATGATGTGGCTTTCCGCCTGCGGCGCTGCGCGTAGCGGTGTTTGCAGGCGGCGCTTCCCTTCCGTTTTTTCCGCATGATCGACCATCTCATTTGCGACTGCGACGGCGTGCTCGTCGACAGCGAAGTCATTGCCGACCGTGTGATGCACGACACGCTCGCCGCTACTTTTCCGACACTCGATTTCGATGAAATCTGCAAGACTGCGTTCGGTCAGCAGACTTCGCGCTTTCTGAAGAGCGTCGAAACGGCGCTCGACATTCAGTTGCCCGCTGATTTTTTGCAGACCGTCGAAGCGAATGTCGAAGCGGAGCTGGCGTCATCGTTGTCGGCGATCAGTGGCGTGCGCGATGCGCTGCAGCGGGTGCCGTTGCCGGCCGCCGTCGTATCGAACAGCCGGATGACGCGCGTGAGCGCATCGGTGCGGCGCGCGGGACTCGCCGAGATTTTTGGGTCACGGGTGTTTAGCGCTGAGCAGGTCGCGCGGCCCAAGCCGTATCCTGACGTGTATCTGTTTGCTGCGCAGCAATTGGGCGTTGAGCCTTCGCGGTGCGTTGTGGTCGAGGATAGCGTTTCTGGGTTGAATGCCGCTCGCGCGGCGGGAATGATGACTGTTGCGTTTGTTGGCGCTAGTCATATTCCTGATGGCTACGCCGATGTGCTGCGGAATCTGGGTATTACCCGGATCATGAAACACATGGATGAGTTGCCTTCATTCGTTCAGGCAGGGATGCGGGGGGAGTTTCGGGGCGTGCAGTCGTAGTTGGGGTTTTTGTCTGTCTGCGACGCTAGTCGCCATTCTGGTTTTTGGTTTTTGCTGCGCTGGCATTCGCGAATTCGTGGCGGGCATCCGCGATTTCGTGTCGTAGTTCAGGCGTTGCCCCTGTGCGGGGCGGCACTTACTTTCTTTGCCGCCGCAAAGAAAGTAAGCAAAGAAAGCGGGCTAACACCGCCAATACTAGCCATTGCCTGCGGGCCCCCAACGGGTCCCGCACTCCACACGGCATCAAGCTACTCAATGCCCGTTGCCAGCGCTCCTGGATTCGCATCCCCCACTCCACACTCCCACGTCACGACCTCGTTACCAGGAAGTCCACGGCCGCCCAGGTGGCAAACGGTGTGTAGGCCGTCGCGATCGAAGTGCACCACTCCGGACTTAAAAGCAGGATCGGTGTCGTAGAAGCGCGAACGCGTAAGGTGCGACCACCTACACACCGTTTGCCACCTGGGCGGCGCAGACGGTTCGCTGCCGCGTGCTGCGCTACGAGTGATTGAAGTGGGTGAGGCGCCTGTCAAAGGCGTTGGCAACGCACATGAAATCGTGCGTTGTCGTCTGAAGTGCGAGACCCGTTGGGGTCCCGCAGGCAAACACAAGAACTGGCGGGGTGAGCGGCTTTCTTTTGCCTACTTTTCTTTGCCGCTGCAAAGAAAAGTAGGTGCCGCCCCGCACAGGGGCAACGCCTGAACTACGACACGAACTCGCGGAAGCCAGCGCAGCAAAAACCAAAAACCGGAATGGCGACTAGCGTCGCAGACAAGAAAAACCTCAAACCTCGACACAATCCTCCCGCGCGACCAAAAGCGCGCGCCGAAACTCCACCAGTTCGGCAATAGTCAACATCGGCATGGAATGCCTGGCAGCGAACGCCTCAACATCAGCCCCACGCATCATGGTGCCATCGGCATTCATCAACTCGCACAGAACACCGGCGGGCTTCAGCCCCGCCAACGTCACGAGATCGACGGTTCCTTCCGTATGCCCGCGGCGCGCCAGCACGCCGCCCGGCATCGCGCGCAACGGATACACGTGACCAGGACGCACGATATCCGCAGGCTTCGCGTGATCCGCAATCGCAGCACGGATCGTCGTCAGCCGGTCCGCAGCGGAAACGCCCGTCGACACGCCCTCGCGCGCTTCGATCGATACCGTGAACGCCGTCGTATTGCGGCTTTCGTTGTGAGCCGTCATCGGCGGCAACTCGAGTGCGCGCACTTTTTCGTCGGTCAGGCACAAACACACAATGCCGCTGCACTCGCGGATGAACAGCGCCATCATCTCGACGCTCATGCGCTCGGCGGACATGATCAGGTCGGCTTCGTTCTCGCGATCGTGATCGTCCTGCAGCACGACGGCACGGCCTTCGCGCAACGCATCGAGCGCGGCGGCAATGCGCGGCGGAACGGGTTCGGAGGCCAGCAACGGGAGATCGGCGACGGCATCCTCCGCGACGACGGACGGTGCAGGCCAGGCATAGGCAGCAGAAGTGGATACAGCGGACATGTGAAACGCTCCTCGCAAGAGTGTGGGCGAAAAACGTTTCAGGGCATTGCAAACAGACAAACGCGTCCCGTCAGCCGCAACAGCTGTCATGCAACGAACGGACAGACCACGTGCCGCTCGCAATGAGCAGCATGGCGACCACCTTCTCGCATGAGACGGGCCAACGCGCCAATGACGCGCCATTCCCGTCGACAGGAACAGTCAGATGACTATCTGCACATCTTCTTCCATCCGGACTCTAACCGTCGGCTCTGGCGTCTCACCAGATCTGCTGACCCTGCATCCGAACTGCAACGCAGGCGCTCGCGGGCTCGCAGATTCGCGCGCCTGATGCGCGCCGCCTGCATACCGCCGGTGGGGAATTTCGCCCCGCCCTGAAGACGTACTGATTGCCGGATCGATCCGGCTCGCAGAGCATACAACAACCTCGCGCGGCGTGCAGCCCGCGCGTGCCACGCGTTTCATCCTTCGGAATGCGCGTTCGCGAGTTGCGCGTCGTTCGGCGCGCCGTTAGTCACGTCATGCGGCACGTCCCAGCGCGGCGGCGTCTCGGCATTCACCGTCACGCGAAATGCGCGCGCTTCCGTATCGCCGGGATTGCGCAGACTGTGCGGCTGGTCGGCGTCGAAGACGATCGAATCACCCGTCGCAAGCAGCTGGCGACGATCGTGCACGCTGACTTCGATCGTCCCCACGCTGACGACGAGATTCACCAGCGTTCCCGGCGCGCGTCGCGTGCCCGGCTCGGTGTGCAGCGGCGCAATGCGCAGCTCGTGAAATTCGGCGGTCGACGGCTCGGCGTCGGGATGCAGCGCGCGCGTCCAGTAGCGGCCATTCGACGTGACCACGCGCGCCGAGCGCTCTGCTGGCAAATGCTCGAAGCCGTTCACGGCGTGCTGGCGCAAAAACGCGGCGACCGACACCTTCAACGCCGCCGCGACCTTGCACAGCACCTTGATCGACGGCACGCTGCGCGCCGATTCGATCTGCGCGAGCATCGCACGCGACACGCCCGATGCGCGGGCTAAAGCATCGAGCGACAACTGACGCTCGGCGCGCAGCCTCGCCAGATTCACGCCGACACGATGTTCGAGCGCATCGAATTCGGAAGAGCGCGGTTCGTCGTGAGCATGGGCCGCATCGTGGCCTTCGGACGCGCGGTCGCGTACGAGCGCAAGCGGTGACTGCATGATTGCCTCCAGAAGCTCCGCTACGGTGCGGAGCAAGCACTAGTGGAGGCAAGACTAGCACCCGGTTTTGCCGCGCCCAACGAAGTTATCTTCACACTGTTATCACGATCGCAGCGGACCGATATGCGCTGACGTGCGATGCGGTTAGCACGCGGCGGCTCATAAAAAAGATGCCCATGCTTCGCAAAGCATGGGCATCGGAATCACCTCGCGGCCAACGCTGACTCGATCAAACCCGCTCGCGCACGTCCCGCGTGACGAGGGTGGCGGGCGTATCCATCCGCGCGGCGATCCACGTCAGCGCCAACGCAGCCAGCGCGACGACGGCAGCCACGTACGGCAGCGCATCGAGCCCGTAACCGTGGCTGATCGCGAGGCCGCCGAGCCATGCGCCGCCTGCGTTGCCGACGTTGAACGCACCGATGTTGAGCGTCGAAGCGAGATTCGGCGCAGCCTTCGCTTTCTCGACGACGCGCATCTGCAGCGGCGGCACCGTCGCGAAGGCCGCGATGCCCCAGATGAACACGGTGATGCCCGCCGCGACCTGCGAATGGCTGGTATGCGCGAACACGGCCATCACGACGGCGAGCGCGATCAGAATGCCCATCAGCGACGGCATCAGCGAACGATCCGCGAGCTTGCCGCCCACCGTGTTGCCGACCGTCAGACCCACGCCGAACAGCACGAGGATCAGCGTGACGCCGTGCGGCGTGAAGCCGCTGACCTGTTCGAGAATCGGCGCGATGTAGGTGAACACGACGAACACGCCGCCGAAGCCGAGCACCGTCATCGTCAGCGCGAGCCAGACTTGCGGTTCCTTCAGCACGCGCACTTCGTGACCAAGACCGGCAGGGCCCGTGTCGTGCCGGTTCGGCACCAGCGCCGTGACGCCCGCGAGCGACAGCACACCGAACGCGGCGACGATCCAGAACGCGACGCGCCAGCCGAACTGCTGCCCGATGAACGTGCCGAACGGCACGCCGAGCACGTTCGCGAGCGTAAGCCCCGTGAACATCAGCGCAATCGCGCTGGCGCGCTTTTCCTGCGGCACGAGCGACGCGGCCACCACCGCGCCGATGCCGAAGAACGAGCCGTGCGCGAACGACGTCACGACGCGCGCGATCATCAGCACCGAATAGTCGGATGCGATCGCGCACAGCACATTGCCGACGATGAACACGCCCATCAGGAGTTGCAGCGCGAGCTTGCGCGGCATCTTGCTGGTGACGACTGCGAGCAGCGGCGCGCCGACGGCCACGCCAAGCGCATAACCGCTGACGAGCAGACCGGCCGAAGGCAGCGACACGGCAAGGTCTTTCGCCACGTCGGGCAGCAAACCCATGATGACGAACTCGGTCGTGCCGATGGCGAATGCGCTGATGGCAAGCGCAAGCAAGGGAATGGGCATGGGAAGCTCCAGAAGACGATTCAGTGGGACGCGCGCGCGGCGTTGCGCGCCGCCGTCACGAACTCGACGACGACGGACGACGCCAGCGCGACGAACAGTTGCACTTCACCCGAGAGCGGCACATCGGCCGTCTGATACGCGACGCCTGCCCTTTCCATCCGCGCAAGCAGCGCCTGCCACGCTTCGCCGTCGTCGAGACGGAACGCGATGTGGTCGATACGCGGGCTCGTGCGACCGGCTTGATACGGCAGCGTCGAGTCGACGAGATGGATCACAGGACAGCCATCCGCATACAGCCAGTGACCGCCGACGCCGAACGGCGGCCGCAGGCCGTCCGTCAGCCCGGCGACATCGACGAAAAACCGTCGGGTGGCGTCGAGATCGGCGGTGACGATCGTCGCGTGGTCGAGATGCATGATGCGGCTCCGGGTAAACGCGGGTGTCGCGTTGTCAGGATCGGATTGTCCGCGTACGCCTTGAATTTGATAATTGGCGTACCATTTGAAGGATTTTCAAATAGCGCTGGATAATGACCGACAACCTCGGTGACATCCGTCTCTTCGTCGAAGCGGCGCAACTGGGCAGCCTGTCGGCGGCGGGCCGCAAGCTCGGCCTGACGCCCGCGGCGGCCAGTGCGCGCCTCGCGAAGCTCGAAGGCGGGCTGAAAGCGCGCCTCTTCGAGCGCACCACGCGCCAACTGCGTCTCACCGACGTAGGCCGTCTGTACCTGAGCGGTTGCCAACAGGCGCTGCGCGCGCTCGACGACGCCGAAGCCGCACTGCAGGAAGGCCAGAACGCCGTGCGCGGCAAGGTGCGCATGTCCGCGACGTCGGACTTCGGGCGCAATCTGCTGATGCACTGGCTCGACGAGTTCAACGCGCTGTACCCGGACGTCACGTTCGCGCTGACGCTGTCCGATTCGCTGCAGAATCTGGTGCAGGAAGACATCGATCTCGCGATCCGCTTCGGCGTGCCGCAGGACAGCTCGCTGGTCGCGCGCTGGCTCGCGCCGAATCCGCGTGTGCTGTGCGCGTCGCCCGAATACATCGCGCGGCGCGGCGAGCCGCAAGATCCGCTCGATCTGGCGCGTTTCGACTGCATCGTGCTCGGCACGGCGTCGGGGCCCGTCAACGAATGGCGCTTCACGCGCGGCGACGAAATCGTCACATACACGATTCCGCTCGAATCGGCGCGCGAAACCAACGACGGCGCCGTCGCCCGCGAATGGGCGCTGCGCGGCTACGGCATCGTGATCAAATCGATGTGGGACGTCGAAGCCGACCTGAAAAGCGATGGCCTGCGCGTGCTGCTGCCGGACTGGCGCTATCCCGATGCGCCATTGCATGCGCTCTACCACCGCAACCGCTTCATGGCGCCGCGCGTGCGCGTGCTGCTCGACTTTCTCGCCGAACGCTTCGCGAGGACGACGGGCGAACTGGAAGCGCAACCCGGCCTGCGTCAGGCACTCGGCGACGCGCGAACGTCACACCGCGGCGCGCGGAAACCGTCCGCCGGTGAAAGAAAACGGCCTGCCGACGCCGAACGGGACGCATGACGAACGCCCGGCACGCCGCCAAAGCCCCACGCCGCAAAGGGCTATAATGTTGGACTACGCTGTAAAAGCGCGTTTCGGGCGCTCCGGCCCCGCTTCGCCCGGCCCTTTGCTCCGGCATTTCGCGCCGCGGCGCCACGCGTTTTTGTCTCTCTTCACCTTTTTACTGACGCCCCCAGGTTAATTACTGCGACCGGCGAACAATCGATGACCAAGAAAGTTTATGTAAAGACCTTTGGCTGCCAGATGAACGAGTACGACTCCGACAAGATGGTCGACGTACTCGGCGCAGCCGAAGGCCTCGTCAAGACCGACACGCCCGAAGACGCCGACGTCATTCTGTTCAACACGTGCTCGGTGCGCGAAAAGGCGCAGGAGAAAGTCTTCTCCGATCTCGGCCGCGTGCGCGAACTGAAGGAAGCGAATCCGAATCTGCTGATCGGCGTCGGCGGCTGTGTGGCGAGCCAGGAAGGCGCGTCGATCGTCGCACGCGCACCGTACGTCGACCTCGTGTTCGGTCCGCAGACGCTGCATCGTCTGCCGCAGATGATCGATCAGCGCCGCGCAAGCGGCCGCGCGCAGGTCGACATCACTTTCCCGGAAATCGAGAAGTTCGATCACCTGCCGCCCGCGCGCGTCGACGGTCCGAGCGCGTTCGTATCAATCATGGAAGGCTGCAGCAAGTACTGCAGCTATTGCGTCGTGCCGTACACGCGCGGTGAAGAGGTGTCGCGGCCGCTCGACGACGTGCTCACCGAAATCGCCGGTCTCGCCGATCAGGGCGTGCGCGAAGTCACGCTGCTCGGCCAGAACGTGAACGCGTACCGTGGCGCGATGACGCTCGGCGCGACGGAAATCGCCGACTTCGCGACGCTGATCGAATACGTCGCGGAAATCCCCGGCATCGAACGGATTCGCTACACGACGTCGCATCCGAAGGAATTCACGCAGCGCCTGATCGATACCTACGCGAAGGTGCCGAAGCTCGTCAGCCATCTGCATTTGCCCGTGCAACACGGCTCGGACCGCATCCTGATGGCGATGAAGCGCGGCTACACGGTGCTCGAATACAAGTCGGTGATTCGCAAGCTGCGCGCGATCCGTCCGGATCTGTCGCTGTCGACGGACATGATCGTCGGCTTCCCCGGCGAGACGGAAGAAGACTTCGACAAGATGATGCAGCTCGTGCACGACATGAGCTACGACACGAGCTTCTCGTTCATCTACAGCCCGCGTCCCGGCACGCCCGCCGCGAATCTGCACGACGACACGCCGCGCGAAGTGAAGCTGCGCCGTCTGCAGCATCTGCAGGCGACCATCGAGGAAAACGTGCAGCGCATCAGCGAGGCGATGGTCGGCAAGGTCGAGCGCATTCTGGTCGAACGGCCGGCTCGCAAGGACCCGAACGAACTCGCGGGCCGCACGGAAAACAACCGCGTCGTGAATTTCCCGGCGCCCGTGGAAACGCACGCGCGCCTGATCGGACAGATGATCGACGTGAAGATCGTGCACGCGTACCCACACTCGCTGCGCGGTGAACTCGTGATGGTTCACGACACCGCGCCCGCCGCACATTAAGCTGCAGCGCACTGACAGGACCGAATCCAAGCCTTGAAGACCACTCAGCAACATCTGGAATTCACTGCGCCGCACGAAGACAACGCGCGGCTTGCCAACCTCTGCGGGCCGCTCGACGAAAACCTGCGGCAGATCGAGCAGGCGCTCGACGTCACGCTGCAACGCCGCGGACACCGCATCAGCATTCGCGGGCGCGGCGCGAAAGTCGCGCTCAACGCGCTCGAAAACTTCTACAACAGCGCGCGCGATCCGTTGTCCGTCGACGATATCCAGCTGGCGCTCGTCGAAGCGCGTCATCCCGCCAACAACGGCCGTCCGAACGGCGGCAGCGGCGACACGGAAGAACTCGATCCGCGCTTTCGCGGCGACCCCGACCATCCGTTCGACGAGCCGGCGCATGAAGGCGTCGACGAAGTCGAGGAACTGGGTCCGAAGCTGTACACGCGCCGCGCCGATCTGCGCGGCCGCACGCCTGCGCAGCGCGAGTATCTGAAGCAGATCGTCTCGCACGATGTCACGCTCGGCGTCGGCCCGGCGGGTACGGGCAAGACGTATCTCGCCGTCGCCTGCGCCGTCGATGCGCTGGAGCGCGATCAGGTCAAGCGCATCGTGCTGACGCGCCCTGCCGTCGAAGCAGGCGAACGCCTCGGCTTTCTGCCCGGCGATCTCGCGCAAAAGGTCGATCCGTATTTGCGGCCGCTGTACGACGCGCTTTACGATCTGCTCGGTTTCGACAAGACGGCGAAGATGTTCGAGCGCCAGATGATCGAGATCGCACCGCTCGCATACATGCGCGGCCGCACGCTGAATCACGCGTTCATCATTCTCGACGAGGCGCAGAACACGACGCCCGAGCAGATGAAGATGTTCCTGACGCGTATCGGCTTCGGCTCGAAGGCGGTCGTCACGGGCGACACGACGCAGATCGACTTGCCGCGCGGCCACAAGAGCGGACTGATCGAAGCGCAGCACGTGCTCGCCAACGTGCGCGGCATCGCGCTCACGCGCTTCACGAGCGCGGACGTGGTGCGGCACCCGCTCGTCGCGCGCATCGTCGAGGCTTATGACGCGCACTCGAAGAAGGAAGCGGGAGAGTCGGAATCGGTCAATGCACGCGACGCCGCGAAGTGACACGGACATGACCGCAACGAAGAACGACGCATGAGCCGCGCCCCGAAACTGTCGCTGAATCTGCAATTTCCCGCTGGAAAGGCGTGGCCCGAACACAAGGCGCTGTTGCCTAAGGCAACCGTCGCCGCGTGGATCAAGGCCGCGCTGTTCGCGGATGCCGAGCTGACCGTGCGTTTCGTCGACGCCGACGAAGGCCGCACGCTGAACCGCACGTATCGCGGCAAGGATTACGCGACCAACGTGCTGACGTTCGCCTATGCGGAATCGGAAGACGATCCCGTCACGGGCGACCTGATCTTGTGCTGCCCTGTCGTCGAGAAAGAAGCGAGCGAACAGGGCAAGCCGCTCGAAGCGCATTACGCGCATCTGCTCGTCCACGGCACGCTGCACGCGCAGGGTTACGACCACGAGGACGAGGAAGAAGCCGAAGAGATGGAAGCGATTGAAACCGAGGTGCTCGGCAAGCTCGGCTTCCCTGATCCGTACGAATGAGGCTCGATAGCAGGACGTTCGAGCCGGCCGTCGACGTCGATCGCAGGCTCTGAATCCCCGCACAGCCAACCGGTCGAATCAACGTGAGCCAACCCGTTTCAACCCCACCGTCAACGCTTCCGCCCTGCCCCGGCTATCCTCCGTCGCTGGGCGAATCGCGTCTGCTGACGGACGACGAACTGCGCGCCTCGCTTGATTGCTCGCTGCGCGACTGGGATCGCAAGCGCGATCTGTGGCTGTTCGGCTACGGGTCGCTGATCTGGAACCCCGGCCTGCCGACGGTCGAAGCGCTGCGCTCGCGGGTGCATGGTTATCACCGGGGGCTGTATCTGTGGTCGCGCGTCAATCGCGGCACGCCGGAGCAGCCGGGGCTGGTGCTCGCGCTCGATCGCGGCGGATCGTGCAGCGGCATTGCATTCCGCCTCGCCGCCGAGGGCGCGATGCCGCATCTCGAAGCGCTATGGCGGCGCGAAATGGCAATGGGGTCGTACCGTCCGGCATGGCTGCCTTGCGTGCTGGCCGATGGTCGGCGCGTCGATGCGCTCGCGTTCGTGATGCGGCGCGATGTGGCTTCTTATACGGGGAAGCTTTCTGACGACGTCGTTAGGGCCGTCCTCGGGTGCGCTTCGGGGCGCTATGGCACTACGCTTGACTATGTGAGTCGCACGGTTGCGGCTTTGAGGGAGAGCGGAATGCCCGACCGGGCGTTGGAGGCGCTGTTATCCAGGTGTGGATAAGGGTTGGGGTTGGTTTTTGCCTCTACGGGCATTTGCTGGGATTCGCTGGCATCCGCGGTTTCGTATCGGTACTTCAGGCGTTGCCCCTGTGCGGGGCGGCACTTACTTTCTTTGCCGCCGCAAAGAAAGTAAGCAAAGAAAGCGGGCTAACACCGCCAGTTCTTGTGGTTGCCTGCGGGCCCCCAACGGGTCCCGCACTCCAGACGGCAACGCGCTATCCCATGTGCGTTGCCAGCGCCTTTAACCGGCGCATCACCCTCTCCAGTCACCCGTAGCACAGCCAGCGGCAGCGATTCGTCTGCGCCGCCCAGGTGGCAAACGGTGTGTAGGTTGTCGCACCTCTTACGCTGGCGCTCCCACGACACCGATCCCGCTTTTCTGTCCGGAGTGGTGCACTTCCGTCGCGACGGCCTACACACCGTTTGCCACCTGGGCGGCCGTGGACTTTCTGGTAACGCGAAACGTGACGTGGGTAGGTGAAGCGGGTGAGGCGTGAGTGAGTACGCTGGCAACGGGCGTGAGACAGCGCGATGCCGTCTGGAGAGCGGGACCCGTGGGGGGCCCGCAGGCAACCACTAGAACTGGCGGGGTGAGCGGCTTTCTTTTGCCTACTTTTCTTTGCCGCTGCAAAGAAAAGTAGGTGCCGCCCCGCACAGGGGCAACGCATGAAGCACCGATACGAAACCGCGGATGCCCGCGCAAGAGCCAGCAAAGCGCCCCCACCAGCGCCCCAAAAACCAAATTTTGTCGACACCCCTGTCGACCCCAGTTATCAGTTAGGATAAAAAGCAAGCAAACCGCGCTTGTACGACGGGACACGGTCCCGCCACACCCGTGGTGTATCCTTAACGCTCTGCAACAGCGCGCCCAGCTTTCCGGGCGCACCACCATGAACGATTCGTATCCCAGTCGACGCCATACCAGCGACAAACCCCAGGAAAAGCGCTCCCTCCTCGAGCGATTGACCGATTTCATCTCGCCCGAGCCCGATTCTCGCGGCGAACTCCTCGAAATCCTGCAGGACGCGCATGAACGCAATCTGATCGACGCCGATTCGCTGTCGATGATCGAAGGCGTGTTCCAGGTTTCCGAACTCTGCGCGCGCGACATCATGATCCCGCGCGCGCAGATGGACGCGATCAATATCGCGGACTCGCCCGACGAATTCATCCCGTACATGCTGGAGAAAGCGCACTCGCGCTACCCCGTGTACGAAGGCAACCGCGACAACGTGATCGGCGTGCTGCTCGCGAAAGACCTTCTGCGCTATTACGCCGAAGACGAAGCCGATGTGCGCGGCATGCTGCGCCCCGCCGTGTTCATCCCCGAATCCAAGCGCCTGAACGTGCTGCTGCACGACTTCCGCGTGAACCGTAATCACCTTGCCATCGTCGTCGACGAATACGGCGGCGTCGCGGGCCTGATCACGATCGAAGACGTGCTGGAACAGATCGTCGGCGATATCGAGGACGAATACGATTTCGACGAGGAAAGCGGCAATATCATCGCGTCGCCCGACGGTCGCTACCGCGTGCGCGCGCTGACGGAAATCGAGCAGTTCAACGAGGAATTCGGCACGCATTACTCCGACGAGGAAGTCGACACGATCGGCGGCCTGGTCACGCACCATTTCGGACGCGTGCCGCATCGCGGCGAAAAAGTGCGCCTCGACGACCTGATTTTCGAAGTGCTGCGCGCCGACGCCCGCCAGATTCACATGCTGCTCGTGCGCCGCGATCCTCTCGCCGGCCAGCGCGAACGCGACGCCCAGCACGTGCAAACCTGATCCATCCCGAGTTTTTCTGAAGCCGACCACGCAACAATGGCCGACCCGATCATTTCCCGTCTGCGCCGCGGCGTGACGCCCGACGCAGCCGATGCCAACATCGGGCGCGCCCGGACGTCGCCGTGGTGGCACTACCTCGCCGCCGCCGCCGTCGGCGCGCTCAATACGCTCTCGTTTGCTCCGACGCCGCACGGCGGCTGGCTCGAACTCGCGATCTTCGTGTTCTTCTTCGCGTGGCTCACGCGCACGACAGGCTGGAAAAGCGCCGCTCTCACCGGCTTCGCCTTCGGCTTCGGCAACTACGTGACGGGCGTGTGGTGGCTGTACGTGAGCATGCACTTCTACGGCGGTATGCCGGCGCCGCTCGCGGGCGCCGCGCTCGTGCTGTTCTCGCTGTACCTCGCTGTCTATCCGGCCCTCGCAGCGGGGGTCTGGTCGTTCTGCGCCGGGCACGCGCGCAACGGCAAACTCGTCGACGAGCAACCGTTTTCGCCGACCTGGCACGGCGCGTTTGCCTTCGCGAGCGCATGGGCTGTCGGCGAATGGCTGCGCGGCACCGTGTTCACCGGCTTTCCGTGGCTCGCGAGCGGCTACGCGCAGGTCGACGGTCCGTTCGCCGGTTTTGCGCCCGTGGCGGGCGTCTACGGCGTCGGCTGGGTGATGGCGCTCGCCGCCGCGCTGATCGCGCAGGCGCTTTTGCGTTCGCGTGCGGCAAAAACCGAAGCGGCAAACGCCGAGCCGCGCTCCACGCGCGTTGCGACACCCGCCGTGATCGCCGTCGCGCTGGTCGCCGCGGGCCTGCTCCTGCCGCTCGTCTCGTGGACGACGCCCGCCAACGCGTCGCTGAGCGTGCGCCTGCTGCAAGGCAACGTGAAGCAGGACATGAAGTTCGAAGCGTCCGGCGTGAAAGCGGCCATCGACGAATATCAGCGGATGATCACGGAAAAGCCCGCCGATCTGATCGTCACGCCGGAAACGGCGATTCCCGTGCTCGCGCAAGCCATTCCTGAGCCATTCGCGCTCGCCGTGCGCAATTTCGCCGACTCCACACACTCGTCGATCCTGTTCGGCGCGATCGGCGGCAAGATCACGCCGGAAGGACGCGTCGTCGACTATACAAACAGCCTGTTCGGCGTCACGCCGGGCCAGACGGGCGTGTACCGCTACGACAAGCATCATCTCGTGCCGTTCGGCGAATTCGTGCCATGGGGCTTCCGCTGGTTCGTCAACCTGATGAACATTCCGCTCGGCGATTTCGCGCGCGGCGGGCCCGTGCAGAAGCCGTTCGTCGTGCACAACCAGCCCATTGCCGTCGATATCTGCTACGAAGACATCTTCGGCGAAGAGATCGCGCGCACCGTGCGCGAGAGCGACATGCCGGCGGGCGTGCTCGTGAACTCGACGAATCTCGCGTGGTTCGGCAACACGATCGCACTCGATCAGCACCTGCAGATTGCGCGCATGCGCTCGCTCGAAACGGGCCGTCCGATGTTGCGCGCGACGAACACGGGCGCGACGGCCGCGATCGACGCGCACGGCAACGTGATCGCGCGCATGCCGGCGTTCACGGCAGGCTCGATCGAAACGACGATTCAAGGCACGACGGGCAACACGCCGTATGTGACGAGCGGCAATAACACGGTGCTGGCCGTGTCGCTGCTGTTCCTCGCGTTCGGGTTTGCTTTTGGTCCCGGCCGCAAGCGAAAGAACGGCAACAGCTGAGAACTCACAACGGGCAGCGCAACGCGACAAGCACAAACGCGCGCCCCCGTTGAACCACCAGGCCCCAGAAAGTCTCAAGCCTCCGCCAATCCGGTAAAATTCAGGGTTTCACAGCACTGGGCCGCGCAGCCGGCCGGCTACGGGGTGAACGGCCAGCATGGCCGGTGCGCCTCGCACGCCGCACGGCACCCGCGTCCTGCCTGAAAGGCACCCTTCAAGGCACTTCATGCTCACGTTTCAGCAAATCATCCTGACGCTGCAATCCTATTGGGACAAGCAGGGTTGCGCGCTGCTCCAGCCGATCGACATGGAAGTCGGCGCGGGCACTTCCCACGTCCATACGTTCCTGCGCGCGGTCGGCCCCGAGCCGTGGCGCGCCGCCTACGTGCAGCCGTCGCGCCGCCCGAAGGACGGCCGTTACGGCGAGAACCCGAACCGTCTGCAGCACTACTACCAGTATCAGGTGGTGCTGAAGCCGGCGCCGGAAAACATCCTCGACCTGTACCTCGGCTCGCTCGAAGCGCTCGGCTTCGATCTGAAGCAGAACGACGTGCGCTTCGTCGAGGACGACTGGGAAAATCCGACGCTCGGCGCATGGGGCCTCGGCTGGGAAGTGTGGCTCAACGGCATGGAAGTGACGCAGTTCACGTACTTCCAGCAGGTGGGCGGCCTCGACTGCAAGCCGGTGCTCGGCGAAATCACGTACGGTCTCGAACGTCTCGCGATGTATCTGCAGAAGGTCGAGAACGTCTATGACCTGATCTGGACCGAGTGGGAAGAACAAGGCCCGAACGGTCCGGAAATGCGCCGCCTCACGTATGGCGACGTGTATCACCAGAACGAAGTCGAACAGTCCACATATAACTTCGAGCACGCGAACACCGATCTGCTGTTCACGTTCTTCAACAGCTACGAAAGCGAAGCGAAGCGCATGATCGAAGTGCCGCTCGCGTTGCCCGCCTACGAACTCGTGTTGAAGGCCGCGCACACATTCAATCTGCTCGACGCACGCGGCGCGATCTCCGTGACGGAACGCGCGGCGTACATCGGCCGCATTCGCGCGCTGTCGCGCCTCGTTGCGCAGGCGTACTACGACTCGCGCGAAAAGCTCGGTTTCCCGATGCTCGGCAATCCCGTGCACGGCGTGCCCGGCCTCACCACTGACGAACAGGATGCCGCGATGCCCGCTTGGGCGCCGCCGCTGAAGGTCGAACGCAAGATCGACCAGGACTGACGAGACCAAGAAGACATGACGCAATCCCATCAAGCCACCCTGCTCGTCGAACTGCTGACGGAAGAACTGCCGCCCAAGGCGCTCGCGCGTCTAGGCGATGCGTTCGCGGAAGGCATCGCGCAACGTCTCGCCGCGCGCGATCTGATCGAAGGCGCGTTGCAGTTCGAACGTTACGCGACGCCGCGCCGTCTCGCCGTCACGGTCAAAAACGTGCGCAACGTCGCGCCCGAAAGACACGTGCGCGAAAAAGTGCTGCCCGTGTCCGTCGCACTCGATGCGAACGGCCAGCCCACGCCGCCGCTCGCCAAGAAGCTCGCGGCGCTCGGCTTCCCCGATTTCTCGGTGAACGATCTCGAACGCGCGAACGACGGCAAGGCCGACGCGTTCTTCCTGCGCTACGCCGCGCCCGGCGCGACGCTCGCCGAAGGGCTGCAGGCCGCGCTCGACGAAACGCTCGCGAAGCTGCCCATTCCGAAGGTGATGACGTATCAGCGGCCGGACGGCTCGAACGTGCAGTTCGTACGCCCCGTGCATCGCCTGACGGTGCTGCACGACAAGGAGATCGTGCCCGTCACCGCATTCGGCATCGATGCCGACGACACCACGCTCGGCCACCGCTTCCTGTCCGAAGGCTTCGTGCAGATCCAGCACGCGGATCATTACGCCGACACGCTGATGCACAAGGGCAAGGTCGTGCCGAACTTCGCGGACCGCAAGGAAACGATCCGCACGCATCTGCTCGCGCAGGCGAACGGCGACCAGGTCGTGATGCCCGAGTCGCTGCTCGACGAAGTGACGTCGCTGGTCGAATGGCCCGTCGTGTACGCGTGCAAGTTCGAGGACGAGTTCCTGCAAGTGCCGCAGGAATGCCTGATCCTCACGATGCAGACGAACCAGAAGTACTTCGCACTCACCGACACGAACGGCAAGCTGCATTCGCGTTTCCTGATCGTGTCGAACATCGAGACGAAGACGCCCGCCGAAATCGTCGAAGGCAATGAGCGCGTGGTGCGCCCGCGCCTCGCCGACGCGAAGTTCTTCTTCGAGCACGACAAGAAGAAGCCGCTCGCGGACCGCGTGCCGCAACTCGCGAACGTCGTTTATCACAACAAGCTCGGCTCGGCGCTGCAACGCGTCGAGCGCGTCGAAGCGCTGGCAGACGCCATCGCGCAGATGATCGGCGCCGACGTCGCGCTCGCGAAGCGCGGCGCGCATCTCGCGAAGGCCGACTTGTTGACCGACATGGTCGGCGAATTCCCCGAGCTGCAAGGCACGATGGGCACGTACTACGCGCGCCACGACGGCGAGCCGGAAGAAGTGGCGCTCGCGTGCTCGGAGCACTATCAGCCGCGCTTCTCCGGCGACGCATTGCCGTCGACGGCGACGGGCACGGTCGTCGCGCTCGCCGACAAGCTCGAAACGCTGGTCGGCATCTGGGGCATCGGCCTGCAACCGACAGGCGAAAAGGATCCGTTCGCGCTGCGCCGTCACGCGCTAGGCGTGCTGCGCATTCTGGTCGAGAAGCAGTTGCCGATCGATCTCATCGAATTGCTGCGCGCAGCAAACGCGCAATTCGCGAACGTGCCGAACGTCGCCGATTCGACGCAAGCCATTTACGAATTCTGTATCGACCGTCTGCGCGGCATGCTGCGCGAGCGCGGCTATTCGGCAGGCGAAGTGGATGCCGTGCTCGCGCTGAACCCGACGCGTTTCGACGACATCGTCGCGCGTCTGGATGCCGTGCGCGAATTCGCGGCGCTCGCGGAAGCGGCTTCGCTGGCGGCGGCGAACAAGCGCATTTCAAACATCCTGAAGAAGTCGGAAGGTGCGAGCGGGAACGGCGTGCAGACCGCGCTGCTCATCGAGGCGGCCGAAAAAGCGCTGCACGCACAGCTCGAACAGGTCGCGCCGCGCGTGCAGTCGCAACTGGCCGAGCGTCAGTACACGGGCGCGCTGTCGGCGCTCGCGGCGCTGCGTGAACCCGTCGACACGTTCTTCAACGACGTGATGGTCAACGCAGAAGACCCGGCGCTGCGCGCGAATCGCCTTGCGCTGCTCGGCGCGCTGCATCAACAGATGAACTGCGTCGCGGATATTTCGCGGCTCGCAGCCTGAGCGACGCATCATGCCGACTGCAAAGAAACTGGTAGTGCTCGACCGGGACGGCGTAATCAACGTCGACTCGGATGCGTTCATCAAATCGCCCGACGAGTGGGTCGCGTTGCCCGGCAGCCTCGAAGCAATCGCGCGGCTCAACCAGGCGGGTTATCGCGTGGTGATCGCGACGAATCAGTCGGGCATCGGCCGCGGCCTGTTCGACATGGATGCGCTCAACGCGATGCATCTGAAGATGCATCGTGCGGCGGCCGCCGTCGGCGGGCGCATCGACGCGGTGTTCTTCTGCCCGCATACGGCCGACGACCACTGCGAATGTCGCAAGCCGAAGCCCGGCATGCTGAAGATGATCGCCGAGCGCTTCGAGATCGACCCGGAAGACACGCCGTGCGTCGGCGATTCGCTGCGCGATCTGCAGGCGGGCGCGGCGCTCGGTTTCGTGCCGCATCTGGTGCTCACGGGCAAAGGCAAGAAGACGCTCGAAGCAGGCGGTTTGCCCGAGGGTACGCGCGTGCATGACGATCTGCGCGCGTTCGCTCTCGACTTTCTCGCCGAAGAACAAGAATGACGCGCGCATAGCGCGTCCACATCTCACTGACCACGCCGATGCGCTTCATCCGCTCGCTGTTGCTGCTGATCTTCTTCGCGGTGTTCACGATTCCGTACGCGACCGCGTGCTTCTTCGCGTTTCCGTTCATGCGCGCCGACAACCGGTACTGGATGGCGGTCGGCTGGTGCCGCGCGACGCTCGCCGTCGTGCGCTGGCTGAATGGCATTCGCTACGAAATTCGCGGCATGGACAATCTGCCGAACGGTCCTGCCGTGCTGCTGTCGAAGCATCAGTCCGCGTGGGAGACGCTCGCGTTTCCCGCGCTCATGCCGCGTCCGCTGTGCTACGTGTTCAAACGCGAGCTGCTGTACGTGCCGTTCTTCGGCTGGGCGCTTGGTTTGCTGAAGATGATTCACATCGACCGCAAGGAAGGGAAGAACGCGTTTGCGTCGGTCACGCGACAAGGCGCGCGGCGCATGTCGGAAGGCGCATGGGTCATCATGTTCCCCGAAGGCACGCGCACGCCGACGGGCAGGCAGGGCAAGTACAAGACGGGTGGCGCGCGCTTCGCCGTCGCGACGGGCGCGGTCGTCGTGCCTATCGCGCATAACGCGGGACGTGTGTGGCCGCGCAACTCGTTTACGAAATATCCGGGTATAGTCACAGTGTCGATCGGCAAACCGATCGATACCACCGGGCTCACGCCCGACGAAGTGAACACGCGCGTCGAAACGTGGATCGAAGCCGAGATGCGCCGCATCGATCCAGCCGCTTATGGCGACGAGCAGAGTACGCCCGCCGCCGCCCGAATCTGACGCGCCACGCTGCATGCGCACTCGTGCGCGTCGCAGCGTATCAGCGCGAAGTGAGTCCGATGCAGAAGTCTTCCAAGCCGCAGCCTGCTGCGGCGCTCGATAGCCGGCAACTCGATCTGCCGCTCTTCGACGAGCCGGTCCAATCGGCCGCGCCGCCGCAACCCAAGGCCGCCGCTCCCCTCGCACCCGATGGTTCGAAACTGCGCAGCGTCACGCTCGGCGCGCGTACGCTGCACTATGCGCTGAAGCGCTCGGCGCGCCGCTCGATTGGTTTCGCGATCGACAGCACGGGGCTCACGATCACGGCACCGCGCTGGGTGACGCTCGCCGATATCGAAACGGCGATTGCCGAAAAGCAGCGCTGGATTTTCACGAAGCTCACCGAATGGCAGACGCGCACCGAACAGCGCGTGATGCCGCGCGTCGACTGGAAAGACGGCGCCGAAGTGCCGTATCTCGGGCGCACCGTGCGTGTGACGCTTGCGGCGTCGAATGGTCTGCTTGCGTACGATGCGGCGCAGAACGTGCTCGTGTTGCCACTGCCCGCGCAGGCCGATCCGCAGCAGATCAAGGATCGCGTGCAGGGCTGGCTGCAGAGTGAGGCGAAGCGGATTTTCGGCGAGCGTCTCGATGTGTATGCAGAGAAGCTCGGGGTGACGTATCGCGCGTATGGGTTGTCGTCGGCGGCGACGCGCTGGGGCAGTTGTTCTAGCGACGGAAAGATCCGCCTGAACTGGCGGCTGATTCATTTTCCGTTGTCGGTCATCGACTATGTCGTCGCGCATGAGCTCGCGCATTTGCGCGAGATGAATCATAGTCCGCGGTTCTGGCAGACGGTTGAGTCGATTTTTCCGGAGTTCCGCGAGGCGCGGCAGACACTCAAGCATCATCCGCCGGAGCTTTTGCCTACGCTTTGAGCGTGGGTTTCTTGTCTGCGACGCAGTCGCGATTTTGGTTTTCAGGTTTTGGTTTTTGCTGCGCTGGCATCTGCGAATTCGTGGTGGCATCCGCGAATTCGTGGCGGCATCCGCGATTTCGTGGCGGCATCCGCGATTTCGTGGCGGCATCCGCGATTTCGTGGCGGTGCTTCAGGCGTTGCCCCTGTGCGGGGCGGCACTTACTTTCTTTGCCGCCGCAAAGAAAGTAAGCAAAGAAAGCGGGCTAACACCGCCAATGCTAGTCATTGCCTGCGGGCCCTCAACGGGTCCCGCACTCCAATCGGCATCGCACTTTTCCAAGCGTGTTGCCAGCGCATTGAACAAACGCATCACCCACTCCAATCACCCGTAGCGCAGCCAGCGGCAGCGCATCGTCTGCGCAGCCCAGGTGGCAAACTGTGTGTAGCTTGTCGCACCTTACGCGTTGGCGCTTCTACGACACCGATCCCGCTTTTCAGTCCGGAGTGGTGCACTTTCGTCGCGACGGCCTACACACCGTTTGCCACCTGGGCGGCTGTGGACTTCCTGGTAACGCATGCGTGACGCGGGCATGCGAAGCGGGTGAGGCGTGCAGTGAGCACGCTGGCAACGGGCGTGAGACAGTGCGATGCCGTCTGGAGTGCGGGACCCGTTGGGGGCCCGCAGGCAGGAACAAGGATTGGCGGGGTGAGCGGCTTTCTTTTGCCTACTTTTCTTTGCCGCTGCAAAGAAAAGTAGGTGCCGCCCCGCACAGGGGCAACGCTTGCAGCACCGATACGAAACCGCGGATGCCAGCGAAAAACAAAAACCCCACCGTCGCAGACAACAAAAAAAAAACCGTCTACGACTTCTTCTGAATAAACTCGATCTTATACCCGTCAGGGTCGGTGACAAACGCGATAACAGTAGTGCCATGCTTCATAGGCCCCGCCTCGCGAACCACATTGCCACCCTGCTGCTTGATCTTGTCACACGCGGCATACGCGTCATCCACCTCAATAGCGAGGTGCCCAAACGCGTTACCCATGTCGTACGACTCGGTGTCCCAGTTGTGCGTCAGCTCGATCACCGTGCCGTCTTTCTCGTCTTCGTAACCGACGAACGCCAGCGTGAACTTGCCTTCCGGATAGTCATTGCGACGCAGCACTTTCATGCCGAGCAGCTCGGTGTAGAACTTGATCGAACGATCGAGATTGCCCACTCGGAGCATGGTATGGAGAAGGCGCATCGTGCACTCCCTGTTGCTTGATGATGTCGAGGACGTCAATGTACAGAAAAAGCTCCGCGTCCGCTGAACCGCACTTCTAGAATAGATGCCGCAGCCCCGCCATCAAACCAATCTGCGAACCCTTCTGCGCCAACCCGACTCCATTCACGCCCTGCAATTGCGCGCCGATCAGATCGCCGCGATACAGCGCATAGTCGCCCTCCAGATACATATCTGTGCGCTTCGACAGGTTGTAGTCGGCCACCAGTTGATACTGCCACGCAGACCCGTCCTGCGCGGACGTCTTGCCATCCTGCAAAGTCCGCCACACATTCGCTGCGAAATGCCACGCGGCGCCCACCTGCTGCGTGATGCCGCCCAGTATCATGCGACGCCGTGAAAAATCCGTGTACTTGAGCGCAGCCAGCACGGGCGCCGTGAACGGCCCGTTCGCGAAGTTCGAAAAGCCCGCGTCGTTCTGATTGACGATATAACCGAGCGCAAAGCGCGTCTGATTCCACGTGTACGACGCGCCGAAGGTCCACGCCTTGGCAGTGCTGCCGTTGACGGAATCGCGCGTCTCTTCGTATGCGCCACCCATGTTCACCGGTCCGCCGCTCGGCGCATACGCCGCCGCCGCGCCGAACTGCGAGCCGTACGACGTGTGCCCGGCTACGCCGCCAAACGCATACGCCACCGACAGCATCACGTCATGCGCGCGTGCCTGGTACTGCACCTGATTGCTCGTCCAGATGCCGCCCGACATCGTCACTTCCGGCTGGAAGCTGAAGTCGTACGGAATCCACGGATTGCTGCCGTAACCGCCAATCGTGATGCCTTCGATCAGCACGTTCGGCATCCGCCCGAAGATCAGCTTGCCGTACGACGACGATTGCACGCCGATCTGCGCCTCGTTGAAAAACGGCAGCGTCGGATCGCTTTGACCGCTGTTGATGTAGATACGATTTTCGAGCTTGAAGAAGGTGGACCAGCCGCCGCCCAGATCCTCGACGCCGCGCAAACCCCAGCGGCTTTCCGACATGCCGCCGTTGCCAAGGCCCACGCTCGAATCGCCATTCTTGTTCACGTGCGTCATATAGCGCACGCTTTCGTCGACGATGCCGTACAAGGTGACGCTCGATTGCGCATGCGCCGTTCCGCACATCAATGCAGGCGACATCGCGGCCCACGCGCAGACCTTCAGCCTCTTGCTCACCTTCGTCATGCCGTCTCCTGATTCATACTGCATGCATTTGAATTGCGTGGGAATGTCTTAAAGCGGTGCGGCGGCGCTGGTGCACAAATAGGCGAACGCAAGCAAGCGTAAGATTAATCTGTATGAAGAGTCAGGAAGATAAAAGAAAGCCCGCGTGTTGCGGGCTGTCTACACTGATCTGTGCCGATCTGTGACGATGCAACGAATTAACGTTGCCCGTTGAAGTACTAGCTGCCCGATGCCGCCGATACAGCCTGCGCAACAGCCACGTATTCGGCGACGGGCACGTCTTCGGCTCGGCGTTGCAGATCGAAGCCAAGCGCTTCGAAATCGACAGTATCGCGATACGCGGACAACGTATTGCGCAACATCTTGCGGCGCTGCGAAAAGGCGGCTGTCACGACTCCGCCGAGCGTGACCTCATCGACGGCGGGCAGTTCGTGCGGCGCATAGGGAATCATGCGGACGATGGCCGAGTCGACCTTCGGCGGCGGCTGGAACGATTCGGGCGGCACGTCGAGCAACTTGTCGATCACATAGCGGTACTGCAGCATCACCGACAGCCGGCTGAACGCCTTGCTGCCCGGCTCTGCGACCATGCGCTCCACCACTTCGTTCTGCAGCATGAAATGTTGATCGATCACGCGCTCTGCGAAAGTGGCGAGATGAAACAGCAGCGGACTGGAAATGTTGTACGGCAGATTGCCGACGATGCGCAGGCTCGGCTTGTCGCCCTCGCCCGCGAGCGAGCCGAAGTCGAACGCAAGCGCGTCGCCTTCATGCAGTTCGAGCAGATCGCCGAATTTCTTCTTCAGACGCCCGATCAGGTCGCGGTCCAGCTCGACGGCATGCAGCGGCGATTCGGGCGTCGCGAGACGCTCGATCAGCGGTTCCGTAAGCGCGCCCAGACCCGGACCGATTTCGACCATGCGCTCGCCGCGTTGCGGACGGATCACGTCGACAATCGAATCGATAATGCCCAGGTCGACCAGAAAATTCTGTCCAAAACGCTTACGCGCGAAGTGGCCCTGGTGCTGTCTGTTTGAACTGCTTGAACTGTTCGACATCGAGAGAAGCTACGAAAAAATCACGCGGCGCGCCGGTTGCGCGCCATGAAAACGGCCGTGTCGATCGCGGCGATCAGGCTGCCCGCGTCCGCGCGGCCCGTGCCGGCAAGATCGAGCGCCGTGCCGTGATCGACGGACGTGCGGATGATCGGCAGGCCCAGCGTCACGTTGATGCCTTCGCCGAATGTCGCGTATTTGAGCACGGGCAGACCCTGATCGTGGAACATCGCGAGCACGCAGTCGGCTTCGTTCAGATAACGCGGCTGAAACAGGGTATCGGCCGGATACGGACCGCGCGCGTCGATGCCCTGCCCGTTGGCCAGTTTCAGCGCGGGCGAGATCACATCGATTTCCTCGCGGCCCAGATAGCCGTTTTCGCCCGCATGCGGGTTCAGGCCCGTGACGAGAATGCGCGGCGCAGGCAGGCCGAAATGATGACGCAGGTCGTGGTCGATGATGCGCAGCGTGTCGACGATGCCATCGACCGTCAAGGCCGCCGATACGTCTTTCAGCGGCAGATGCGTGGTCGCGAGCGCGACGCGCAGCGGTCTTGCGCCCGTGCCCGCCAGCATCATCACGACGCGCGGCGTACGGGTGCGCTCTGCCAGGTATTCGGTATGACCCGTGAACGGCACGCCGGCATCGTTGATCGTGCTCTTCTGCAGCGGTGCGGTGACGATGGCATCGAAGGTGCCCGCGAGCGCGCCGTCGATCGCGGCATCGAGCAGACCGAGCACGTATGGGCCGTTGTGCGCGTCGAGCTTGCCGGCCTGCGCGGGCACGGCAAGCGCATGATGCTGCATGGCGATGCGCGCGCCCTGCTGCGCCGCCCAGTCGATCCCGACGGCCTGCGCGCGATCGTTCATCAGACCGCTGTCGCCAAGCACCGTGAAGTGCGCGTCGGGCCAGTGCGCACCCGCCGCCGCGAGCGCCTGTGCCGTCAGTTCAGGACCGACGCCAGCCGGTTCGCCCGTGGTGATCGCGATGTTCAACGGTGCGTTCGAGGGCTCGGCAGCGGTCATGACGATTCCAGAGGTTATTGCGCGGAGTTGTCCGCGGACGTGCCCGCGGGTGTCCCCGAGTAGGGGCCTGCCTTGTAATCGACATACGCGGTGTCGCGCAGTTCACGCAGCCAGTCGGCATACGCCTGTTCCGCCTTGCGCTGACCGATTGCCTGGCGCGCGAGGTCCATCTGCTGCGAGACCGAGCCTTCCGCTTCGCGGCGGGCGAGCACCTGGATCAGGTGGTAGCCGTACTCGCTTCGCACGGGCTGGCTGATCTGGTTGTCCTGCAGCGCATTCATCGCGCGTTCGAATTCGGGAACCGTTTCGCCCGGGCTGATCCAGCCGAGATCGCCGCCTTGCGATGCCGAGCCGTCCTGCGAATACGTGCGCGCGAACTTGTCGAAGTCGCCCTGGCCCGATTCGATTTCCTGGCGGATTTCGAGCAGCTTCTGGCGTGCCTGCGGTTCCGACATGCCGTCGCCGACGCGCAGCAGGATATGGCGCACGTGCGTCTGCGTGAGCTTGGTCGAATCGGCGGACGTCGCGCCCTGGCCCGAGCGGCGCTCGACGAGACGCACGATTTCGAAGCCGTCGTTGGTGCGGATCACGGACGGATTGACCTGGCCCGGACGCAGCGTCGAAGCCGCCGTCACGAATTCAGGCGGCAGTTTCGACGGTGCCTGGAAGCCCAGATCGCCGCCCTTCGACGCATCCGCTGCCTGCGAATTGCTCTTTGCGAGCTTTTCGAAGTTGTCGCCCTTCATGGCGTCCTGCAGCAGCGAGTTCGCCTTCGCCTGAGCAGCTTCGATATCCGTCTGCGCTGCGTTGAGCGGCGCCTTCAGAAGGATGTGCTCCATGCGCAGATCGCTGGTCAGGCCTGCCGTCGGTCCGCGCTGGCTGGCGATGTAGTTCGCCACTTCCGCGTCCGACACGGTGACCTTGCTGTCCACTTCCTTTTCTCGCAGACGCGACAGGATCAGTTCCGTCTTCGCGTCGCCCATGAAAGTCGACCAGGGCACGCCTTGCGCCTCGATACGCGCCCGGTACATATCGAGCTGCATGTTGTTCGCCTGGGCGAGACGTTCGAGCGTGCGCTGCACGGTCGCGTCGTCGACCGTGATGCCGTCTTCGCGCGCCTTCTGCAGCTGGATGCGTTCGAGCACCATCTGGTTCAGCACCTGCTGGCGCAGCTGGTCGGCGGGCGGGATGGGCGCGTGCTGCTGGTTCAGACGCTTCGTGATCAGGCCGACGCGCGTGTCCAGCTCGCGCTGCGTGATGACCCCGTTATTGACGACAGCCGCGATCGTATCGACCGTCTGGCTGTTGCTGTTGCCGCCCAGTGCCTGCGCGTGCGCGGGTCCGGCCAGCAGAATGGAAGCGGCCGCAGCGAAGCCGGTCGCGAACGTTGCCAGGCGAAGCTTTTTCATGATTGCCACAGATACTCCAAAGATGTCGGGCACGCTCGGCCCGTCTTTCGACCCGAGCGTGCGCTCTGGCGCCTTACCCGGATCCCATGCAACAAGTTGCGTTTCTGTCCTGCGAACGACGCGGCGCCCGTCTGTTGCTCGCGACCCGCTCATTCGTAGTTGTTGAACTGCGATTCGGGCGGCGGCGGCGGCGGCAGCGGCTGATAGCCCGCCACGCTGGCGCGGAACGCCGACATCAGACCGTTGTCGACGCTCGACAGCCCCTTGAACGTCAGCTGCGCAAGCACCCGCGTGCCGGCCGTCTGACTGCCCGTCGAGTTGACCCCGTTTGCATAGCGCTGGAAACCGACGCCGAGCGTCCAGCAATCCGCGTCGTATTGCACGCCGAGAAGCGCGTCGACGGCGCGATGGCCTTTCAGGTCGTAATTGATCCGCCCGACGCCGTAGACCCGGTGCATGAGCGGCCACTGACCCGAGATCAGCAGCTGGTTGATCGGCTGATTGTCGAGCGTCGTGTTGGCGCGCGTGTACCGGTAGCCGACGTTGATGACCTTGCCGGAAGCGGGGCTGTATCCGAAGCCGACGCTGGTCTTGACCAGCTGATTGTTGTCCGCATTATATTGGAACGCCGTTTCCGAGGCGAAACCGGCCCCGAGCTTCAGCGACGCGCCGAGAATCAGGTCCGAATGCGTCGCCTGTGCCGTGGTCTGCGTCTGATTCAGCGTGACGCGCTGATCGCGGAAATAGTACTGCTGCGCGATCACGAAACGCGCGCGCTCGTCGCCCGTCGCCGGGTTCAGGAAACGCGTGGTGAGCGCGGCCGTCAGGCGGTTTGCGTCGGCGATCCGGTCGTTACCGACGAATGTGTTCGGCGTGAAGATTTCAGCGAGACCGAAGTCCGACTCCGCCGTGTCGAACAGCGGCGCGAAGCTCTGGTTGCGATATGGCGTGTAGACGTAGTACAGACGCGGTTCCAGCGTCTGGATATAGTCCTCGCCGAACACGCGCACCGAGCGGTCGAAGATCAGGCCGGTGTCGAACGAGAACGTCGGCACCGACTCCGTGAAGTTCTTCGGCTGGTTCGCGGGCGCGCCCGTGCCGATATTGCTCAGGTCGTACGACGCGAAGTGCCATTGCACCTTCGGCGTGACGAAGTAACCCGGACCCACGACGGAGTACGACAGGTACGGATTGAAGACGACACGATCGCCTTCCGTCGCGTCCGCTGTCGTGATGCGAAAGCGCGTGTAGTCCGCTTCCGCGCCAAAGTCGAAGCCGCCGACGTTGTACTTCGCGTACTTCACGTTCAACTGCGGCTCGCGGCCGTACGGCGCGATGGACGGCGACAGCGTCTGCCAGTGCTGCTCGCGCGCGAGCACGGACCACGGCCCGTTGTTGTACGTGAGACCCGCTTCCTGCTGATACAGCAGCTGCGTGCCGTTCAGGAACTGGTTGGTCGTCGACGCCAGGTCTTCCGGATACGTGTTGTCCGAGACCTTGTTGTAGTAGATGTACCCGCCGAAGCCCGAACCGAAGTTCTGGTTGTGCTGGATATACAGCGCGTAGCGGTTCGTGTGCGTGATCTTGTCGTCGGGAAGATACTCGCCCGTGATCGAACCGCTATAGGTTGGCGACAGATACCGGAAGGTCGACTGCAACTGCACGCCGCGCTTCGACAGGATGCGCGGCGTGACGGTGAGGTCGCGGTTCGGCGCAATATTGAAGTAGTACGGCAGCGACAGTTCGAAGCCGCTGGTCGAACTGAGCGTTGCCGTGGGCGGCAACAGACCACTGCGCCGCGCGCCCGACAGCGGGAACGACAGCCACGGGCTCGCGAAAACGGGCACGCCCTCGAAGAACAGCACGCCGTTGTGCGCGACGCCGTTATCGGCGCCCGTATCGAAATCGAACTCGCTGCCCTTGATGTACCACGCCGGGTCTTCCGCGCACTCGCACGCCGTATAAGTGCCGCGCGTGAACACCGAGCGCTCGTTGTCGAGCAGATCGACGCGCTCCGCGCTGCCCGAGCCGCCCGTCACGTTGAAGTGGTACTTCGGCGTGGTCATGAAGCCTTCGCTCGACTCGAGCTTCATGTGCGCTTCCGGGCCTGCGAAGCGGGCGCCATTGCCGGACAGATGGACATTGCCGTACGCATCGGCCATGTCCGTATCCTGATCGTAATGAAGCGCGTCGGCCTTCAGTGCCGAGGTGCCACGGCGGACTTCGGCTGAGCCCTTGGCTGCGATGTCCTGATCGGCCGTGCCCGTGGTCGAGTCGCCCAGCACGAAGGTGGCGGGACTCTGGCCGTCGGGTGTCGAATGTTCTTCGAGTTGTGGAGCCAGCCGCAGGCCCCACGGCGCGTCTATCGGCTGCGCCTGCGCCGCCTCCCCCGCCAGCTGCGCGTGCGACAGCGCGGGCAGCAGACCCGGCACGGCGATCAGCGCCGCTGCGAGCCGCCTTCTGCGCGGCAGGCCGTCAGAGGAGGGAGTGATTGGGAAAAGCTGTCTGGGCGGCATGTATCGTTTGGCGTATCGGCCCTGCTGTCAGTTCATTTGCCCGGTCATCAGTCACGAGTTGCCGCCTGTGCAATCGGGCATCGAATGCACAACTATTGACGATTCATGCAGCGGTAAGGCGGGCGATCCAACGAGATGCGCGAGAACTGACGCGAGTCGCGTCAAAAAAGTCGTGGGGTATTATATGGCAAGACGTTGCCCACCCCGATTTTGTCGCCTGCTTTTCATGACGCATTCCCCTGCATCTTCCCTTACATCCGCTTCTTCGACGGCGGACACCCGCCTCGAGCTTCTCAACGGCTGGCTGCGCACTCACGCCGACCGCTACCGTCTCGACCTCGCGACCCTCGCGCCGGCTTCCGCCGACGCAAGCTTCCGGCGCTACTTCCGCCTCGCGGGCAGTGGCGCCGGGCTTGCAGCAAGCGGCGCGTCGGTAATCGCCGTCGATGCGCCGCCGCCCGAAAAGTGCCGCGAGTTCGTCCAGGTGGCCGGCCTGCTGGCCGACGCGGGCGTGCATGTGCCGCGCGTGCTCGAAGTCGATATCGACGCGGGTTTCATGCTCGTCACCGATCTCGGCACGCAGTCGTATCTGTCGACGCTCAGGGACAGCAGTCCCGCCGAGGCGAAGCAGCTGATGCGCGCCGCGCTCGACGCGCTGATCCGCTGGCAGCTCGCGTCGCGCGACGACGTGCTGCCGCCCTTCGACGAAGCCTTCCTCCGACGCGAGATGGAGCTGATGCCGGAATGGTTCATCGGCCGGCATCTGGGCCGCGAGGTCGACGACCCTACGCGCGGCGTGCTCGATCGCACGTTTGCGTTGCTGGTCGCGAGCGCGATGGCGCAGCCGCAGGTTTTCATGCTGCGCGATTTCATGCCGCGCAATCTGATGATCGCGAGCCCGAATCCCGGTGTGCTCGACTTTCAGGACGCGGTGTACGGCCCGATCACGTACGACGTCGCGTCGCTGCTGCGCGATGCGTTCATCGGCTGGGACGAGGAGTTCGAACTCGACTGCTTTGCGTACTACTGGGAGCGCGCGAAAAAAGCGGGCCTGCCCGTCGATCCCGACTTCGGCGAATTTTACCGGCAGCTCGAATGGATGGGCCTGCAGCGGCACATCAAGGTGCTGGGCCTGTTCTGCCGGATCAACTATCGCGACAGCAAGCCGCATTACATGGCGGACCTGCCGCGTTTCATCGGCTATGCACGCAAGGTGTGCGAGCGCTACCGGCCGCTCGTGCCGTTTGCAAAACTGCTCGATGACCTGGAAGGCCGCGCGGCTGAAGTCGGCTACACGTTCTGACGGGTGAAGCACTTGAACAAAGCGATGATCTTCGCCGCAGGACGCGGCGACCGGATGCGGCCTCTGACGGACACGTGTCCGAAGCCGCTGTTGAAAGTGGGCGGGAAGGCGCTGATCGAATGGCAGATCGAGAGGCTCGCGCGCGCGGGATTCACGACGATCGTGATCAATCATGCGTGGCTTGGCGAGCAGTTCGAAGCTGCCCTCGGCGATGGCTCGCGGTATGGCGTTTCTTTGCGGTACTCCGCGGAGCGCGATGCGCTCGAGACGGCGGGCGGCATTGCACAGGCGTTGCCGTTGCTGGAGGACGCCGGCAGGCCGGAAGTGTTTGTCGCCGTCGCCGGCGATGTGTATGCCGATTTTGATTATTCTGTCTTGCGGGCTGAAGGCGCTCGTTTGGCGGCTATGGATGAGCCAGGGATGCATCTCCTGATGGTGCCGAATCCTTCGTTTCATCCTGATGGGGATTTTGTTCTGGCTAGCGACGGGCGTTTGTCTTTAGAAGGCGCTCCCCGGTATACGTTCGGCAGCATCGGCGTGTATGACACGCGGATGTTTCTGGATATTGCCGCTGGGACGCGGCGGGCGCTTACTCCCTACTATCGCGAAACGATTGCGCTTGGGCGCGCGACCGGTGTTCTCCATGAAGGGCTTTGGGAGAATGTTGGGACGCCTGCGCAGCTTCATGCGCTTGATGATGCCCTCACGTTGTAGGGCTACGTTTGCGGTGGCATCCGCGGTTTCGCATCGGTGCTTCGGGCGTTGCCCCTGTGCGGGGCGGCACTTACTTTCTTTGCCGCCGCAAAGAAAGTAAGGGAAGGTCTGAACAACCCGTTTTCTGCCTGGGATCTCTAACTGGCACGCGCGCAGTGGAATTCGCGTCCTCATTCACGCTGTGTTGAACCGATGCCGGTCGCATCTTGCGCATGGACGCTGCGCCTTTGGGGGGCGTCTTCGCCCTTCATTTCGCTTTACCGAGCACCCCGCGAGCCAGCCAGAGATTGATCAGCGCGAACTGCGTTTCGATCTGCGCCGTGTTTTTCGCCAGTCCCCGATACCGCGCCTTCAGATAGCCGAACTGACATTTGAGCACCCGAAACGGGTGCTCAACCTTCGCCCGCACGCCCGCCTTGAGCCGCTCGACTTTCTCGTAGATTCTGTCCAGCCGCTTGCTTTTGTCCAGCTTTCTTCGCTTGCTCGGCCTCATCGCCACGTGCCACTGGACCGCCCCCGTTTCGCCTCGCTTCTCGATGCCCACGTAGCCCGCATCGGCAAACGCAACCTGCTCGTCGCCGTGCAACAGTTCATGCGCCACCGTGACGTCGTGAACATTCGCCGGCGTGCACTTCACGGTATGCACCAGCCCCGACTCCACATCGACTCCGATGTGCGCCTTCATACCGAAGTACCAGCTGCCGCCCTTTTGCGTCTGGCTCATCTCGGGGTCTCGCGTGCCAGCCTTCTTCGTCGAACTGGGTGCCGAAATCAGCGTTGCGTCGACCGCCGAGCCCACCTTGAGCATCAGGCCCTTCGCCTGCAGGATCTCGTTGACCGTCGCCAGCATTCTGGCCGACAGCTCATGGGCCTCAAGCAGGTGCCGGAATCGCAGGATCGTGCTCTCGTCAGGCAGCCGCGTCATACCCGTGCCCAGCAGCGCGAACTCCCGGTACAGCGGGATGTCGTGCAGCGCCTCCTCCATCGCCGGGTCCGAGAGACTGAACCATTGCTGCAGAAAGTGAATGCGAAGCATCGTCTGGATCGGAAACGGCGGGCGGCCAGTCTTGCCTTTCGGATAGTGCGGTTCGATGAGCGCAATCAGCTTCTGCCACGGCACCACGCGCGTCATCTCATCGAGAAACTCGCGCTTACGGGTGCGCTTCGTCGACAGATCCAGACCAAGACCAAGTTGTGTCATCACGCCACTCCATGAATTCTCCTGATCCCAGGATAGTCCAACCTCACGTCAACGCCAGGACTTTTGCAGAGATTCCTAAGCAAAGAAAGCGGGCTAACACCGCCAGTACTGGTCATTGCCTGCGGGCCCTCAACGGGTCCCGCACTCCAGACGGCATCGCACTTTTCCAAGCGTGTTGCCAGCGCATTGAACAAACGCATCACCCACTCCAGTCACCCGTAGCGCAGCCAGCGGCAGCGAACCGTCTGCGCCGCCCAGGTGGCAAACTGTGTGTAGCTTGTCGCACCTTACGCGTTGGCGCTCCTACGACACCGATCCCGCTTTTCAGTCCGGAGTGGTGCACTTTCGTCGCGACTGCCTACACACCGTTTGCCACCTGGGCGGCGGTTGATGTTTGGTAACGCGATTCGTGATGTTGGAATGTGAAGTGGGTGAGGCATGCGGTTAGCACGCTGGCAACGCACAGGGAATAGTGCGTTGTCGTCTGGAGTGCGGGACCCGTGGGGGGCCCGCAGGCAGACACAAGGATTGGCGGGGTTAGCCCGCTTTCTTTGCTTACTTTCTTTGCGGCGGCAAAGAAAGTAAGTGCCGCCCCGCACAGGGGCAACGCCTGAAGCACCGATGCGAAAACGCGGATGCCAGCAACAAACCAAAACAAAACAAACCAAACCTACTCAACCTCACCAGCATGCGCAGCCCCAGCCCTCTCCTGCTGCAAGGCCCACATCTGTGCAAAAAGCCCACCGTCCTGTAAGAGAGCAGCAAAAGTCCCACGCTCAACGATGCGCCCCTTATCCATGACGATGATCTGCTGGGCATGCACAACCGTCGACAGCCGATGCGCAATGATCAACGTCGTCCGCTCTCGCGCGATCTGATCCAACTCGTGCTGGATCGCGCGCTCGGAACGCGAATCAAGCGCCGACGTCGCTTCGTCGAACAGCAGCACAGGCGGATTCTTCAGCAAGGTCCGCGCAATCGCGACGCGCTGCTTCTCGCCGCCCGACAGCTTCAACCCGCGCTCGCCGACAGGCGTTTCATAGCCCTTCGGCAAGCTCTCGATGAACTCGTGAATATGCGCCGCGCGCGCCGCCGCGATCACTTCTTCGCGCGTCGCTGTCGGAAGCCCATACGCGATGTTGTAGTAGATCGTGTCGTTGAAGAGCACCGTGTCCTGCGGCACGATGCCGATCGACGCGCGCAGCGAATCCTGCGTAACGTCGCGAATATCCTGCCCGTCGATACGTATCGCGCCGCCCGTCGCGCGATCGAGATCGTAGAAGCGAAACAGCAGGCGCGCGAGTGTCGATTTGCCGGAGCCGCTGTGGCCGACTACTGCCGTCGTCGTGCCCGCGGCAATCGTGAAGCTCACGTCGTGCAGAATCGGACGCGACGGCTCATACGCGAAGCTCACATGGTCGAAGCTGACCTGCGCGCCCTGCACGACGAGCGGCGCCGCATCGGGCGCGTCGGGCACTTCGCGCGCGGCGCCGAGCAGCGTGAACATGCGGTCCATGTCGGTGAGACTCTGCTTCAGCTCGCGATACACGACGCCCAGAAAATTCAGCGGAATGTATAGCTGCAACATGAACGTGTTGATCAGCACGAGATCGCCGAGCGTGAGCCGCCCCGCCATCACGCCCTGCGTCGCGCGCCACAGGATGAACACGAGCCCGATGCCGATGATCGCCTGTTGCCCGAAATTCAGCGCCGACAGCGAATTCTGCGACTTGATCGCCGCCGCCCGATAACGCTTCAGGTTCTCGTCGTACCGCTGCGCTTCCCACTCTTCGTTGTTGAAGTACTTGACCGTCTCGTAGTTCAGCAGCGAATCGATCGCGCGCGAGTTCGCCTTCGAATCGAGCTCGTTCATCGTGCGGCGAAAATGCGTGCGCCACTCCGTTACCTTCACCGTGTACGTGATGTACGCGACCAGCGCGATCGCCGTGACGATCGCGTAATACGCCTCGTATTTGACGATGAAAAAGCCGAGCACCAGTCCGAATTCGACGAGCGTCGGCAAAATGCTGTACAGCGAATAGGAGATCAGCTGCGTGATGCCGCGCGTGCCGCGCTCGATATCGCGCGACATGCCGCCCGTCTGCCGTTCCAGATGAAAACGCAGCGACAGCGAATGCAGATGCCGGAACACTTTCAGCGCGAGCTGACGCACCGCGCTTTCCGTGACCTTCGAGAAGAGAATTTCGCGCAGCTCGGTGAAGAGCGACGTCGACAGACGCACCACGGCGTATGCGACCACCAGCAGCCCCATGCCGCCGAGCAGTACGACGCCGGGCGAATCCGTCGCGCGTCCGAGTGCCGTCAGGTGCTGCACGGAAGCAAGCCCGTCGACGATGTGCTTCATCACGATAGGCACGCCGAGATTGGCAACCTTCGCGCCGATCAGGCTGCTGAGCGCGAACACGACGCGCCACTTGTACGTCGCGAGATAAGGCAGCAGCGAAACGATGGTTTGCCAGTCGTTGCGCGGCTGATTCGAGATCGGCGACGGTTCGGACGATGCGGAATAGCGACGCATGATTTGTATTGTGGAAATACCTGCACGCTTGACGCGCGACTCGTGGGGAATGTGACGGACGACCGCGTTCGACACGCGGGAGCGGCCGTCCATGGCAGCCTGGAACGCGCCGGACGCGATGCGCTCGCAATAAGTTCGAGCGTGCGCTTTCCCGTACAATTCCTGATCTAACAATATTGTCGCAGAAGCCGGCTTGCGCCGCTTTCGCCGCGCTGACCGTTCGAGTCGTCCCGGTCATCGCGTTGTCGTAGAGCGCTCGCTGCAGGCTCAACTGATTCCATGGATGCCCCGATGACCCAGACTCTCCAACTCCCGCAGAAATCGTGCGCACTGCGCGTCGTCCCGCAACCGTCGGATGCGAACGTTCATGGCGATGTGTTCGGCGGCTGGATCATGGCCCAGGTCGACATTGCCGGCTCGATCCCCGCAAGCCGCCGCGCGAACGGCCGCGTCGCGACCATCGCAGTCAATTCGTTCGTGTTCAAGCAGCCGGTGTTCGTCGGCGATCTGCTGAGCTTTTACGCGGATATCGTGAAGACGGGCAACACATCGGTGACAGTCGCCGTCGAAGTCTACGCGCAGCGCATGAGCCTCGCGGAAGAAATGGTGAAGGTCACGGAAGCGACCCTCACCTATGTCGCCACCGACAGCGACCGCCGTCCGCGCGCATTGCCGCCGCTGGAGTAAGTACCGCGCGCCGCGCCCATTGCTGGCGCGGCACGCATCGCGGTCAGGCGTCGACCGTTGCGATCGCCGCGCTCTCGGCACCCCGCTGCAGCATGCCGGGAATCGCATCGTGCGGCAGCGGCTTCGCAAAGAAATAGCCCTGCATCTCGTCGCACGCGCGCTCCTTGAGGAAGTCGAGCTGCGTCGACGTCTCCACGCCTTCCGCAATCACCTGCAGATTCAGCGAGTGCGCGAGCGCGATGATCGCGGACGTGATCGTCTCGTCGTCCGACGATTCGCCGATATCCGACACGAACGATCTGTCGATCTTCAAGCGGTCCACCGGGAAGCGCTTCAGATAGCTCAAGCTCGAGTAGCCGGTGCCGAAGTCGTCGATTGCGAGACCGATGCCGAGCGCGTGCAGTTCGTTGAGCATCGACACGGCTTCTTCGGCGTTGCGCATGATGGTGCTCTCGGTCAGTTCGAGCTCCAGATACTGCGGATCGAGACGGGTTTCCTCGAGCACCTGCATCACGAGCTTCGCGATATCGCGCTGCTGGAACTGCCGTGCCGACAGGTTCACCGACACGCGCGCAGGCGGCAGCCCTTCGTCCTGCCACGCCTTGTTCTGGCGGCACGCTTCGCGCAGCACCCATTCCGACAACGGCCCGATCAGCCCGCTTTCCTCGGCGACGGGAATGAATTGCGACGGCGGAATCAAACCGACTTCAGGATCGTGCCAGCGCACGAGCGCTTCCATGCCGACCACCTGGCCCGTTTCGATATCGACCTGCGGCTGGTAGTGCAGCAGAAACTCGTTGTCGCGCAGCGCGCGGCGCAGGCGCCGCTCGAGGTTCAGGCGCGCGCCCGCCGACACGTTCATCTCCGGCTGATAGAACTGGAACGTATTGCGGCCCATATCCTTCGCGCGGTACATCGCAAGATCGGCCTTCTTCATCAGCGTTTCGGCGTCGTCGCCGTCCTGCGGGAAAAGGCTCGCGCCCATGCTGCAGCCCACGTACAGCTCCGTGCCGTCGAGCCACACCGGCTCCGAAATCGACGCGCGCACGCGTTCCATCCACGCGATCAGCGACTGCTCGTCGACGGTATCCGTCATCACGATCACGAACTCGTCGCCGCCATGACGCGCGACCGTGTCGCTTGCGCGGGCGCAACGCGCGAGACGGTCGGCGACCACCGACAACAGCCGGTCGCCGACGCTGTGGCCGAGGCTATCGTTGACGTTCTTGAAGCCGTCGAGATCGATGAACACGACGGCCACACCCTTGTGATGCCGCTGCGCGACGATCAACGCATGCTGCAGCCGGTCGCGCAGCAGATTGCGGTTCGGCAGGCGCGTGAGGCTATCGTAGTTCGCCTGATATTCGAGCTGCTCCTGATAGCGGATCAGCGCGGTCACGTCGTTGATGACGGCGATGTGGTGCGTCGTCTGTCCATCGGCATCGGGCACGGGCGCGATGTACAGCTGATTCCAGAACAGCGCGCCGTCCTTGCGGTAATTGCGCAGCACCGCGCTCACTTCGCGGTTCGCCGCGAGCGCCTGCCGGATCGCCGCAATGCCTTCCTGATCGCGGTCGTCGCGCTGCAGCAGGCGGCAATCCTGGCCGATCACTTCCTGCGGGTCGTATCCGGTGATGCGCTTGAACGCCGGATTCACGTATTCGATCAGATTGCCTTCCTTCGACGGCCCCGTGATCAGGATCGCGTTGACGCTCGCATCCAGCGCGCGGCTTTGCAGACGCAGCGCGAGGTCCGCGCGCTTGCGCTCGGTGATGTCGGTGTACGAGCCGAGCACGCCGATCACGCGGCCATCGCTATCGGTGAACGGCAGCTTGCTCGTCACCGTCGTTCGATGCACGCCGTCGATCACGATGTCGGTCTCGTAGTTCATCTTCGGCACGCCGGACGCCATGACGTCCGTGTCCTGGCGCGCGAGCGTTTCGGCGAACGAGCGCCACGGCATGTCCTCATCGCGCTTGCCGATCACCTGCTCCGGGTACGCGAGGCCCGCGTCGCGCGCGAACGCCATGTTGCAGCCCAGATAGCGCAGCTCCTTGTCCTTCCAGAAAATGCGCTGCGGAATGTTGTCGATCACCGTTTCCAGCATCTGGTTCGAACGCTGCGCTTCGGCTTCCGCGTTGATCTGCTCGGTGACGTCGTCGGCGAGCACGAACAGCGAGGGCCGGCCCATGAAGGTCATTGCGTGATACGAGATGTCGGCGCTGATCTGTGAACCGTCCTTGCGCCGGTGATGCCAGACGCCCGCCATCGTGCGCGGGCCGCCCGGCGTCACATCGCTGCGCTGCAAATGGGTCTCGAGCCGAGCGACTTCGGAATGCGGGCGGATCGCGCGCACCGTCATGGCCAGAAACTCGCTCTCCGAATAGCCGTATTGCTGGACGGCCGCCGCGTTGACGGCGAGAAAGCGCAGCGTATCGCGGTCGAAGATATACATCGGCACGGGATGCTGCTCGAACAGCCCGCGAAAGCGCTCGTCGTTCCGGTGCAGCGCGCGGGCGATGCGCAACTTTTCCCGCGCGACGTTTTCGCGCGCGCCGAACGTGTAGATGAGCAGCGCGCTGCCCGCGAGCATCGTCACGACGAGAAACAGCATTGCGTAGCGGGAATCGCGCGTCGAAGCCTCGAGCGCCGCCTTCAGCGCGCGGTCTTCCTGCGAACGCAGCTGATCCATGTGCGCCTCGAGCCGGTCGATTTCCATGCCGAGGCGCGTGTAGGTCTGCGCGGCCCATGCGCGCGAGCCATCCTGCTCGGGCGCCGTGGTTTTCGCGAGCGCGACCGCGATGTCCTGCTGCAGGCGCTTGCCGTTGACCGTGAGGCCTTCGAGCGCGCGGGCGACGCCCGGCTGTTCCGCGAGCTGCTCATGCAGCGCCCGGTCGATCTGCGCGAGCGACGCCGACATGTTCGCCGCCGCCTTCTCGGGGGCAGGCTCGGCCGACGCCTCGTAGCGTCCGAGCACGCCGAGGCCGTCCTCGAGCGTCGAGCGATAAGCTTCCAGGTTCTGACGGATGGCCGTCGAACGGACGGTGCGCGCATCGGCGTCGCGCTGTCCGCAAATCTGCGTGTACGCGACGAACGCGTTCGCGCCGACCGCAGCCGCGACGACGGCCAGATTGATCAGCAGCCGCTTCGATAGAAAAGAGATCATAGGTTCCGAACGTCGTTCGATCCTGCAGGCGGGGAGCGCAGGCGACGCGGTAGAACAGGGCGTAGCCGGGCGCAGCGCTTTACGCGCCAACCTTTGGATAACGGCAGCGTTCGGAAGAGATTGAGGGTAAAAACTGAAAAAATCTTGCGCCGGATTCAACCGGCGAGGCCGAATTCCTTCATTGCCGGCACGAAATCATGGTTGCTCGCGGTCTTGCGCGATAGTTTGGCGAGCACGTAACGCTGAAACGGCGCGAGCTGCGCCCATTGCGCGGCACCCAGCGGCGCAAGATTGGCGAGCTGCGCCTGGTTCAGCACGGTTTCCGGCACGACTGCAGTGTCGCGCCATGCCGGGTTATCCTCGGGCGTGAACCATTCGGGCTCGACGTTCGCGTGCGTGCGCATCATCTCGAACAGGGCGTGGTCGAAGTTCGGCTCGATCGCCGTGTCCTCTTCGACGGGAAAGCGCGCCAGCAGCGCGCGGTCTTCGTGCGGCAGCATCTGCCATTGTTCGAGCGAAATCCGCAACCCGAAGCGGTCGAGATTGAAACGGACGACCATCGGAATAAATTTCAGATTCTCCGAAGATTCAATCTCGAAGTTGAACAGCAGGGGCGCATCATTGAGTCCCATGACAGATTCCTCTTATTCGGCGGCCAACGCGCTAAGCCGGTCTGAGGTATTTTAGAACCTTATTCGCGGCGCGGCGGCCTTAGGGCTGCCGGGTCGCTGCTCTAGCGCAGGAGTCAGCAGGTGAACGAACTGGATACGGGCGAACAGCCGGGCATCGTCGAGCAAGCGGTGCGCCGGCACCGCGGCGGCGCGGTCGAGAGCGTCGCCGATCATGTTGGCCAGGAATGGCCCGTCGCGCTCGTCTTCAACGGCATTTCGCATGCGGTGATGATGTGTACACCGCGCGATCTGGAAGAGTTCGCGGTCGGCTTTGCGATTTCGGAGGGGATCGTCGAGCGCGGCGCGCACATTCAGGACATCGAGGTCGAGTTCCGCGACGGCAAACTGCCGCATGCGGAAGTGCAACTGACCGTCGTGCAGCAGGCGTTCGCCGCGCTGAAGGAGAAGCGCCGGGCGTTGTCGGGACGCACGGGTTGCGGCGTGTGCGGGATCGAGAGCATCGATCTGCTCGATCTGACGCCGGAGCGCGTGCCCGATACCGGCTTTTTGCAGCGCCTTGCGCCCGATGCGATCGCCCGCGCCGCGAAGGAACTGCCCGCGCATCAGGCGCTCACGAGGATGACAGGCGGCCTGCACGCGGCCGCGTGGTGCGACGCGACAGGTGCGATCCGTTACGCGTTCGAGGATGTGGGGCGGCACAACGCGCTCGACAAGCTGATTGGGCGTCTGTCGCTGGACCGCGTCGATACGCGCGAAGGCTTCGTGTTTCTGTCGAGCCGCGCGAGCTACGAGTTGGTGCGCAAGGCGGCGCGCGTCGACATTCCGATGGTCGCGACAATCTCGGCACCGTCGTCGCTGGCCATCACGATTGCGCGCGAAGCGGGCGTGCGGCTGGTGAGCTTCTGCCGCGAGTCGAGTTTCGTCGATTACGACACCGTGTGACGTCTGCTCCTTCCCTGCGCGGCTGCCCGCTCAACTGAACTGACGGAAGTCTGGCTTGCGCTTCTCGAAGAACGCCTTGAACGCTTCCTTTGCTTCGGGCGCGAGCAGCATCTTCGCGAAGTGCACGGCCTCTTCCGTCATTTGCGTCTGGATTTCGTGCTGCGCGGCGCGCTTCATCATCTGCTTGGTGACGCGCAGCGACGACGCGGGCAGCGCGGCCAGCTTCTGCGCCTGCTGGAGCGCGAACGCATCGACTTCGGCGGCGGGCAGCAGCCGGTTCACGAAGCCCATGCGCTGCGCTTCTTTTGCGTCGAAGGGTTCGCCGAGCATCAGCTTTTCGGCCGCCGCCTGATAGCCGGCCACGCGTTGCAGGAGCAGCGACGACGCGGCTTCCGGGCACAGGCCGAGTTGCGAGAAGGGCAACGAGAAAGTGGCTGTGTCGGCGGCGTAGACGAGATCGCAATGCAGGAGCAACGTCGTGCCGACACCGACGGCAGCGCCTGCCACGGACGCCACCAGCGGTTTTTCCGCCGAGCTGATCGCGCGCAGGAACTGGAACACGGGCGCGTTTTCGCCGACGGGCGGCTGCTTCATGAAGTCTTCAAGATCGTTGCCGGCGCTGAAGATGCCCGCGCTTCCGCGGATCAGCACCGCACGGATTTGTGGGTTTGCCTGCGCTTCGACCAGCGCGTCGGCCATCGTTTGATACATCGCTGCCGTAATCGCGTTTTTCTTTTCGGCGCGGTTGAAGGCGATGGTTAGCACGTCGAGCGTGCGGGTTAGTTCGATTTCCACTGCGTGTCTCCTGTGTGCGGTTGTTCCATCCGCAATGTCGGTTTGCTTTTGCTTTCGCTGGCATCCGCGAATTCGTATCGGTACTTCATGCGTCGCCCCTGTGCGGGGCGGCACCTACTTTTCTTTGCAGCGGCAAAGAAAAGTAGGCAAAAGAAAGCCGCTCACACCGCCAATCCTTGTGGTTGCCTGCGGGCCCCCAACGGGTCCCGCACTCCATACGGCATCACGCTACTTGTCGCTCGTTGCCAGCGCGCCAAACAGGCGCATCACCCTCTCCAATCACCCGTAGCGCAGCCAGTGGCAGCGAATCGCCTGCGCCGCCCAGGTGGCAAACTGTGTGTAGGCAGTCGCACCTTACGCGTTGGCGCTTTTACGACACCGACCCGCTTTTCAGTCCGGAGTGGTGCACTTCCATCGCGACGGTCTACACACCGTTTGCCACCTGGGCGGCCGGGGACTTCCTGGTAACGCATGCGTGACGCGGGCAGGCGAAGCGGGTGAGGCGTGCGGTTAGCACGCTGGCAACTTGCGTGAGACAGCGGGTTGCCGCGTGGAGTGCGGGACCCGTGGGGGCCCGCAGGCAACCACTAGAACTGGCGGGGTGAGCGGCTTTCTTTTGCCTACTTTTCTTTGCCGCTGCAAAGAAAAGTAGGTGCCGCCCCGCACAGGGGCAACGCTTGCAGCACGGATACGAATTCGCGGATGCCAACGCTCACGCCCAAGAACCACCCACGAGCAGCCCGCAAGCAACAACAACAACAACAACAACAACAACCCCAAAATCAAAGCCGCTCAATAATCCCAGCGGCACCCATGCCCGTGCCAACACACATAGTCACCATCCCATACTTCAAATTCCTGCGGCGCAAGCCATGAACCACCGTAGCAGCACGAATCGCACCCGTCGCCCCGAGCGGGTGCCCAAGAGCGATGGCGCCGCCGAGCGGATTAACCCTGGAAAGATCCAGCCCAAGATCCCCGATCACAGCCAGAGCCTGCGCAGCAAAAGCCTCATTGAGCTCGATCCAGTCGATATCGTCCTGCTTCAAACCCGCGGCCTTCAGCGCCGCAGGAATCGCCTCTTTCGGCCCAATGCCCATGATCTCCGGCGGAACCCCACGCACAGCGAAGCTGACAAACCTCGCCAGCGGCGTCAGATTGAACTGCTTGAGAATCTTCTCCGACACGACAATCAGCGCGCCCGCGCCATCCGACGTCTGCGAGCTGTTGCCCGCCGTCACCGAACCCTTGTTCGCGAACACGGTGCGCAGCTTCGCCAGCCCTTCCATCGACGTATCCGCACGCGGACCTTCGTCCAGCGCCACCTCGCGCGTCTTCACGCGCACCTCGCCCGTCGACAGATCGGGGAAGCGCTCGGTGATCGCGTACGGCGCGATCTCGTCGGCAAACTCGCCCGCCTGTTGCGCGGCAACCGCCTTGCGGTGCGATTCGACGGAGAACTGGTCCTGCTGCTCGCGGCTCACCTTCCAGCGCTCGGCGACCTTCTCTGCCGTCAGGCCCATGCCGTAGGCGATGCCCACGTCCTCGTTGCGATCGAAGATATGCGGCGACAGCGACGGCTTGTTGCCCATCATCGGCACCATGCTCATCGATTCACAGCCACCCGCAATCATCACGTCCGATTCGCCGACGCGAATGCGGTCCGCCGCCATCGCAAGCGCCGTCACGCCCGATGCGCAGAAGCGGTTCACCGTCACGCCGCCGACCGTGCTCGGCAGACCGGCGAGCAGCGCGCCCATTCGCGCCACGTTCAAACCCTGCTCGGCTTCGGGAATCGCGCAGCCGATGATCGCGTCCTCGATCAGCGACGTGTCGAGACCCGGCACCTGCGCAACAGCCGATTTGATCGCGTGTACCAGCAGTTCATCCGGGCGCGTGTTCCGGAACATCCCGCGCGGCGCCTTGCCGATCGGCGTGCGGCTCGCGGCAACGATATATGCATCCTGCAATTGCTTTGTCATTTGAGGCTCCCTCAGTTGCGCACCGGCTTACCCGTTTGCAGCATGCCCATGATCCGTTCCTGCGTCTTCTGCGTGCCGAGCAACTCGACGAACGCACGACGCTCCAGCGCCAGCAGCCATTCTTCATCGACCAGACTGCCCGCCTCGACGTCGCCGCCGCACACCGCTTCCGCGATCCGGCTCGCGATCAGGTAGTCGTGCTCGCTGATGAAACGGCCGTCGCGCATGTTGACGAGCGACGCCTTGATCGTCGAAATCGCCGAGCGTCCGGCGACGGGCACCTGCGTCACGCGCAGCGGCGCGCGATAACCGGCCGCCGCCAACGCGCGCGCGTCCTTCTTCGCGGTGTCGAGCAGTTCGAAGACGTTGAAAACGATCGTGTCCGACGGCTTCAGATAACCCATCGTCCGAGCATCGAGTGCGGACGCCGAGACCTTCGCCATCGCCGCGTTCTCGAACGACTTCTGCAGGAACTTGAGCAGGTCGCTGGTTGCGCCGACTTGCGTCGCGGCTTCGGCGGCACGCAGCGCGGCTTCCTTCAGGCCGCCGCCCGCGGGCACCAGACCGACGCCCACTTCGACCAGACCGATATAGCTCTCGATATGCGCGACACGCTTCGCGCTATGCAACAGCAGCTCGCAACCGCCGCCGAGCGCGATGCCCGACACGGCCGCGACCACGGGCACGTTCGCGTACTTCACGCGCAGCATGCCCTGCTGGAACTTCTTCACGAACGGCTCGATACCCTTTGCGCCGCCCATCATGAACGCGGGCATCGCCTCTTCGAGATTCGCGCCCGCCGAGAACGGACCGCCCGGCGCGCCGAGTTTCAGCGACGTCGGCTGCCAGATCACGACGGCCTTGTAGTCCTTCTCTGCGATATCGATGGCCTGCGTCAGACCGTCGATCACCGACGGTCCGATCGTGTTCATCTTGCTCTTGAACGACACAATCAACACATCGTTCTCGCCCGCGCGGTCATCGACCCATGCGCGCACCGCATCCGTTTCGAACACGGTCTTGCCGTACGTCTTCGGATCGGCGCCCGTCTCGCCCGCGAGCGGCGCGCGGAACACCTGACGGTCGTAGACGGACAGCGACGAGCGCGGCACGAAGCGCTTGTCAGCCGGCGACCACGAGCCTTCGTTCGTGTGCACACCGCCCTTCTCCGCGACGGCGCCTTCGAGCACCCACGCGGGCAGCGGCGCATCCGACAGCGCCTTGCCCGACGCAATGTCGTCCTGCACCCACCCGGCGATCTGCTTCCAGCCCGCCGTCTGCCAGCCTTCGAACGGACCTTCGTTCCAGCCGAAGCCCCAACGGATTGCGAGATCGACGTCGCGCGCGTTGTCGGCGATCGACTCGAGATGCACGCCGATGTAATGGAACACGTCGCGGAAGATCGCCCACAGGAACTGCGCCTGCGGATGCTGCGACTCGCGCAGCAGCTTCAGACGCTCGGCGGGCGGGCGCTTCAGGATGCGGCCGACGAGTTCGTCTGCCTTCGCGCCGCCGTCGACGTAGCTGCCCGACTTCGGATCGAGCACCTTGATCGCCTTGCCTTCCTTCTTGTAAAAACCCGCGCCCGTCTTCTGGCCGAGCGCGCCCTGCTGCACGAGTCCGGCAAGCACGACAGGCGTTTCGTAGACGGGGAAGAACGGATCGTCCCCGAGGTTGTCCTGCATTGTCTTGATGACGTGCGCCATCGTGTCGAGCCCGACCACGTCCGCCGTGCGGAACGTCGCCGATTTCGCGCGGCCGAGGCGGCTGCCCGTCAGATTGTCGACTTCATCGAAGCGCAGACCGAACTTCTCGGCTTCCTTGATGACCGCGAGGATCGAGAAAATGCCGACGCGGTTCGCGATGAAGTTCGGCGTGTCCTTCGCACGCACGACGCCCTTGCCGACCACGCTCGTCAGGAATGTTTCGAGTTGATCGAGGATCTCCGGGCGCGTCGTTGCCGTCGGAATCAGCTCGACGAGGTGCATGTAGCGCGGCGGATTGAAGAAGTGCACGCCGCAGAAGCGCGACTTCAGTTCATCCGAAAAGCCCTTCGACAGTTCGGTGATCGACAGGCCCGACGTATTCGTCGCGAAGATCGCGTTCGCGCCGATGTGCGGCGAGACCTTCTTGTACAGGTCGTGCTTCCAGTCCATGCGCTCGGCGATCGCTTCGATCACCACGTCGCATTCGGCGAGCTTTTCGATGTCGTCGTCGTAATTGGCGGGCTGGATGTATTGCGCGTCGTCCTTCACGCCGAACGGCGCGGGCGACAGCTTCTTGAGGTTTTCGATGGCCTTCAGCGCGATGCCGTTCTTCGGGCCTTCCCTGGCCGGCAGATCAAAAAGCAGCACGGGCACCTTGGCGTTGATCAGGTGCGCAGCGATCTGCGCGCCCATCACGCCGGCGCCGAGCACGGCGACCTTGCGAATGATCAGATTGCTCACGTCGTTCCTCCGGGGCGTTATGCGGTGTCGCGAGTCACCGCGCGCGGGCTTCGACGAGCGGCGCGCGGCATGGGTGTGAGAGTGGGCGGGCGGCGCATGGCTGACATGCGCCGCCCTCGATGGCGTTAGAACAGCGCTTCGTCGATTTCCATCAACGTCTTCGATCCGGCGCGCGCGGCGCGGATCGTCGAGGCCGTTTCGGGCAGCAGCTTCGCGAAGTAGAAGCGTGCGGTGGCGAGCTTCGACTTGTAGAACGGATCGCCGGAAGCCTCGTTGTCGAGTGCGATGCGCGCCATGCGGGCCCAGAAGTACGAGAACACCAGATGGCCGACGGTGCGCAGATACGGCACGGCGGCCGCACCGACCTCGTCCGGGTTCTGCATGGCCTTCATGCCGATTTCCATCGTCAGCTTCTGGACCTTGTCGCCGATGTCCGCGAGCGGATTGACGAACTCCTGCATCTCCGGCTTGATGCCTTCTTCCTCGACGAAATCCGTTACCAGCTTGCCGAACTTCTTCAGCTTCGCGCCCATGTCGCCGAGCACCTTGCGGCCCAGCAGATCGAGCGACTGAATCGAGTTCGTGCCTTCGTAGATCATGTTGATGCGCGCGTCGCGCACGTACTGCTCCATGCCCCACTCGGCGATGAAGCCATGCCCGCCGTAAATCTGCATCGCCATGTTCGTGCCTTCGAACGCGTTGTCCGTCAGAAATGCCTTGATGACGGGCGTGAGCAGCGCGACGAGATCGGCGGCTTCCTTGCGCACGGATTCATCGGCGTGCGACAGCTCCTTGTCGATCTGCAGCGCCGACCAGTACGTGAACGCGCGCGCGCCCTCCGCGTATGCCTTCTGTGTGAGCAGCATGCGGCGCACATCGGGATGCACGATGATCGGGTCGGCGGCCTTCTCGGGCGCCTTCGGGCCCGTCAGCGAGCGCATCTGCAGACGCTCTTTCGCATAGACGAGCGAGTTCTGATACGCGACTTCCGTCAGACCGAGGCCCTGCATGCCGACACCCAGACGCGCCGCGTTCATCATCACGAACATCGCGTTGAGGCCCTTGTTCGGCTCGCCGACGAGCCAGCCCTTCGCGTTGTCGAGATTGATCACGCACGTCGCGTTGCCGTGAATGCCCATCTTGTGTTCGATCGAGCCGCACTTCACGCCGTTGCGCTCGCCCGGATTGCCGCTTGCGTCGGGAACGAACTTGGGCACGACGAACAGCGAAATGCCCTTTGTGCCTTGCGGCGCGTCCGGCAGGCGCGCGAGCACGAGGTGAACGATGTTGTCGGCGAGATCGTGTTCGCCGCTGGAGATGAAGATCTTCGTGCCGCTTATCGCGTACGAGCCGTCGCTGTTTGGCTCGGCCTTCGTGCGCAGGATGCCGAGGTCGGTGCCGCAATGCGGCTCGGTCAGGCACATCGTGCCCGTCCATTCGCCCGACACGAGCTTCGGCAGATACGCCTGCTGCAGGTCCGGCGTGCCGTGCGCGTGCAAGCACTCATACGCGCCGTGCGACAGACCGGGGTACATCGTCCATGCCTGGTTCGCCGAGTTCAGCATCTCGTACAGCGCGTTGTTGACGAACGCGGGCAGGCCCTGGCCACCGTAGTCGGGATCGCAGCCGAGCGCGGGCCAGCCCGCCTCGACGTACTGGCGGTAGGCTTCCTTGAAGCCCTTCGGCGTGGTGACGACGCCATCGCCTTCGTATTTGCAGCCTTCCTGGTCGCCGCTCTGATTCAGCGGGAACAGCACTTCCGAGCAGAACTTGCCGGCTTCCTCGAGCACCTGGTTGATCGTGTCGGCATCGAGATCAGCGTGCCTGGGCATCTGTTTGATCTCGGCTTCGACGTTCAGCAGCTCGTGCAATACGAATTGCATGTCGCGCAGCGGCGCGGCGTACTGTCCCATGTGTCTCTCCAATCAATCCAAAGGTGTTGGCTCGAGCTCCGCTGCCAGCCTCCCCGCCGTCTGGATCCATCCGATGAGGACCAGGCCAGGCTCGCTAGCGGCTTGCGCTCTCGCTCTGATACGAAACAATCAGTTTTTCCAGCGCGGCCCACGTGAGGCGCACGGCATCGGGCAGATGCAGGAAGCGTGCGTCATGATGCAGGCCGAGCGTGAAGCTATACAGTTCGAAGAGCATCAGTTGCGGATCAGTGTCCGCGCGCAGATGCCCTTCATCCATTGCCTGCGAAATGGCTCGCGTGAGCGCCGCGCGCCACATCGTGACGCTCGCCACCAGCTGCTCGCGCACCGCGCTCTCCGCGCGATCGTCGTACTCGACCGCGCCGCTGATGTAGATGCACCCGGTCGTCACTTCCTGGATGCGCTTCTCGATCCAGCGCGAGAGCATCGCGCGCAAGCGCGGCAAGCCGCGCGGCTCGCGCAGACTCGGGAAAAACACCTCGTCCTCAAAGCGACGGTGATATTCGCGCACCACTTCGACCTGCAGGTCTTCGCGCGACCCGAAATGCGCGAACACTCCGCTCTTGCTCATCTGCATGCGCTCGGCGAGCAGACCGATCGTCAGACCTTCCAGTCCGTCGCGGCTTGCCAGATCAAGTGCTGCATCGAGAATCGCGGCTCGCGTTTGTTCGCCTTTTCGCATAGCTGTGTACCGTCTGATTTGATCGAAAGAAAATCGAACGGTCGTACCATTATTGTGGGCGACCGTCCGCGAAACAAGATATTTATTAGAAACGGGTTTCTAACCAGGTTTTGATTTTCCGTCATTCGTCAATCAGACGATGCGGAATTTTTAGAATCATTTGCCAGAAATGCGCTGGGTTGTCTCCGAATTCTGATTGTGATGACTGGATTTCGTCTGCGTTATTCGGTCAGCTTCTTAATCGTAGCCGCCGACGGTCAGCAGTTTCATCGCGATCCGATAGGTGTTGTACGCGAACCAGTTCAGAAGACGCTCGCCAGCGGGACGCGCCTCATAGTGTTTTTCATCGATGCGGCGCGACTCGTCGAAGGCGGCGAGAATCGAATTGCGCAACTGGTCGATCTCGGGATGCAGTACGAGCATGACATTGGCCTCGTTGTTCAGCATCAGGCTCAGCGCGTCCAGATTCGACGAGCCGACCGTGCCCCAGTTCGAATCGACGACGGCGACCTTGCCGTGCAGCATGGTCTTCTCGTACTCGGCGATCTTGACGCCCGACTTGAGCAGCGTGCGATAGAGGAACGGCACCGCGTAATCGAGCACGGCGAATTCCTTCCTGCCGATCACGAGCCGCACGTCGACGCCCCGCTGCGCCGCGTACATCAACGCGCGCCGCAGCTTGCGCCCCGGCATGAAGTACGGATTGGCGAGCAGCACTTCGGAGCGCGCCTGGCCGATGGCGGTCAGGTAGGCCTTTTCGATCGCGCGACGGTTGACGAAGTTGTCGCGTGCCACAAAGGCGATGCACGGCTCGGCCATCGCGCGCATGTCCGCGTTTCGGCCGCCGTTGCCCGTGCTGCGTCGTACGCGCACGAAGCGCGCGGTCGCGGCCTGCGGTGTCGCACCGCCGACCGCGGGCGGCGCGAGTGCCGGACGATGGCCGATACGGATGCGCTCCCACTGCACGTCGATCGCTTCGAGCACGTCGGCCACGACGGGCCCTTGCAGCTCGACGGCGAAATCCCAGCGCGCGTAGGGCAGGCGCGTGCCGTTCTGGTCGAAGTCGTCGACGATATTGATGCCGCCGCAATACGCGAATTCGCCATCGACCACGGCGAGCTTGCGGTGCGTGCGCGAGAAGCCGAAGCGGCCAAAGATATGCGGGTTGTAAATTCGATGCTCGATGCCGGCTGCCTGCCAGTCGTTGAACATCGGCAGGCGCTCGGTGCCGACGCCGTCCGTGATCACGCGCACGTGCACGCCGCGCGAGGCGGCGCGGATCAGCGCATCGGAGACGGGACGGCCCGCGGCGTCGTCGCAGAAGATATAGGTTTCGAGCGCGACATCGCTTTGCGCGGCGTCGATGCGTTCGATCAGCGCGACGAAATACGGCTCGCCCGCCGTGAAGAGGCGCACCGAGTTGCCGGAACAAAAGCGATACCTGGACCAGTAGCGCCGGCCGGGCAGATGCTGCGTCAGCCGGTCGAAGCGGCGGCGGTCGCCGCCGCTCATCGGCAACGCTCCTTCACACGCTGCGGCAATCGCAGGATCGCGTCGCGATTGGACCACGAGAAGCAGCGCTCGGCGGCCTCCCGCCAGGGCAGCCACAGATGCGCGGTGTGTTCGAGCGGCGCGAGCGTCACTTCGAGGCGCTGCGGCACCTGCAGGCTGAACCAGTGCTCGGTGTTGTGCGTGACGCCCTCTGCATAGCGATGACGCCACGTCGGAAAGATTTCGAACTCGATATGGTGATGCCAGTCGACGAGCGCCTCGCGCGGTACGGCTTCGCTGCCGATGACGATGCCCGTCTCTTCCTCGACTTCGCGGATCGCCGTGTCGACGAGCGGTTCGTCTGTATGCTCCTTCGAACCCGTGACGGACTGCCAGAACGCTTCCCGGTCGGCTCGTTCGATGAGCAGCACGTCGAGTTCGGGCGTGTGGATGACAACGAGGACGGATTCCGGAATCTTCGGCGGTTTCGGCATGGTGATAAAGCGGGCGCGGTGTGGCGTGATGCATCGCGCGATGCATGTCGGACGGCAGAGCTTACAACGACTGTAACGCAAAAAGCGAAAAAGGCGCATATCGCGCCTTTTTCGCTGCCTGTTTCGCGCGCCTGTCGTTGTTTTAACGACGCACCGCGCGAGCGGTCACATTTACGCCTTCTGCTCAGGCTGACGCAGACGGATATGCAGTTCCTTCAGCTGCCGTTCGTCGACTTCGCTCGGCGCCTGCGTGAGCAGGTCTTGCGCGCGCTGCGTCTTCGGGAACGCGATCACGTCGCGGATCGAGTCTGCGCCCGCCATCATCGTCACGATACGGTCGAGACCAAACGCGATACCGCCATGCGGCGGCGCGCCGTACTGCAGCGCGTCCAGCAGGAAGCCGAACTTCAGGCGCGCTTCTTCCGCACCAATCTTCAGCGCGCGGAACACCTTGCTCTGGACGTCTTCCTGGAAGATACGCACCGAGCCGCCGCCGATTTCCCAGCCGTTCAGCACGATGTCATAAGCCTTCGCGAGGCAGCGGCCCGGATCCGTTTCCAGATACTCGAGGTGCTCGTCCTTCGGGCTCGTGAACGGGTGGTGAGCGGCGACGTAGCGGTTTTCCTCTTCGTCGTATTCGAACATCGGGAAGTCGACGACCCACAGCGGCTTCCAGCCTGCTTCGACCAGACCGTTCGCCTTGCCGAATTCCGAATGACCGATCTTCAGACGCAGTGCGCCCAGGCTGTCGTTCACGACCTTCGCGCGATCCGCTGCGAAGAAGATGATGTCGCCGTCTTGTGCGCCCGTGCGCTCGATGATCGCTGCAATGGCGGCATCGTGCAGGTTCTTGACGATCGGGCTTTGCAGACCGTCACGGCCCTTCGCCACTTCGTTGACCTTGATCCACGCGAGGCCCTTCGCACCGTAAATGCGCACGAATTCCGTGTAGCTGTCGATATCGCCACGCGACAGCTCGCCGCCCTTCGGCACACGCAGCGCCGCGACCCGGCCGTCCTTCGTGTTCGCGGGCGTGCTGAACACCTTGAAATCGACGTCCTTCATCGCGTCCGTCAATTCCGTGAATTCGAGCTTCACGCGCAGGTCCGGCTTGTCCGAACCGAAGCGGCTCATCGCTTCCGAATACGGCATCACCGCGAACTTCGCATCCAGCTCGACGCCGATCGTTTCCTTGAAGACATGACGCGTCATGTCTTCGAACAGATCGCGGATTTCCTGCTCGCCCAGGAACGACGTCTCGCAGTCGATCTGCGTGAATTCCGGCTGACGGTCGGCGCGCAGGTCTTCGTCGCGGAAGCACTTGGTGATCTGGTAATAACGGTCGAAGTTCGCGACCATCAGCAGCTGCTTGAACAGCTGCGGCGACTGCGGCAGCGCGAAGAACTGGCCCGCGTTCACGCGCGACGGCACGAGGTAGTCGCGCGCGCCTTCCGGCGTGCTCTTGGTCAGCATCGGCGTTTCGATGTCGATGAAGCCGCGCGAATCGAGATACTTGCGCACTTCCATCGCCACGCGGTAGCGCAGACGCAGGTTGTGCTGCATTTGCGGACGGCGCAGATCCAGCACGCGATGCGTGAGGCGCGTGGTTTCCGACAGGTTGTCGTCGTCGAGCTGGAACGGCGGCGTCACCGACGCGTTCAGCACGGTCAGTTCGTGGCACAGCACTTCGATCTTGCCGCTCTTCAGGCCGGCGTTCGTCGTGCCTTCCGGACGGTTGCGCACGACGCCCTTCACCTGGACGCAGAACTCGTTGCGCACGCCTTCTGCCGTCTTGAACATCTCCGCACGGTCCGGGTCGCAGACAACCTGAACGAGGCCTTCGCGGTCGCGCAGGTCGATGAAGATAACGCCGCCGTGGTCGCGGCGCCGGCTCACCCAGCCGCACAGCGACACGGTTTGACCCAGCAGGTGTTCGGTCACCAGACCGCAGTATTCAGATCTCATCGACATGATGTTTGTCTTTCGTTTTGCATTGGTTGAACGGCGTGCGCCACATTGTGTTGCGGGCGGCGCGAGCCGGCATTACAGCGGTGGCTCGACGGGCGTGCGGCGCTCAGGCAGCGGCTGATTCGCCGGCGGAGCGACGACGCCCATCGAGACGATGTACTTGAGTGCGGCGTCGACGGTCATGTCGAGCTCGATCACTTCGGCTTTCGGCACCATCAGGAAGAAACCGGACGTCGGGTTCGGCGTGGTCGGCACGTACACGCTGACGTGGTCTTCCTTGAGATGATTGACCACGTCGCCGCCGGGGATCCCCGTCAGAAACCCGATGGTGTAGGAACCCTTGCGCGGGTATTCGATCAGCAGCGCCTTGCGGAACGCGTTGCCGCTCGACGACAGCAGCGTGTCGGACACCTGTTTGACGCTGGTATAGATCGGGCCGACGACGGGAATGCGCGCAACAATCAGCTCCCACCAGCCGACCAGCTTCTGCCCTACGAAGTTCTGCGTCAATAGTCCGACGACAAAAATGAAAGCAAGCGTCAACACGGCGCCAAGGCCGGGCAGGCGGAAGCCGAGCACCCGTTCCGGCTGCCACGAACGGGGTAGCAACAGCAGCGTCTGGTCCATCGTGCCGATGATCAGACCAAGCACCCACAACGTGATGGCGAGAGGCACCAGCACCAGCAGACCCGTCAGAAACACCGATTTGAGCGTCGTCTTTTTCGTCGTCATGTATACCGCCAGAAATCCGCGCGGATGCATTGCGCGGCGTCTACGTCACCTCGAGGTGGCGAAAACTGCTAGGTGCCCGAGCTGCTGGCAGGAGCAGGCGCCGCTGCGGGAGCGGCGGCCGGCGCGCTCGTGGCTGCGGCGCTGTCGGACGAGGACGAAGCCGTGTCCGGCTTGCTCTCCGTCTTCGAACCCGATGCGGACGCACCATTGCTGGCAGCTCCGCCCGAATTGCCGCCACGGAAATCCGTGACATACCAGCCCGAACCCTTCAGCTGAAAGCCGGCGGCGGTAACCTGCTTGCGGAATGCATCGGTTCCGCACTCCGGGCATTGCGTCAACGGGGCGTCGCTCATTTTCTGGAGCACGTCCTTCGCGAAGCCGCATGACTCGCATCGATAAGCGTAGATCGGCATGACCTTATCCCTACTGAAAATCTCTTTGAACGCTTGCAAAGCCTTGAATTATAGCCGCAAACAATGGCCGGCCCTGGAATTCGGGGGAAACGGCCGGCATAACACCCGATCTATTAAATGAGGGCGCTTCAGGCGAAGATCAAGCCCTTGCTGCGCCGCGTCGACGCCACGTCAGCCAGCGCTCCCGCCCCGCAAAAACGGCGATCGAATCGTCGACGGGTTCGTCTTCCACCAGCTCGAAATGCGGCGACAGCAGCGCGTCGAGGTCGGCGCGCTCGATGCCGAACGGCGGGCCCTTTTGTGTCGCGCCGATGAAGAAGAAACCGGCGAGCAATCCGCCTGCGGGCAGGAGTTCCGCCATGCGCGCGAGCCAGTCCGCGCGCCGCGCCGGCGGCAGCGCACACAGGAAGGCCCGCTCGTAAATCCAGCCGGGCTCGAAAGGCGGCTGATAGGTAAAGAAATCCGCCTCTTCAACCAGGCTGGCATGCGCGCCTAGTTGAGTACGCGCAGCCTCGACCGCGCGAGGCGAGAAATCGATCGCGCGCACGGACCAGCCTTTCTCCGCGAGCCACCACGCTTCGTACGCGCTGCCGCAGCCCGGAATCAGAACAGGCGTCGGCGCGTGCCGCTCGACGAACGCCTTGAACGCGGACGGGACACCCGCCTGATCCCAGGGCGTGAAGCCGCGTCCGAACCGTTCGTCCCAGAAGCCGGGCGCGTTCGGATCGCGGTTCTCGAAGTCTGCCGCGGAAGGAGGAACGGTCGGCCGCTTGTCGCTCATGGAAACACCTCGTGTCACGCGCTCAATAGCCACCGTACGCGATGGCAAGCCACGCGCGAGCCAGCACCGCGCCGATGCCCACCGCCACGCCGAACATCAGCAGCCCTTGCAACAGGCGGTTCGTGCGCTTTTGCTCGAGCAGGATCTGGCGGATGGTTTCGTCGTTGATGCCGCGCTGCTGCGCGTCGTGGCGCTGCGCCAGCGCGTGATGAATCAGCCGTGGCAGTTGCGGCAGCGTCTTGCTCCACTGCGGCGCCTCGATCTTGAGCCGCTCATACCAGCCTTTCGCGCCGATCTGCTCGTTCATCCACCGCTCGAGGTACGGCTTCGCGGTCTTCCACAGGTCGAGTTCCGGATCGAGCGAACGGCCAAGACCTTCGACGTTCAGCATCGTCTTCTGCAGCAGCACGAGCTGCGGCTGGATTTCGACGTTGAAGCGGCGCGACGTCGAGAAGAGCCGCATCAGCACCTGACCCAGCGAAATGTCTTTCAACGCGCGGTCGAAATACGGCTCGCACACCGCGCGGATCGCGCTTTCGAGTTCTTCGACGCGCGTGGTGGCCGGCACCCAGCCCGACTCCAGGTGAAGCGTGGCGACGCGGTGATAGTCGCGCTTGAAGAACGCGAGAAAGTTTTGCGCGAGATAGTTCTTATCGAAGTCCGATAACGCGCCGATGATGCCGAAATCCAGTGCGATATAACGCCCGAAATGCACCGGATCGAGACTCACCTGAATGTTGCCGGGGTGCATGTCGGCATGGAAAAAGCCGTCGCGGAACACCTGCGTGAAGAAAATCTCGACGCCCTCGCGCGCGAGCTTCGGAATATCGACGCCCGCAGCACGCAATGTGTCGACCTGGCTGATCGGAACGCCCACCATCCGCTCCATGACCAGCACGTTCGCCGTGCAGTACTCCCAATACATCTCGGGCACGAGCAGCAGATCCAGGCCCGCGAAGTTGCGCCGCAACTGGCTGCCGTTCGCGGCCTCGCGCATCAGATCGAGTTCGTCGTGCAGGTACTTGTCGAATTCCGCGACCACTTCGCGCGGCTTCAGCCGCTTGCCGTCCGCCCACAGGCGCTCGGCCCACACGGCGATGTCGCGCAGCAAGGCCAGATCCGAGTCGATCACGGGCAGCATGTTCGGCCGCAGCACCTTTACGGCGACCGGCTTGCCCGCGTGCTGCCCCGTCTTCAACGTCGCGAAATGGACCTGCGCGATCGACGCGCTCGCGACAGGCACGCGCTCGAAGTCGTCGAAAATCGCGTCGACAGGCGCACCCAGCGACTTTTCGATAATGGCGATCGCCACTGCTGAATCGAACGGCGGCACCTGGTCTTGCAGTTTGGCGAGTTCGCTGGCGATGTCGGGCCGCAGCAGGTCGCGGCGCGTGGACAGCACCTGGCCGAATTTCACGAAAATCGGCCCGAGGCTTTCGAGCGCGAGGCGCAGCCGCACGCCCGGCGGCTGATCGAACTTCCGGCCGATCGTGGTGATGCGCAGCAGCAGCCGCACGCGGCGGTCGTTGACGCGGCTCAGCATCATCTCGTCCAGGCCGAACCGGATGACGGTAAAGAATATCTTGAGAAAACGCAGGAAACGCATGGTTGAGCCCGATGACTAGCGCGTGCCGCGCGACGTGGCGGCGCCGCCCGGCGCGCCTGCGCCACGGGCTTCGACCTTCTGTTCAAGACGCTCGATGCGCTTTTCGACGCGTGCCAGCGCATCGCGGGCGCGCGCCAGTTCGGCATTGAAATCGTCGAGTGCGGCGCGCCGAACGAGTTGCGGATTTTCGTCCAGCAGATACTCGGTGACCGTTTCGAGCAGATTACGGCCCGTGCGCAGCGCGTGATCGCCGACCGTGCGCGCCACCGACGCGATGCGCCATGCCGGCCCGTCGCCGACGAGCTTCGCCAGATCTTCCTCGGGCTCCCAGCGCAGATGCTCGGCGAGCTTCGCGATCACGGTAGCGAACTCGGCGTCGCCCTCGATCTTTACATGCTTCATCACGGCTGCCTGACCGCCTTGCACGAACGCGGGAACAGCGTCCGAAGGCACGGCGACCGTGACGTCGAACGCCTGCGCTTCGCTTTCGTCGACGGCGCTCAGATAACCGTCCGGCTGGACCAGCAGGATCAGTGTGATGGGAGGACACGACAGCCGTGCAGTCTTGCCGGCATACGGGGTGAGACGTTCGCGCGCCCACGATTCGCGAGCGAGCAAATGGTTGACGGCAGCAGCGAAGGGCTTGGCGGCAAGGGTCATCGGCAGTGGAAAGAGAAAACCCGCGCCGGCGACTGCCGACGCGGGTTCCTATTGTAACGTCCGTTCGCTGCGAGCCTGACTCAGCCGAACGGCTAATCCTTTACGGATTAGTGAAGATTCACTTGCTGGATGCCCGCGAGCAGCCAGCCTTCGCCAGTGCGCTTCGAGAGGTTCCAGATTTCTTCGAACGGTTCCGCCGAGCCGCCCGACGTTTCGCGGATCAGACCATGGAAGCGCACGCTCGCCAGGTATTCGCTGCCGCGGTCCTCGACGCCCAGCAGATCGGCGTCCAGCTTCACGACGTCGGTCTGGTTCTTGTCGGCGCCACGCGAACTCAGGTCGACCCGCACTTCGGCGAACATTTCGGGCGTCGTGAATTCGCGGATGTCGTCCATGTTGCCCGCGTCCCACGCGGCCTGAAGGCGCACGAAGTAAACCTTCGCGTTGCGCAGGAAGGCTTCCGAATCGAAACCCGCCGGCACGGCCGGTGTGGCGGCGACATCGGGCGTAGTCAGCGGATTGACTTGCGGCCCGAGGTACGAACCCGTGGGAGGCGCCGTATAGCGCGGCTCCTGCGAGTAGCCGGTGCCGCCCGCGTTCAGGGTCGGCGAGCCGCCTGCATAGGCGGGCGACTGCGCGTCGCGCTTGCGGCCGACGAACTTGCGGATCAGCCAGATGGCGACGAACGCGATCAGCGCGATCACGATCAGGTTCGACATCATGCCGGCGAAGGCTTCACCCAGGCCGAAGTGCGACAGCAATGCGGCGATACCGAGACCGGCCGCGAGACCCGCGATCGGCCCGAGCCAACGCGAACGATTGGGCTGCGCGGCGGGAGTGGGCGGCGGCGTGGCGGGACGCTGCTGCTGCATGGCCTGCGACGGCGCGCCCGGCGACGGCGAAGGCGACGGCGCCGCCTGCTGAGACGGCTGGGTGACGTTCGACTGACGCCCGATACTGCGGCCGCCGCCCATGCGTTTCGCTTCGGCGTCGAGCGAGGCCAGCGTGCCGACAGAGATCAGGCCGACCATCGCGATCAGTCCGATTCTCCTCGCCCAAGACCTCTTAACCTTACAACGAGATGACGGATTCGAATCAGACATTTTCTCAATTTCCTTTAAAAACGAGAGGTTAGGGACATTAGTATTTCGTCCCCACATGCAAGGCTACCACGCCAGCTGACAAATTGTAATATTTGACGGCATCGAGGCCAGCTTGTTCCATCATCGTTTTTAAAGTTTCCTGGTCCGGATGCATCCGGATCGATTCCGCGAGGTAGCGATAGCTGTCGGCGTCCCTGGCGAAGCGATCGCCCAGCCACGGGAGCACCTTGAAAGAATAGACGTCGTAGGCCTTTTTAAGCGGATCCCAGACCTTCGAAAATTCCAGCACCAGAAGGCGCCCGGCCGGTTTCAGCACACGGCACATTTCCGCAAGCGCGGCATCCTTGTGCGTCATGTTGCGCAAGCCGAATGCCACCGTGACCACGTCGAAGTAGTTGTCCGGGAACGGTATCTTCTCGGCGTCGCACAGCAGCGTCGGCGTAATGACGCCTTTGTCGATGAGGCGGTCGCGGCCCACGCGCAGCATCGATTCGTTGATGTCCGTGTGCCACACTTCGCCCGTCTCGCCCGCGCGTTTCGCGAATGCCTTCGACAGATCGCCCGTGCCGCCCGCGATGTCGAGCACCTTGTAGCCCGGCCGCACGTTGGCCTGCGCGATCGTGAACGCCTTCCACGCGCGGTGCAGCCCGCCCGACATCAGATCGTTCATCAGGTCATAGTTGGAGGCGACCGAGTGGAACACGCCGGCCACTTTCTTCGCTTTTTCCTGTTCGTCGACTGTCTGATAGCCGAAGTGGGTTTTGGTCATCGCGCTTCGTCCTTTCGCGTATTCTGAAAATTGTTGCGCCGCACCCAGGCGGCGTGCCGGCCGAATCGTATCAGTGTCTGTGGCCGTGCGCTGGACTGGATACGGGCATCGGCGCGTCGCGCTCGACGCCCGCTGCCTGAAGTTTGTCGAAATACTCGGCCCAGAGTTCGTCCTGCCGGGTCGCGAGATCCCATAGCAGATCCCACGAATAGATGCCCGTGTTGTGGCCGTCGGAAAAAGTGGGCTGCAGCGCATAGTTGCCGACGCCTTCGAGCGCCGTGATCGTCACTTCGCGCTTGCCCGTCTGCAGCGTTTCCTGGCCGGGGCCGTGGCCGCGCACTTCGGCGGAGGGAGAATAGACGCGCATCAGTTCGAACGGCACGCGGTAACTGTTGCCGTTCGCGTACTGCAGTTCGAGTACGCGTGACACGGCATGAACGACGACGCCGGTGGGGACCGGCGTGTCGGGTTTCAATCCACTCATGATGACCTCAGGCGAGAGCGTGTTCGATTTCGCCGCGCACCGCTTCGCGCAGCAGCGTCGCCTGCGCGCGCCGCTGCGACAGCATCACCTCGGAGACCGTACGCTGGCGCGGCGCCCAGATGGGCAGCGGGAAATGCGCGTCGTTGGAAAAACGCGGGATCACGTGCCAATGCACGTGCGGCACCTGGTTGCCGAGGCTCGCCAGGTTCACCTTGACGGGCTGCAGGATGCGCCGGATCGCGCGCTCGACCGCGTACACCACGCGCATCACGCGATCGCGCTCGCCGTCGCCCAGATCGGAGAACTCGGCGACATGCCTGTTCCAGATCACACGGCAAAAGCCGGGATAGTCGTGTTCGTCGGCGAGGACGACACGCAGCGTGTCGTCCTGCCACAGCACATCGCCGCCGTCCTCACGGCAGAAGATACAGTCCATCGTCGTCCTCGAGCGGAACCTTTATCGTGCCATTAGACCAGCACGCGCTCGATTCCGCCATTGTTCGCACGCTGGACATAATCCGCCATCCAGTTTTCGCCGAGCACGTGACGCGCGATTTCGACCACGATGTAGTCCGCTTCGACATTCGCGTCTTCGTTGTAGCGCGACAGGCCTTGCAGGCACGACGGGCAGCTGGTCAGTATCTTGACGTCGGTTGCACCGTTGGCGCCATTCGCGCCGTTCGGCTGCGGACCGTCGCCCGCCTTGAGCACCGAACCCGCGGGCGCACCGGCTGCACCTGCCGCCGCGTTCGCCATGTTGATCGCATTCGCGCCCGCGTCGGCGACGACGGGGATGTTGCGCAACTTCGCCGCACCCTTGCGGATTTCCTCTTCCTTGCGGAAGCGCACCTGGGTCGATATATCCGGACGCGTGACCGCGAGCGTGCCCGACTCGCCGCAGCAGCGGTCGTTCTTCTCGATCTTGTAGCCGTCGTTCTTCTCGGTGCCCATCAGTTCGTTGACGAGTTTGACGGGGTCCATCGTCTTGATCGGCGTGTGGCACGGGTCGTGATACATGTAGCGCGTGCCCGTCACGCCGTCGAGCTTGATGCCTTTCTCCAGCAGGAATTCGTGGATATCGATGATCCGGCAGCCCGGGAAGATCTTCTCGAATTCGTAGCCCGCCAGTTGGTCGTAACACGTGCCGCACGACACCACCACCGTCTTGATGTCGAGATAGTTCAGCGTATTCGCGACGCGATGGAACAACACGCGGTTATCGGTGACGATCTGTTCGGCCTTGTCGAACTGGCCCGAGCCGCGCTGCGGATAACCGCAGCACAGATAGCCCGGCGGCAGCACCGTCTGCACGCCCGCTTCCCACAGCATCGCCTGCGTCGCGAGACCGACCTGCGAGAACAGGCGCTCGGAACCGCAGCCGGGGAAGTAGAACACCGCTTCCGAATCGACGGTCGTCGTTTTCGGGTTGCGGATGATCGGGACGATCTTGTTGTCCTCGATGTCGAGCAGCGCGCGCGCCGTTTTCTTCGGCAGATTGCCCGGCATCTTCTTGTTGACGAAGTGGATCACCTGCTCCATCACGGGCGGCTTGCCCGTGGTCGCGGGCGGATGCGCCGTCTGCTTCTTGACGATCTTCTTCAGCACCTCATTGCCGAGGCGCTGCGCCTTGTAGCCGACGCCCATCATCGCGGTGCGCGCGAGGTTGATGGTCTGCGGATTCGTCGCGTTGAGGAAGAACATGCCCGCCGCGTTGCCCGCGTTGAACTTCTTCTTGCCCATCTTGCGCAGCAGGTTGCGCATGTTCATCGTGACGTCGCCGAAGTCGATCTTCACCGGGCACGGCGTCACGCACTTGTGGCAGACAGTGCAGTGATCGGCGACGTCGTTGAACTCGTCCCAATGCTTGATCGACACGCCGCGGCGCGTCTGCTCTTCGTACAGGAACGCCTCGACCAGCAGCGACGTGGCGAGAATCTTGTTGCGCGGGCTGTACAGCAGGTTCGCGCGCGGCACGTGCGTCGCGCAGACGGGCTTGCACTTGCCGCAGCGCAGGCAGTCCTTCACCGAATCGGCGATCGCGCCGATATCGGACTGCTGCATGATCAGCGATTCGTAGCCCATCAGCCCGAACGACGGCGTGTACGCGTTGCGCAGGTCCGCGCCTTCGAGCAGCTTGCCCTTGTTGAAACGGCCATGCGGATCGACGCGCTGCTTGTACGCGCGGAATTCGCCGATTTCGTCTTCCGTCAGGAACTCGAGCTTCGTGATGCCGATGCCATGCTCGCCGGAAATCACGCCATCCAGCGAACGCGCGAGCTTCATGATGCGCGCCACTGCGATATGCGCGTCTTGCAGCATCTCGTAGTTGTCGGAGTTGACGGGGATGTTCGTGTGAACGTTGCCGTCGCCCGCGTGCATGTGAAGCGCGACGAATACGCGGCCGCGCAGCACCTGCTTATGGATGGCCTGCGCTTCGTCGAGAATCGGCTTGAACTCGCCGCCGTTGAAAATCTGGCGCAGTTCCGCGCGGATTTCCTGCTTCCACGACACGCGCACCGTGCGATCCTGCACGATATGGAAGACGTTCGCATCCGGCTGGTCGTCGACGCGATCCGCGAATTTCTCCGCGAGGCCCGGATAGCCGAGCTGCACCAGATAGTGCTGCGCTTCGCGCAACGACAGGTCGAGCTTGTCGCGCAGGAATTCCCAACGCTTCTTCACATGGCCGAGTAGTTCGAGCGCCTGCTGCACGCGGTCTTCGAGCAGTTCCGCGCTCGGAATTTCGTTCGCGTCGTCGCTCTTGCCGAGCGGCAGCTTGCCGCTCCTGAAGAACGCTTCGAGCGCGTCGACCAGCTGCAGCTTGTTCTTGATCGACAGCTCGATGTTGATGCGCTCGATGCCGTCCGTGTATTCGCCCATGCGGTTGAGGGGAATCACGACGTCTTCGTTGATCTTGAACGCGTTGGTGTGCTTCGCGATCGCGGCCGTACGGCTGCGGTCGAGCCAGAAGCGCTTGCGGGCCTCGGCGCTCACTGCGACGAAACCTTCGCCGCTCTTGCCGTTGGCCATGCGGATCACTTCGGAAGTCGCGGTGGCGACCGCGTCCGCGTCGTTACCGACGATATCGCCGATCAGCACCATCTTCGGAAACGCGTTGCGCTTGCTCTTCGTCGCGTAGCCGACGGCGCGCAGATAACGTTCGTCCAGGTGTTCGAGGCCGGCGAGAATCGCGCCGCCCTGCTTCGACGTTTCGAACAGATAGTCCTTGATTTCGACGATGCTCGGAATCGCCTCGCGCGCCTGGCCGAAGAATTCGAGGCACACCGTGCGCGTATGCGCGGGCATCTTGTGCAGCACCCAGCGCGCCGACGTAATCAGACCGTCGCAGCCTTCCTTCTGGATGCCCGGCAGGCCCGCGAGGAATTTATCCGTCACGTCCTTGCCGAGACCTTCCTTGCGGAAGCGCCGCCCTTCGATGTCGAGCAGCTCCGTGCGCAGCAGCTTCTCGCCCGGCGCGTACTCGCCGTCGAACCATTTCAGCTCGAAACGCGCGACGGGGATGTCGTGAATCTTGCCGAGGTTGTGATCGAGACGCGTGACTTCGAGCCAGTTCCCTTCCGGGTCGACCATGCGCCACCAGGCGAGGTTATCGAGCGCCGTGCCCCACAGCACGGCCTTCTTGCCGCCCGCGTTCATCGCGACATTGCCGCCGATGCAGGATGCGTCGAGCGAAGTCGGATCGACGGCGAACACATAGCCCGCCTGCTCGGCCGCTTCCGTCACGCGGCGCGTGACGACGCCCGCGCCGGAGAAAATGGTCGGCACCTTGTGCGCGACGCCGGGCAGTTCCGTCAGTTCGACGGCGCCGAGCTGTTCGAGCTTTTCCGTGTTGATGACGGCCGAGAACGGCGTGAGCGGAACCGCACCGCCCGTGTAGCCCGTGCCGCCGCCGCGCGGGATCACGGTCAGGCCGAGTTCGAAACACGCCTTGATGAGACCGGCGATTTCGGCTTCCGTGTCCGGCGTCAGCACGACGAACGGGTATTCGACACGCCAGTCGGTCGCGTCCGTCACATGCGAGACGCGTGCGATGCCGTCGAAGCGGATGTTGTCCTTCTGCGTCTGGCGGCCCAGCACTTTGGTCGCGCGGCGGCGCAGGTCGGCCATCTTGTCGAACTCGCTGGCGAACGCATCGACAGCGCGGCGCGCGGCGGCAACCAGCGTTTCGACGCGCGCCGCGCGGCCCACGCCCGCTTCGTCGGTATGTTCGACGAGGTCGGCGCGGCGGCGCTTTTCGATTTCCGTGAGACGGTGATTCAACGCTTCGATCAGCAGCGCGCGGCGCTTCGGATTATCGAGCAGATCGTCCTGCAGGTAAGGATTGCGGCGCACGACCCAGATATCGCCGAGCACTTCGTACAACATGCGCGCCGAGCGGCCGGTGCGGCGCTCGTTGCGCAGTTCGTCGAGCGCGGCCCAGGCTTCGTCGCCGAGCAGACGGATGACAATTTCGCGGTCGGAGAACGACGTGTAGTTGTAGGGGATTTCGCGCAGACGCGGTTCGGTATCGGTGGCGACGGTAGCGGCGGCGCCGTGCGGATCGAAAACTTGAGGTGCGTTCATGTTTGGACGGCTCGGGTAGGTCAGCGGCGCGCGCTCATCGCTGAGGCCCGCTGACAGTGCGCGTGGGGCGCAATGCTGGAAATCTTGTCTAGTGTGCGAAGCCGCAACCGGCAGGCCAGCGCCCGGGATCGCCGGGGATATGGCTGGAACGTGGGTGGCCGGTCGCCTCGCGGCGCTCAGATATAGCTACGCGATCGTGCGTGCCGCACGTGCCGCTGCGCCGCGGGGCGAGCCTCACGCGGGACGGGCATCAAATGGGCGATCCGAGGCTGCCAGTGCATCTTCCGATCCTTGTTCCAAAACAGGATTCTACCGCAGGATGTGGGCGCGCGTTCGCGCGTGGATGTCCGTGTGGTAAGCCTTTGCGAGTTGGCTTTTCTTAAATCGTCATTCTGATGTCTTGCGGCGACGCCGTTTTTTGCTGTATTCGCTCGCATCCGCGGTTTGTTTTCGATTTGCTTGCGCTGCCCCTGTGCGGGGCGGCACCTGCTTTTCTTTGCAGCGGCGAAGAAAAGCAGGCAAAAGAAAGCCACTCAGACCGAGCCGCGCGACGATTTCTCCCTGTCTTCACGGGCCATATGAGAATCAAACGGCGTACCGGTTTTTGCGCCATGCGCACCTGACTGCGGTCTTGGTCCGAAGTGCTCAAGTGGGTGGCGCGACGGCTCAACGACGGTGTGCCGCAGCGCCAACCGGGCCGGCACCGGAGGTTTGAAGCCGCTTTCTTTGGTTACTTTCTTTGCGGCGGCAAAGAAAGTAACTGCCGCCCCGCACAGGGGCAACGCCTGAAGCACCGATACGAAACCGCGGATGCCAGCAAGACCCGAACCCCGACACCCCCGACACCATTGCCAACACCGTCCGCGAGGACACTTAGCGCTATCATTACCCCTTTCCCCCAGTAACCAGCGCCCCGGCGCGCGCCCAGAATGGCCTCCCACGACTATCTGAAGAAAATCCTCACCGCCCGCGTCTATGATGTCGCGCGTGAGACCGAACTCGAATATGCGCGGAATCTGTCCGCACGGTTGCGCAACCCGATTTACCTGAAGCGCGAAGACAATCAGCCCGTCTTCTCGTTCAAGCTGCGCGGCGCGTACAACAAGATGGCGCACATTCCCGCCGACGCGCTCGCGCGCGGCGTGATTACGGCTTCGGCGGGCAATCATGCGCAGGGCGTCGCGCTGTCGGCGGCACGCATGGGCGTGAAGGCGATCATCGTGGTTCCCGTGACGACGCCGCAGGTCAAAGTCGACGCCGTGCGCGCGCACGGCGGCCCGACCGTCGAAGTCGTGCAGGCCGGCGAGTCGTATAGCGACGCCTACGCGCACGCCGTCACGCTGCAGGAAGAGCACGGCCTGACCTTCGTGCATCCGTTCGACGACGAATACGTGATCGCCGGCCAGGGCACCGTCGCGATGGAAGTGCTGAGCCAGCATCAGGCGCCCATCCACGCGATCTTCGTGCCGATCGGCGGCGGCGGTCTCGCGGCGGGCATCGCGGCGTACGTGAAATCGGTGCGCCCGGAGATCAAGGTAATCGGCGTGCAGACGGACGACTCCTGCGCGATGGCGCAATCGCTGAAGGCCGGCAAGCGCGTGACGCTCAACGAAGTCGGCCTGTTCTCGGACGGCACGGCCGTCAAGCTCGTCGGTGAAGAGACGTTCCGGCTGTGCCAGCAATACCTCGATGAAGTGCTGACGGTGAACACCGACGCGCTGTGCGCCGCGATCAAGGACGTCTTCCAGGACACGCGCAGCGTGCTGGAGCCGGCGGGCTCGCTGGCCGTTGCGGGTGCGAAGCAGTATGCCGAGCGCGAAGGCATCGAGAATCAGACGCTGATCGCCGTCACGTCCGGCGCGAACATGAACTTCGACCGCATGCGCTTCGTCGCGGAGCGCGCGGAAGTCGGCGAAGCGCGCGAGGCCGTGTTCGCGGTGACGATTCCCGAAGAGCGCGGCAGCTTCAAACGCTTCTGCGAACTGGTCGGCACGCGCAGCGTCACCGAGTTCAACTACCGCATTGCAGATGCGAATTCCGCGCATATCTTCGTCGGCGTGCAGATCCGCAACCGCGGCGAGTCGGCGCAGATCGCGGGCACGTTCGAGGAGCACGGCTTCGCGACCGTCGATCTGACGGGCGACGAACTGTCGAAGCAGCATATCCGCTACATGGTCGGCGGCCGCTCGCCGCTCGCGCACGACGAACGCCTGTTCCGCTTCGAGTTTCCGGAGCGTCCGGGCGCGCTGATGAAATTCCTGTCGTCGATGGCGCCGAACTGGAACATCAGCCTGTTCCATTACCGGAATCAGGGCGCGGACTACAGTTCGATTCTCGTCGGCATTCAGGTGCCGTCGGCGGAAGATGCGGAGTTTGCACGCTTCCTCGCGTCGCTCGGCTATCCGTATTGGGAAGAGACGTCGAACCCGGTGTACCGCCTGTTCCTCGCCTAAGCTTCGCGCATGGCTTTTTCGCTCAACGACAAACTGGTGGTGGCGATCTCCTCGCGCGCGCTGTTCGATTTCGAGGAAGAGAACCGCGTGTACGAGGACGGCGATCTGCGTGCGTACGAAACGCTGCAGCGCGAACGGCTGAACGTGCCCGCCAAGCCCGGCGTCGCATTTCCACTGATTCGCAAGCTGCTGGCGCTGAATACGGGCGCGCATCGCGTGGAAGTGGTGATTCTGTCGCGCAGCGATCCCATTAGCGGCTTGCGCGCGTTCAGCTCTTGTCGCGAGCATGGGCTGGCCATCGAGCGCGGCGTATTCACCCGCGGCCGCGCGCCGTTTGCGTATCTGAAGCCGCTGAATGCGTCGCTGTTTCTGTCTGCGAATCAGGACGACGTGCGCGACGCGCTGGCGGCCGGCTTCCCTGCCGCACGCGTGTTGCCCGAATCGGCGAAAATGGCGGGCAAGTATCCGGACGAAATCCGCATTGCCTTCGACGGCGACGCCGTGCTGTTTTCCGATGAGGCGGAGCGCGTGTTTCAGAAGGATGGGCTGGGCGCGTTCGTCGGTCACGAGACCGACAACAAGGATCTGCCGCTCGCCGACGGACCGCTGAAGCCTTTGCTGAAGGCGCTGCATCGTTTGCAGACGCTGGCCGACGAAGCCGCGCCGATGCACATTCGCACCGCGCTGGTGACGGCGCGCTCGGCGCCCGCGCATGAGCGTGCGATCCGCACATTGATGGCCTGGGACATCGAAATCGACGAAGCGATGTTTCTTGGCGGGCTCGACAAGGGCGCGTTTCTGCGCGAGTTCGAGCCGGATTTTTTCTTCGACGACCAAATTCGCCACTGCGAGTCGGCCCGTGACGTGACAGCGATCGGGCATGTCGTGAGTGGCATCGTGAACGCATCATGACACCCGAACAATCTCCGCTGGGCAAGCCGTCCAGCTACACCGAACAGTACGACGCGTCGCTCCTTTTCCCGATCGCACGCAAGAATGCGCGCGACCAGATCGGCATTGGCGCGACGCTGCCGTTCTTCGGCACCGACATCTGGAACGCGTATGAGCTGTCGTGGCTCAATGCGCGCGGCAAGCCGCAGATCGCCATTGCGACGTTTTATGTTCCGGCGGACTCGCCGAATATTGTCGAGTCGAAGTCGTTCAAGCTTTATCTCGGTTCATTTGCGCACACGTCGTTTGATTCCATTGAAGTCGTACGCGATACCATCAAGCGGGATGTTTCCGCTGCTTGCGGGTCGTCTGTGTCGTTGCATCTGTATCCGCCGGCGGAGTTTTCCAAGCTAGGGCTTGATGAATTCGAAGGGACATCTCTCGATCGGCTCGATCTCGATACCGAGATGTATCTGCCGGATGCTTCGTTGTTGTCGGCGGCGCTCGATGAAGCGCCTGTCGAAGAGACTGTGTTCTCCAATCTCCTGAAGTCGAATTGTCCTGTGACGGGGCAGCCCGATTGGGGTTCAGTGCAGATTCACTATGTCGGGCCGCAGATCGATCATGCCGGGCTGCTTCGGTACATCATTTCGTATCGGAACCATACCGGGTTCCATGAGCAGTGTGTCGAGAAGATCTTTCTCGATGTGCTCAAGGTTTGTCAGCCTGTGAAACTGGCTGTTTATGCGCGGTATACGCGGCGCGGTGGGCTCGATATTAATCCGTTCCGGACGAACTTTAATCTGCCTATGCCGGATAATTTGCGCACTGCGCGGCAATAGGTTTTTGTTGTCTGCGACGCAGTCGCTGTTCTGGGTTTTTTGTTTTTTTGTTTTTTGTTTTCTGTTTTTTGCTTTTTGCGCTGGCATCCGCGATTTCGTATCTGTACTTCAGGCGTTGCCCCTGTGCGGGGCGGCACTTACTTTCTTTGCCGCCGCAAAGAAAGTAAGGGAATCTCTGCAAAAGTCCTGGCATTGACGTGAGCTTGGACTATCCTGGGATCAGGAGAATTCATGGAGTGGCGTGATGACACAACTTGGTCTTGGTCTGGATCTGTCAACGAAGCGCACTCGCAAGCGCGAGTTTCTCGATGAGATGACGCGCGTGGTGCCGTGGCAGAAGCTGATTGCGCTCATCGAACCGCACTATCCGAAAGGCAAGACCGGCCGCCCACCGTTCCCAGTCGCAACGATGTTGCGCATTCACTTCATGCAGCAATGGTTCAGCCTCTCGGACCCGGCGATGGAGGAGGCGCTGCACGACATCCCGCTGTATCGGGAGTTTGCGCTGCTGGGCACGGGTATGACGCGGCTGCCTGACGAGAGCACGATCCTGCGATTCCGGCACCTGCTTGAGGCCCATGAGCTGTCGGCCAGAATGCTGGCGACGGTCAACGAGATCCTGCAGGCGAAGGGCCTGATGCTCAAGGTGGGCTCGGCGGTCGACGCAACGCTGATTTCGGCACCCAGTTCGACGAAGAAGGCTGGCACGCGAGACCCCGAGATGAGCCAGACGCAAAAGGGCGGTAGCTGGTACTTCGGTATGAAGGCGCACATCGGAGTCGATGTGGAGTCGGGGCTGGTGCATACCGTGAAGTGCACGCCGGCGAATGTTCACGACGTCACGGTGGCGCATGAACTGTTGCACGGCGACGAGCAGGTTGCGTTTGCCGATGCGGGCTACGTGGGCATCGAGAAGCGAGGCGAAACGGGGGCGGTCCAGTGGCACGTGGCGATGAGGCCGAGCAAGCGAAGAAAGCTGGACAAAAGCAAGCGGCTGGACAGAATCTACGAGAAAGTCGAGCGGCTCAAGGCGGGCGTGCGGGCGAAGGTTGAGCACCCGTTTCGGGTGCTCAAATGTCAGTTCGGCTATCTGAAGGCGCGGTATCGGGGACTGGCGAAAAACACGGCGCAGATCGAAACGCAGTTCGCGCTGATCAATCTCTGGCTGGCTCGCGGGGTGCTCGGTAAAGCGAAATGAAGGGCGAAGACGCCCCCCAAAGGCGCAGCGTCCATGCGCAAGATGCGACCGGCATCGGTTCAACACAGCGTGAATGAGGACGCGAATTCCACTGCGCGCGTGCCAGTTAAAGATCCCAGGCAGAAAACGGGTTGTTCAGACCTTCCTAAGCAAAGAAAGCGGGCTAACACCGCCAATCCTTGTGTTTGCCTGCGGGCCCCCAACGGGTCCCGCACTCCACACGGCAACGCACCGTCTCACGTGCGTTGCCAGCGTGCTAACTGCACGCCTCACCCACTTCACACTCCCACGTCACGGGTCGCGTTACCAGGCGGTCCACGGCCGCCCAGGTGGCAAACTGTGTGTAGGCCGTCGCGACGGAAGTGCACCACTCCGGACTGAAAAGCAGGATCGGTGTCGTAGGAGCGCCAACGCAACCGGCGCGACAAGCTACACACCGTTTGCCACCTGGGCGGCGCAGGCTGTTCGCTGCCGCTGGCTGCCTACGGGTGACTGGAGTGGGTGATGCGCGTGTTAAAGGCGCTGGCAACGCACCTGGAATAGCGTGTTGCCGTGTGGAGTGCGGGACCCGTGGGGGGCCCGCAGGCAGGAAGAAGGATTGGCGGTGTGAGCGGCTTTCTTTTGCCTACTTTTCTTTGCCGCTGCAAAGAAAAGTAGGTGCCGCCCCGCACAGGGGCAACGCGTGCAGCGCCGATATGAAAACGCGGATGCCAGCGAGCGCGATAAAAACCTTAAGCCGCAGGCTTCTTATAAGCGACGCAGTCAACCTCAACTTTACAGTCGATGACCATCGACGACACAACACATGCCCGCGCAGGCGGATTAGCCCCGAAGTACTCCTTGAAGACCTTATTAAAAGAAGCAAAGTCCCGTGCATCATCGAGCCAGACACCACACCGCACGACATGCTCCGGCCCATACCCTGCTTCGGTCAAAATCGCCATCACGTTCTGAATCGCCTTGTGCGATTGCTCAACGATTCCGCCATTGATCACTTCGCCGTTTTCCATCGGCGTCTGTCCCGACACGAACAGCCAGCCATCCGCTTCGACCGCGCGCGCGAACGGCATCACCTGTCCGCCCGTGCCCTTGCCACCTTCGACGCCATAACGCTTCATCGTTCAACTCCTGTAACGGTAAGCGCGTCCGCAACCCATGCGGACGCAAAATCAGTCAGAAACCTTCAGTCATCTCGGCGCGCGACGCCGGCGTCGCTCCGCGCGCGATGAACCTTCCCGCACGCTCGCCCGTGTGCACCCCATCGCGATACGACAGCACGCCATTTACCCACACCGCGTCGATACCGTCCGCCGCCTGCTGCGGCTTGTCGAACGTCGCCACATCGCGCACACGCGCTGGATCGAACAGCACGAGATCCGCGTGATAGCCGACATGCACCTCGCCGCGTTCCTTCAAGCCGAAACGCCGCGCCGACAGGCTCGTCATCTTGCGGATCGCGTCTTCCAGCGGAATCAGCTTCTGATCGCGCGCATAGTGACCCAGCACGCGCGGAAACGCGCCCCACAGACGCGGATGCGGCAGCGGATCGTTCGGCAGCCCGTCCGAACCGACCATCGTCGCGGGATGCGACAGGATGCGCCGCACGTCCTCTTCGGACATGTTGTGATACACGACGCCCGCGGGTTGCAGACGCTTGCCCGCTTCCTGCTGCGTGACGCCCCACTCGGCGGCGATGTCCTTGATCAGCTTCCCCGCCATCTCGGGATGCGGCGTGGACCATGTCACCGTGATGTCGATATCTCCCGTCACCTGCTTGAGGTCGAGCGTCGACGAACTGCGGTTGTACGGATAGCAGTCGCAGCCGACAGGATGAAACTGCCGCGCGCCTTCAAGCGATGCCAGCACTTCGACGCTGCGCCCCCAGTTCGACGGCCCCGCGCACTTTAGATGCGAAATGATCACGGGCACGCGCGCATGCTTGCCGATGCGATAGGCCTCGTCCATCGCATCGAGAATCGCGTCGAACTCGGTGCGCATGTGCGTCGTGTACAGCGCGCCCGACGCCGCGAGCGGCTCGGCCAGCGCCATCACTTCTTCTGTCGGTGCAGCAAAAGCGGAGCCATACGCGAGCCCTGAACTCAAGCCGAGCGCGCCGTTCGCGAGCGCTTCTTCGAGCTGCGTGCGCATGCCGTCGATTTCCTGTGCCGTCGCCGCCCGGTCCAGCCGGTCCATGTGGTTGTTGCGCAGCGCCGTGTGTCCGATCAGCGCACCCACGTTCACGGAAGGCTTCGCCGCATTCACTGCGTCGACGTACGCAGCGAAGGTCGGATACTGAAACGCGTCGCGCGCGCCGAGCAGATTCATCGGATCGGGTGGATCGCCTTTCAGCGAAACGGGTGACGCACTGATGCCGCAATTTCCGACAATCACCGTCGTCACGCCTTGCGTGATCTTCGGCATCATTTGCGGCGAGCGGATCACGTGCGTGTCGTCGTGCGTGTGCACGTCGATAAAGCCCGGCGCGAGCGCGCGGCCGTTGGCCTCGATCACCTCTTCGGCCAGCCAGTTCGACAGATTGCCGATTGCGGCGATCTTCCCATTGCGCAATGCGACGTCGCGTTCGACGGGCGGCGCGCCCGTGCCGTCGTACAGTTGCGCGCCGACGATCAGCGTATCGGCGGCTTCGGGGTGCGAATGCATGGATCAGTCTCCTAGCGGTTGTCGGTCGCCGCCGCCGCGATGCGCGTCGAGCGCATGCTTCATACGGCGCAGCAGTTCGCGGCTCTCGTCGCCGAGGCTCAAGGCGAGTTCGGTGACGAGCACGTCGAGCGCCATCATCATCGCGTAACGCGACGACGACGGTTTGTAGATGAAGTCGGTTTCGAACGCGACGATGGGGATCACCCAGTCGGCCAGCTTCGCGAGCGGCGACGCGGGCGCCGTCACAGTGATCAGCGTCGCGCCATAACTGCGCGCGATCTTGCAGCTATCCACCATCTCCGGCACGCGGCCCGTCGTCGACAGCGCGATCACCACGGTATCGCGCGAGACCGTCGACGCCACCATGCGCTGCAGCAAACCATCCTGATACGTGGCGACGGGCCGGCCCAGCCGCACGAGACGGAAGCGCATTTCGTCGGCCAGCGCGGTCGAGCCGCCGCCCATGCCGAACACGTAGATCATGCGTGCTTCGCGCAACACGGCCGCCGCCTGCGCGATGGGCGCCTGACACAGCAGCTGATGGTTGTGCGTGAGCGCCGTCTGCAACTCGTCGAACACGCGCGTGGCCAGCGGCTCGGGCGTGTCGTCGTTTGGCGCGCTTGTCTGCAGGAAGCGCTGGCCGACTGCCGCCGCCTGCGCGAGGCGCAGTTTCAGTTCGCGCACGTCGCGGCAACCGACTGCCTTGGCAAAACGCGTGACCGTCGCGACGCTCACTTCGGCCCGCTCGGCCAACGCGCCGATGCTCGCGCGCGACGCGCCCGTCAGGTCGTCGAGAATCAGTGCCGCGACCTTGCGCTCGGCCGAACGCAACTCGGGCGCACATTCGGCAATGCGCGCGACGATGTCGAAAGCAACGGGTTCGGCGGTGGAATTCATGGCTCTCACGCACCACGCGGCACCGGTAACATCGACCGCGGCACCTGTGGTACTAAATAACATTTCATCAACCATCGTACTTTCGGTAACATACGAAAGTCAACTTCGATTCGATTTAACTGGCCGATGGAGCAGGATGACATGAAAGTTACAAACTATCAGGGAGCGACGATCGACCCTTATAGCAAGGGCTTGGGCAACGTGCCGGGCACGAGCATCCAGCTCTCGGACGCAGCGCGTCTCGAATGGAATCTCCTCGACGAAGACGTGAGTCTGCCCGCCGCCGTCCTGTACGCGGACCGTATCGAGCACAACCTGAACTGGATGCAGAAGTTCGTCGCCGAATATGGCGTGAAGCTCGCGCCTCATGGCAAGACCACGATGGCGCCGCAATTGTTCCGCCGCCAGATCGAAACGGGTGCATGGGGCATTACGCTGGCTACCGCGCATCAGGTGCGCGCGGCTTATCACGGCGGTGTGTCGCGCGTGCTGATGGCGAATCAGCTGGTCGGCAAGCGCAACATGCTGATGATCGCGGAACTGCTGAGCGATCCCGACTTCGAGTTCTTCTGTCTCGTCGATTCAGTGGAAGGCGTCGAGCAGCTCGGCAAGTTCTTCGGCTCGGTGAAGAAAGAGTTGCAGGTGCTCGTCGAACTCGGCGTGCCGGGCGGCCGCACGGGTGTGCGCGACGACGCGCAGACGCAAGCCGTGCTCGACGCGATCGCGCGCTATCCGGATTCGCTGAAGCTCGCGGGCATCGAACTGTATGAAGGCGTGTTGAAGGAAGAACAGGAAGTGCGCGACTTCCTGCGCAGCGCGGTGAAACTCACGCTCGAACTGTCGGACAAGGGCCGCTTTGCGCGCACGCCGGCCGTGCTGTCGGGCGCGGGTTCGGCCTGGTACGACGTCGTCGCGGAGGAATTCGCCAAGGCCTCGCGCAAGGACCGCATCGAAATCGTGCTGCGCCCCGGCTGCTATCTGACGCACGACGTCGGCATCTATCGCAAGGCGCAGACGGACATCTTCAAGCGCAACCCCGTCGCGAAGCGCATGGGCGAAGGCCTGTTGCCCGCGTTGCATCTGTGGGCCTACGTGCAGTCCATTCCCGAACCAGACCGCGCGATCATCGGCCTCGGCAAGCGCGATTCGGCGTTCGACGCCGGCTATCCCGAACCCGCGAAGCACTATCGTCCGGGCACGCAGGCGCCGCGCGATATCGCCGGCACGGAAGGCTGGGAGATTTTCGGCATGATGGATCAGCATGCGTATCTGCGGATTCCCGCAGGCGCCGATCTGAAAGTCGGCGACATGATCGCGTTCGACATCTCGCATCCGTGCCTGACGTTCGACAAATGGCGTCAGGTGCTGGTGCTCGATCCGTCGTATCGCGTGACGGAAGTGATCGAAACGTTCTTCTGATTTTTCTTCGATCTCTGCTCGATCAAGGCGGCGCTGCGCGTGAGACTGCAGAGCGCCGCTTTTTCATTTGCTCAACGTCCGGCTTCCGCGGCCTCCGCATCGTTCGATGCAGATGCCGCGACCTCGCCGATGCGCGCTTCCAGCATTGTCAGTGCGCCCGACAGACCTGCCAGCACGTCGTCGGGCAGTGCCGCCATCGTGTCGTGCAGGAACGCATTGCGGTTCGGCAGGCTCGCTTCGATGGCCGCGCGTCCTTCCGCGGTGAGCTTCACGTTCGTGATGCGGTTGTCGCGCTCGTCCATGCTGCGCGCAATCCAGCCCATCGCTTCGAGCGACTTCAGTTGACGCGTCAGCGCACCGGGATCGATACGCAGACGCTCGACCAGCTTCTTCTGCGACGACTCGCCCGCCTGCTCGTGCAGCGCGAGCAGAATGCGCCAGCGCGGCATCGGATGGCCGACGCGGCCCTCGAACGCCGACATGAACGCGCGATACGTGCGGCCAAACTGATGAAGGATAGCGACGCGGTCCTGTTCTTCCATGATCTTTCTTCTAAAGCTTTGAAACGTCCGTCAGTCTACATGGACGACCGGCTCGACCTGCTGGCGCAGCTTGACGGGCGGCACGCGCCGGCTCTGCCAGATCGCAAACAGCGCCACCATCGCGCCGAGCGCGAGGCCAATATGGATCGCGCCCACCAGCGATTCGCGCGCCGATTCCAGCAGCAGCGCGCCATTGTGCCCGGCTCTCGCCAGCTCGCTCAGTAGCGTCTGCTGTGCGTCGCGATTCACGAGAATCTGCGGATCGCCGAGATCGGCAAACCACTGGCTCGCGTGATCGCCGTCGAGCGCGCTGCGCACGCCGCTCGCGTACATATGCGTGACGAGCGTGCCCGTCAGCGCCGTGCCGATCATCCCGCCGATCATGCGCAGCGACTGCAGCAGCGCCGTCGCGATGCCGAGATGCTGGCGGCCCGCCGTCTGCTGCGCGAACACGGTGAGATTGGGCAGCACGAAGCCGAGGCCGAGACCGCCGAGCGTCATGAACAGCATCAGCAGCCAGTGCGGCATCGAGCGCGTCGCGATGACCACGCCGAACGACGCCGCCGCGAACAGCGCGAAGCCGATGAACAGCATCACGTTCGGATTCGGAACGCGCGACACGACGCGCCCGTTCGCGATACTGCCGATCGTGATGAATACGACGAGCGGCGTGATCACGAGCCCCGCCTCGTTCGGCGTCATGCCGAAGCCGCCCTGGAACAGCAACGGCGCGTAGAACAGCAGCGAGAACATCGCGAAGCCGCCGAGCACGGCCAGCACGAACAGTGCGGACAGGCTCTGATTACGGAACATGTCGACGGGAAGAATGGCTTGCGGGAAGCGCTTTTCCCACTGCCACAGTGCGATCGCGCACGCGACGCTCACCACCAGCAAGCCGATGGCCGATGCCGTCACGCCATGCTTCGGCAGCAGTTCGACGAACATCTGCAAGCTGCCGAGCGACAGCGCGATCAGCAATGCGCCCGGCCAGTCGAGCCGCATCTTGCCTTCGTGCACGACATGCCGGAGATGCGGCAGATAGCGCCACACGAAAAGCAGCGACAGCAGTCCGACGGGCAGATTCACATAGAACACCGAGCGCCAGCCGTAGTACTGCGTCAGAAATCCGCCGAGCGACGGGCCCACGGCGTTGGCGATGCCGAACGCGGAACTCATCAGTACCTGCCAGCGCAGGCGGACGACGGAGTCGGGAAAGAGATCGGGAATGCAGGCGAACGCGGTGCCGACCAGCATCCCGCCGCCGATGCCCTGCAGACCGCGCGCGATCACCAGAAACAGCATGTTATTGGCCGCGCCGCAGAGCACGGAAGCCCCCGTGAAGACGATGATCGACGCGATCACGAACGGCTTGCGCCCGTAGTAATCGCCGAGGCGCCCGAAGATCGGCACGGTGATCACGGAGGTCAGCAGATAGGACGTCGCGACCCACGCGTAGAGTTCGAAACCCTTGAGATCCGCGACGATCGTCGGCAGCGCGGTGCCGACTACCGTCTGGTCGAGCGCGACGAGCATCGACACGAACGACACGCCCAGCATCGCCAGCAGCGACTCGCGGAACGGTAAAACTTGCCCACTCGAATGATGGGCGGCGGTATGCACGGCCATTTTTTGATGAAACAACTGTTGACGAGTCAACGATACGGAATCATACCATGCGGGATGGCTCTAAATGTGCGTGCATTCGAACGCAGCCGCTGCCCCGGATGCATCGAAAAACTCAATCTGTCGAAGTCAGGGAGACTCATGGAACCCGTCATGCTCGCCGCCGCGCCGCTTTCCGCCGACGATCTCACGGCACTGCGCCGCGCCAAACACGAACTCGAAAGTCCCGCTTTGACGATGAAGCTCGCCAGCATCGTCGGCGCGCCGATGGAAAAGCTGATCTCGCGGATGCCGTCCATCGCGAGCGACAAGGTCAACGACGCGACGCAGCTCGCGCTGCGCAAATGCCTGCAGATCGCGCTGCGCACGCTAGGCCGACCGATGGGCGGCGCGCCGCTGGGCGTGAGCGACCGGCCAAGCAATCTGCTGCACAAGTTCGCCGTCGCGACGACGGGCGCGGCGGGCGGCGCGTTCGGGCTGTTCGCGCTACCCGTGGAACTGCCCGTGACGACGACGCTGATGTTCCGCTCGATCTGCGATATCGCGCGCAGCGAGGCCGAGGATCTGGCGTCCGTCGACACGCAGCTGCAGTGTCTGACGGTGCTCGGCATGGGCGGCACCTCGAAAGCCGACGACGATGCCGACTACGGCTACTTCATCATGCGCGGCGCGCTGGCCCAGGCGGTGTCGAAGGCCTCGTCGGAAATCGCGACGAAGGGCTTCACGACGCACGGCTCGGCGGCGCTGCTGCGCTTGCTGAACACGATCGCGTCGCGCTTCTCGGTGCAGGTGAGCGAGCAGATTGCCGCGAAATCGATCCCCGCGATCGGCGCCGTGCTCGGCGCGATGGTCAACACGGTGTTCATCGATCACTTCCAGCAGGTCGCGCACGGGCACTTCACGGTGCGCCGGCTCGAACGCCAGTACGGCACGGACGCCGTGCAAGCCGCGTATCAGGCGATCGACGTTTCGCTCGACGGCTGAACGTCTCGCGACTCGCTCGTCACGCGCAGGACGAAGCGCGCGGCGAGATCGAGCGCGCGGCGCGCCTCGGGAATGAACGGTACCCAGAGTTGCCATACATGCGGCATCTTGCGCCAGATCTCGAAGTCGATATCCACGCCTGCCACGCGCGCCTTGTCGGCGACACGGCGAGAATCGTCGAGCAGAACTTCCGTGCTGCTCACCTGCATGAAGAGGGGCGGCAGGCCTTTCAGGTCCGCGTAGAGCGGCGATGCGTAGGGATGCGTTGCGGGTGTATCGCCCAGATACAGCTTCGCGGCCTGCGCGATGGATGGACCATGGAACATGGGATCGACACCGTCGTTGGTTTGCAGCGATGCGCCCGTGGCCGCGAGATCGGTCCACGGTGAAAACAGGACGGCGCCCGCAGGCATCGGCCCGCCGGCATCGCGCAAGGCGACGAGCGTCGCGAGCGCAAGCCCGCCGCCCGCCGAATCGCCCGCGATCACGATCGACCTCGGCTTCGCCCCATCTTCGATCAGACGGCGATACGCGGCGAGTGCATCGTCGAGCGCGGCGGGAAACGGATGTTCGGGCGCGAGCCGGTAGTCGAGCGAAAAGACGCGCGCCCCGCTGCGCGCCGCCAGGCCGAACGACGCCGCTCGATGCGTCTGCGGCGAGCAGAAGTAGTAGCCGCCGCCATGCAGATAGAGAATCGTGGCCGCGTGCCTGCCGTCGGCGCGCGTCAGCCATTCGCCTCGCAGCGGCGCGTCGTGCTCGCCATAACGTTCGTGCAAGGTCCAGCCCGACGGCACGCGCGGCGTATAGGCGCGCTTCGCCGTCATCTTGCGCGCGCGTTCGGCGCTGATGGTCGGGTGTCGTGTCTGCGGATGAAACTGACGGCGCAGAAACCAGCACGCGAGGGCGCTTTGCCAACTCATCGGAGCATTCTCCATCGACGGTCAAGCGCCCATGGTACGTGGCTTTCGCCCCGGCCAGGTCGACGGCGGCTTCTAGCGGACGCGCCTGTCGAGGCCCATCGTTTGAAACGAAAAATGGCCGGAACCGCTGCTGACGGTTCCGGCCATCATGTTGTCCTGCCTGCTTCGTTTAATTCGCCGGCAGCACCTGACCGCGAATCTCGCCCGTCGGGTTTTGCGCGGTGTGAATGTTGAAGTACCACTGGCCTGCCATCAGGTCTGTGACCTGTTGCTCCGTGAGCGTGGCGGAACCCTTCATCGGACTCGCCAACCCGCTCTTGTCGACAGGAACCTGCACCTTCGCGTTCTGGCCGACGGGCGCCGGACCGTGGAAGTGAGCCATCGTCACGGGCCCGGACAGACTTTCGTAAGTGGCCGTCCATTTGAGCGTCTTCGTCGACGTATCGAACGTAGCGTCCAATGCGCCGTGTCCCTTGCTCACGCGCGGGGGCACCTCGCTCGAAGGCTCGAGATCGGCCTTCAGTTCCACGGTGTCCGCCAGCGCAACGCCCGACGCCAGCGCCCACATCACGGCAACCATGCTCAGCTTTCGAATCGCAATCATTGTTCTCTCCGAGTCTTTGCGCGCCGCGCCGGCATCGCTGCATGTGTGATGCCTCGGCCATGCCAGTTCATGCGCCAGCACATACTAGTGCAATTCGACGTACTGCGCGTGACGCATGCGCAGTCACGCAAAGGCTTGCGAAGCGAGCGGAAGCAGGACGGGACGCGCGAACTCAGGCGAGCAGCGCCGCCTGCTCTTCGATGCCGTCGAGCATCGTGTTGCACAGGCGGACAAGCGCGATGCCTTCGCTGCGCAACTTCTCGGGCGGCACGCTCGCCAACTGGCGCCGATAGTGTTCGAGCACGCCGAGCAGCGGCGGATACTGCAACACGCCCACGGCGCCCGCAACGCGATGGTGCCATTGACGCAGGGCCTCGACGTCGGGCTCGTTCAAAAGCGGCGGCAATGCGCGAAGATCGTCGCGCACCGCTGACACGAACGCATCGAGCAACGACTTGACCGTCGATTCGCTGCCCCAGATCTGCGTCAACTGGCTCAGATCGACGGGTACGAACGCGACGCCGTCGGCGCTGTCAGGCTGCGCGAGCTGCGCAGCAACGGCAGCCGCTTCGCCTTGCACCGAAAGCGCGGCAGGCCGGGCACTATCCGCGCCGAACCATCGGCTGAGATACTCGCGCAGCGTGGCGAGGCGTGTCGGTTTGACGAGGCAATCGTCCATGCCCGCTTCGCGGCATGCGTTCAGATCCTCGGGCGCCGTGTTCGCGGTGATGCCGAGTATCGGCAGACTCGCGCCAGTCAGGCGCTCCTTGTCGCGAACTGCGCGCGCCAGTTCGTAACCCGACATTCTCGGCATGTGGCAGTCGGTGATCAGGAAGCCGTATGGCGTCGCATCGAGTGCCTCGAGCGCCTCGGCGCCGTCGTTGACGACGTCGCATGCAAAACCGAGCAGCGCCAGTTGATGACGGATCAGCTCCTGATTGACGGGATGATCTTCGGCCACGAGCACGAGCCGGCCGCAGGCAATCGCGCGCTCGCGATCGGGCGGTGCGGTGACGGCTTCCCTTGCGCCGGGGTGACGCGCAGGCGTCGGCGAAAGGCCCGTCAGCGCGGCGGCGCACGCCGCACCCAGACCGCGCCATGAAATCGGATTGATGCTGACGCGCACGGCGTCGTCGACGATGCGGTAGCCCGTCGGCTTCGGCTTTTCGGTCAGGCTGATGATCTTCGCGCCGGATTGCGCAACCTCGGCGGGCAATGCGACGCCATCGCCGACGAACACCAGGTCTATGTTTTGCACCGCGTTCGCAGCGGGAAACCCCGCCGCGCGCGCGCAACGCAGCTCGAGGCCGAGCGCCGCGCCGAAGTGGACGAGCGCCGTCGCGACGGCCGCATCGGACGTGAACACGATGCCGCGTTTGCCGCGCAATCCGCCTGCCCGGAAATGCTGCATGTCGACGGGCATCAGCAGACGCAACGTCATGCGCGTGCCTTCGCCCGGCGTGCTGAAGAGCGACAGCGTGCCGCCCATCAGCGCGACCAGCTTGCGGCAGATCGTCAGCCCGAGTCCGGTGCCGCCGAAACGCCGTGTGGTCGACGATTCCGCCTGCACGAACGGCTCGAACAGCTGCGCCTGAACGTCGGGCGCGATGCCGATGCCTGTGTCGTCGACGGTGATCTCGACCGTTTGTCCGGACGCGTCCTGCTGCACCAGTTGCACATGAACATCGACCTCGCCTTGCGGCGTGAACTTGATCGCGTTGCCAAGCAGATTGAACAGGATTTGCCGCAAGCGCACGCTGTCGCCTCGCAGCGTCGCTGCAACCTGCGGGTCGATATCGACGCGCACCTTCAGACCTTTCTCATGCGCACGCCCGGCCAACAGGCCAACCGCCGTGTCGACGAGATCGCGCAAGTCGATCGGCTCGGACTCGATGGTCAAGCGTCCCGCCTCGATCTTCGAATAGTCGAGCAGGTCGTCGAGAATCTGCAGCAGCGCGCCCGCCGATTCATGAATCATCCCGAGCATTTCGCCCTGGTCGGCGTCCAGCCGCGTACGCTCGAGCACTTCGACGAGACCCAGCACGCCGTTCATCGGCGTGCGGATTTCGTGGCTCATCATCGCGAGGAAGTCGTCCTTGGCGCGCGACGCGGCTTCGGCGAGATCGCGCGCGTGCGCCAGTTCGTCGGCGCGCAGCCGTTCGATGCTCGCGTCGACCCAATAGCCGCTCCACACCGTCGCGCCGCTCGCCTCGCGGCGCGGCACGAGTTCCGCGCGGACCCAGCGCTGCTCGGCGGGGCAGTCGACACGAAACTCCAGGTGCAGCGGCTCGGACAACTGCGAGGAGCGCTCGAGCGCCGCCACGACACCCGGACGGTCTTCCGCGCAGATGGTGCCGAAGTCGAGCGTGGCGCGGCGCATCAGCACGGCACTGTCGTAGCCCAGCAGCTGTTCGGTATCGCCACCGACATAAGGAAACGTGTACTCGCCATCGAGACCGCGGCGCAATTGGAAAACCACGGCCGGCAACGAACTCGTGACGTCGACGAGACGCCGCTGCGTCTCGCTTGCGAGCATTTCGGCACGACGGATGTCCGTGATATCGACGAGCGTGCCGAGCACGCACAACGGCGAGCCATGGGCGTCGTCGCACACGCACACGCAGAAAAGGCCGTGCCGGCTATCGCCCGCGCGATTCTCGAACTGCAATTCAATCTGCGTAGCAGAACCGCGTTGTAACGCATTGCGCGTCAGCTTTTCGAGACGCAAGCTGTTGTCTTCACCCCATGCGTGCACGTCGGCGCTCGTGCGGCCGATCACCGCTTCACGCCTGAGCCCTGTCGCTTCTTCGTACGCGCGGTTGACGGCGATGTAGCGCCCTTGCAGATCCTTGGCGACGAGCGGATACGGAACCATCTCCATCATCGTCTGCTGGAAGTTCAGTTGCGACTCAAGCTCGCGCTCGGTACGCTCGCGTCGGCCGACTTCGCGCTGCAACAGCATGTAGGCACGCAAGGTCACGAGCAGAATCACGCCGATGCCAATCAGCACGGGCAGCAGGCGCAGCGCAGTCACGCTCCAGCCGCCTCGGGGCCGGGCAGCGCCCGACAGCCATTTCTGGCGGATGCGCTGGTGTTCCGACGCGGGCATCGCCAGCAGCGCGCGGTCGATCAGCCCCGCCAGCGGCGCAAGATCGGCTCGAACCGCGAAGCCGACGGAGTCCGGCTCGCGCACTGTGCCCACGATCTTCAGCACGCCCGCGTATTGCCCCGTCAGCGCGGCATCGACTTCCGCGGCGTTGCCGACGAGCGCGTCGGCGCCGCCCGCCGCCAGAAGTTTCAACGCTGCGTCGAGTCTCGGCACGACGGTCACATGCGCCGACGCGACGCCATACGAAGCGAACGGCACCGCTCCCTTGCTGTGGACGGACACCATGATGCGGCGCGCCGCGAAATCGCTCAGGCTGCGTGCGGCGGGTTCCGCTTCGCGCGCCACGATGACGAGCGGACAGGTTTCGTAGGCGTGGGTGAAAGCCGCCCGGTCCAGGCGGGGATCGTTGCGGTTGGCGGTAGCGAGCAGCGCGATGTCGCCGCGCTCGAAGGCGGCGAGCGTGCCCGGCCAATCCTTTGCCGGCACGCGACGAAACGTGAGGCCGAGCGACCGGCCCAGATAGTCGAGATAGTCGGCGGCAATGCCGGACGGACGGCCGAGTTCGTCGAGCGTGCTGAATGGCGCCCATTCGCTGTCGAAGCCAACGGGCAAGGGCGGCAACGTACGAAGCCACGCCTGCTCGTCGCGGCTCAGCACGAGATTCGACGCGGCCGATGCGGACCGTTCGTCGAAACTGCCGCCTAGCCAGCGTGCCCGGATCGCGGCTTCGTCATCGGGCTGAAGCGTAGCAACGCCGCGGTCGAGCTTGTCGCGTAGATCGCTTCGCGCGACTGGCACGGCGAAGCGCATTTCGCTGACCTGCCCTGTTTCCTCGAACGCAATGCCCAACCGGCTGAATTCCGGATCGGCCAGGTAGTGACGCACTGCCGGCGTGAAGCCGAAGTACACATCGTCCTGGCCCTGGCTGATCGCCCTCAATGCGGCGCGTGTGTCGTCGAAGGCATCGAACCGGGCATGCGGAAAACGCTCGCGCAGCATGGCGTCGAGCGCAAACCCGCGCTCGACGGCGACACGCGCGTCTTGCACCTGTGTCTGACCTGACAACGACGCAGCCTTGCCCGTCAGCGTGACCGCTGAGGTCGATCCGCGGAAATACGGCGCCGAAAACGACAGGCAGTGCTCGCGTTCCGGCGTGCGCGCGATGCTCGTCACCACGTCGACCCGATTCGCGCAGACGGCCGCCAGCAACTGCTTCATGTCGGGAAAGGTCTGCGTCGTGATTTCGACGTCGGTGCCGACGATTGCACGCAGATAATCGACGCTCAGGCCGGCGTACTTGCCGTCCTGAAACATCTCGAACGGCGGCCAGCCGCTCGCGAGCACGCCGACCGTGAGCCTGGCCGGGAACCCGGACGGATGTTCGCCGAGTGCGGCTTGCGCGGTTTGACCACCGAGCAATATCAACAACAGGGCAAAGCCGACTGACAGTGCCCGGCGTACACGGGTCCACCCGGTGCGATGTGTCGGATAGTGATGAAATCGGGACCGGACGGATGAGCAGTACATGCGCGCGCTCACGCCGACTCGCCGCGACGGTCTGCGCGGCGCCGCGCAAAAATATCGCGCGGCTCGCCGAAAACGCGCGAATGCAGCAGACCGGCGAGCATGCCGCCTGCGAGCGGAGCCGCCCAGAAAAGCCACAGCTGGTCGAGCGCCCAGTCGCCGACGAACAGCGCCGGACCAGTCGAGCGCGCGGGGTTCAGCGAAGCATTGGTGACAGGCGTCGCGACAACATAGCTCAGCATCAGCCACAAGCCCACGACGAGCGGTCCGACCAGATTCGCCCAGCGGCCCTTCGATACCAGCATGCGTGCCAGCACGAACGCAAACGACATGGTGATTTCGACGGCCAGCGCCGAATGCAGCGAATAGTCGGCGGGAGAATGATCGCCGTACCCGGTCGCGCCGAACTCGCTCGCTGCAAGCTCGAAACCGGGACGTCCACTGGCGATGTACATGAGCAGCGCGGCGCCCGCCGCCGCGCCGAGTACCTGCGCGGCAATATAGGGCGCGAGGTCACGTACGGGAAAGCGTTGCGCCGTCACGAAAGCGACGGTGACGGCGGGATTGAAATGCGCGCCCGAAAAGCGTCCGAGCACGTAAGTCGCCGTAGCGAGCGCCAGGCCGAATGCGAGCGGCACGGCCATGACGCTGCAGCCTTGCGCGCCCGTGTTCAGCGCGGCTGTGCCGCACCCGATGAACACGAGCCACGCCGTCCCGGCGCCTTCCACGATCAATCGCTTCCCCAGCCCTGACATGCATCCTCCGGAAATTGCCCCGCGCCGACGATCTGTTGAGACGGATCCGTACGGCAGCGCCCGGTCGCAATTGTTTTGCATAGCGAAACAATGACGAGGCGCTAGATTCCGCGATCCGCGAGTCCAACCGAAGATTGTTGATTTCGCGAACAGGCCGGAGAATCGGATAACTCCGAAAATGCGATCAGGTGAGGCCGATCTGGCAGGCGTAGTCGATCACGTCGGCTTCCGTTTCGAGTCCGAGCTTGCGCATCGCATTACGCTTCTGCGTGCTGATCGTCTTCGCACTGCGGTTGAGCCGGACGGCGATCTGGCTGATCGTCATTCCGCTCACGTACATCGTGAAGACTTTCCATTCGCCAGCGCTCATCACACCCGCCCGCGGCTGCGCGGCGCCCGCCCGGGCGATCGAAGCGCGCGCGTGGTCGGACAGATAACCCTGGCCGGTCAGCACCGCATCGATCGCGTGAACCAGCGAAGCGGTCATGTCGCGCTTGTCGACGATTGCGGCAACGCCATGCTGCAGCAAGCCCATCAGGATGGACGGTTGATGGATCATCGTGAGGACCACGACGGGCAAATGAGGCGCGTGATGCAACAGACGCCTCAGGAACTGGATGGCATTGCTCTCGCCGTCGATGCCCGGCATGCCGATGTCCGTCACGACGACGTCGCACGCGCAGGAGTCGAGTAATTCGGCCAGTGCCTGCGTGCTGTCCGCCTCGCCGGCCACAGACACATGGCCTATCTGCTCCAGCAAATATCTGATGCCTGCGCGTACGCACGCGTGATCGTCGGCGACGATGACGCGAATCTTGTTTTCCATCTTGTTCTGTACTTGTTGATGGACCGTCGCCGTACAGCGTCCCCTCGAGGACGGTCGCTTCACTACGTCCGCAGTTCCGCTGCGTCAGCCTCGCACGCCCGTCCTGACTGCCGTAATGGGTTGATCGTCGGCGACCAGACCATGTTCGACGGCAAACCGGAACAGATCGGCATCGCTTTGCAGCGACAGCTTGCGCATTGCCGTGCACTTCTGCGCGCTGATCGTCTTGACGCTGCGGCCCAGCCTCTGTGCGATTTCGGTCACGCCACGTCCAGTCGCATAGTGGGTCAGCACTTCGAGTTCACGCCGCGAAAGCACCTGCCTCACATAGTCGACGCGACGCGACAAGGTGGCGTCGGCGAGCAAGGCGCGAATGGCGGGACCAACGTAGCATTCGCGCGCCAACGCAGTGATGATCGCCACATGTATCAGATCGATGCGGTCGCGTTTGCTCACCACAGCGCCCACGCCGAGCGCAATCACCTTCTGCACCGCGTCAGCCGAAGTTTCCATCGTCAGCACGACGACGACGACATCAGGGTGACGCTCCTTGAACTGCCGCACCATTTCGACGCCGTCACCATGCACGCCGCCCGGCATGTAGAGATCCATCACGACAAGTTCACACTTGACACGCTGTGCCTCGGCGAACAACTCGGATGAGTCCGTTGCCTTGCCGACGATCTCAATGTTGGGAAAGCCCGACATCAGATTTTCCATCGCCAGCAGGACGAGCGGGTGATCGTCGGCGATGATGGTACGGATTGGCGGTGTCACGTCCTTCCTGATATTCACGCGTGGTCTCTCCCTGTGCCCTGTAACCTGGTATAGATCCGGCGATCCCTCAGCCGGCTGAGAATCAGACATCCACCCTTCCGTAGACATAAGATTTCTCCGAATTTTTATTAGTGATCCCGAATAACTTCCGGCGCAAGACCATACGCACGCACGAACGCGAACAGACCGGGATCGTTGCTGACGCCCAGCTTCGCCATTGCGTCACGCTTCTGACGGCTAACCGTTCGAACGTCCCGCCCCAGGTCGCGGGCGATCTCGGAGATGGACTTGCCGCGCACGAACATGCGGATCACCTCGGACTGGCGCGGTGAAAGATGACGCATGGGCGACATGCCCAGCGGTTCGCCGCTCGCCTCGGCGAGCGTCTGAAGAATCGACCGGCTAACGTAGGAGCGCCCTGTGCCCGCCGCCCGTATGGCCGCGGCCAGTTCGTCCATCGATTCGCTCTTGTTGAGCATGCCGATCACCCCGTCAGACATGATGGACCGGAGAATGGCCGCGTTGGTCAGGCTGGTCAGCACGACGATACGGACGTCGGGCCAGCCGCTTCGTATGCGACGGATGAGCCGGAGCCCGTCGTCGGCATAGCCCGACGCATCCGGCATGGTCAGATCTGTGACCAGCACGTCGCATGACGCCTGCTCCATCAGTTGGACGAGTGAAGAAGGGCTCGTCGCCTCGCCGACGACTGTGAATCCTCCATGCGCGATCAGCGTGGCCCGGATACCGAGCAGGACAAACGGGTGATCGTCTGCCAGCATGATTCGAAGGTTCAAAGTTGCCGCCTGGTTATTGGTTTGTGTTTGTCAATGCCGAAACGTCCATTTCGACGCGACGTCAAAACTGGCCCGCTTTAAGACACCGCTCACGACATATAACGGATTGTGTTCCGACAAACCAAATCTAAACATCTACGGCAAAAACGGAATATCAGAGAGTTCCGAATCAATGGCTGATTCAAAGACAATTTAGAAAATTCGTTGAGGTATTACCGATTTTCAACCGCCTCAATGAGACGGGCTTATTTATTTTCATCACGTAATTTCCGAAATTTCCAGATGTGCGTTAGGAAGTGGCAGCGCGGCAAGCTTCAGAGCAAAGAGAGATGGAGGCTCACGGCGTAATTCTCGTAAAGCGCAGGCAGCGCACATTGGATTCCGCATAGGAATTAGACACATCGCGCATTTTTTATCGCGCAATATACGCTTAAAAGAGGAACAGGCTTATAAAAATAAATTTTGCGAATCAGTATTTAAAATAAATCTGACCGTTATGCCAGAAAAATCAGACGGATCACATCAAATCCGCTCCACAGAAAACTTCCGATTTCCTTTAAATGAAAAAGCGGCCCGAAAATGAGAAAGGGCGCTCAGCCACTGGCCGAGCGCCCAAAAGGCGCATCAAGATCGAGTCCCGTCGGATCACGCGCGCACGCGTGCTCCATACCGCGCCGCACGCAGCGGTCGCGGGAAAACGGGCAGCGCGAGCAGTGCGCAAAGGCACGCGATAGCCCACACCAGGGGCCACGAAGTTGCCGCAAGCAACGGCGGAATGACGAGCGGCGTGATGAACAAGGTCAAGAAGGCGCAGGTGTTGCCCATCGCGAGCGCGGTGCCCGCGCGGCGCGTCCCCGCGAGCGTCGCGAGCTCGGTGTACGCGACGCCGTGCCATGCGGACGCACTGACGCCGCCGAGCACGACCAGCGCCGCGAGCAAAGCCGTCATAGCGCCCGTCGCGCCGCCCGCCCCCGCCCCCGCCGCGGCCAGCGCGAGCGTCGCGAACAGCAGCGCCGTCAGCACGCTGCACACGCGCATGTACTGGCGCCGGTTACCGTGCCGGTCCGTCCAGCGTCCGCTCCAGACACGCGCGACAGCCGCGCCCGTCTGCACGGCCGCCATCGTCGCGCTGATCCCGACCACGCCCACATGCCCGAAGTCGTGCAGAAACACGGTCGCAAACGTGACGACCGCGAGCTGCGGCACACACAGCACACCGATGCCCAGTGCAACGCGCCACACGGAGATATCGCGCAGCGGCGTGACGGAATTGTCGGACGCGGCGTGCCGGGCGGCCCCGCTGGAGGCAACGGAAGCCGTCGACTCAGGCGGCTCATGCAGCCAGCGCCACGCGAACCAGGCCGTCACGGCGCACAGCGCGGCAAGCACGCCATACACCGACGCGAAACCGAAGTGCGCGGCAAGCGCGGGCAGCGTCAGCGCGCCGAGTCCGCCGCCCGCGGGCACGGCCGTCTGCCGGATGCTCATCGCAAGGCCGCGTTCGCCTTCGCGAAACCATGCCATCACGGCGCGCCCGCTCGACCCGTTCACGCTGCCGCCAAGCAGCCCGACCGTTAGCAGTCCAAGCGCGAGCGGCACGATGCCGGGCACGTCGGCGCCGTGCGGCACGACGAAGCCCGCCATCGCGGCCAGCGCGGCCGCCGTCGTCAGCAGCCCAAGCAGCAGCACGCGCCGGTCACCCCAGCGGTCGGTGAGCAGTCCCCACGGCAACTCGCTCACGGCAATGCCGAGCCCGAGCATGCCGAGCACGAGACCCAGTCCGCCGTTGTCGATGTGATAGTCGTTGCGCAGAAAAATCGCCGTCGTCGGAATGCCGGAAAACGCCGCCGCGAAGCTTGCGTTCGCTGCAAAGCCCACGCCCAGCACTTTCCAGCGGTGACGGGCGCTCAATCCGCCCGATGTTCCCAATACCTGAAAACCCTGTCCCACGATGACCTCCGGATAACTCGGTTGGCACTCATCGTAGGGTTGCGCGGTCAATCGGAAAAGCGGGAAAATAAGATGCGATCTATCGGAGAATCCGAAACATGAACCAGCGTGCATTCGACCTCGCGCAACTGCGCACCTTCGTTGCCGTCGCGGAAGCGGGCAGCGTGTCGGCGGGTGCCGATCGCGTGTTCCTGTCGCAGTCCTCGGCGAGCGAGCAATTGAAGAAGCTCGAAGAGCGCGCCGGCCAGCCGCTGTTCCTGCGCGGCAAGCTGGGCGTCACCGCGACGCCCGCGGGCGTGAAGCTGCTCGATCACGCACGTCGCATCCTCGCGATGAGCGAAGCGGCATTCGAAGACCTGCAAGGCCGTGCGCTCGACGGCGAGTTGCGTATCGCGATCACCGACTACTACCGTCCGCACGATGTTGCACGCGTGCTGAAGATGTTCTCCGAGCAGCATCCGCGGCTGCGTCTGCATGTGACCGTGCTGCCCAGCGCGGTGATCGACAGCGGCCTGGAGGACGACGGAACATTCGATATCGGCCTGTCGTTGCGCATCGTCGCGCCTGGCACGAAGCGCGCCGCGCCGGCCCGCCCGCACGCGGCGAGCACCGTCGTGCGACGCGAGAAGCTGGTGTGGGCGATGTCCGCCGATGCCGATCCGCGCCACATCGCGATGCCGTTTCATCTCGTGCTGTTGCCGTCGACCTGTCAGCTGCAACGTTTCGTCGTCCGGTTGCTCGACGAAAGCAAGGTCCCTTATCTCGTGTCGCATTCGGCATCGGGCATGGCCGGTCTTCAGCTGGCGTTGAAGGCCGGGCTCGGCATCTCATGTCTGAACGAATCGTCGATCGGTTCGGGCATGGTGCCGTGTCCGCCTGCAATCAGCCTGCCGCAGTTACCGGCCGTCGAGTTCCATCTGCTGCCCGGACGGCCCGGCGAAAGTGAGCACGTCACGAATGCGCGCGAAGCGTTCATGCGTCTGCTCGCCTGACGCGGGAGGTCTGCGAGTATGCCCGATTGACGCGACAACGTCTGCACGCGCTTTTTGGCATTCGTTGAAACGTCGCCGATTGCCACCTATGATGATTGCAATGCCTACGTCATCCTGATGACCTAACGTAAAAAGCGATCGCGGGATCGACGAGGCGCGAGGAGTGCCCCGCACAGATGTCGCACCCTCTTCTGCATGCTCGAGCCGGGTTGCTTACACTGGCGGCGCCGCGCATGTAGGAGCATCGGTCATTCGCATGTCCTGGGTCGCTTAGGCGGCCGCGGTAGAGAAGCAAGAGTGAAGAGCGCCACGCGACTCTTCCTCGGGGTATTACACAACGAAATTTAGAAACCCTATTTCCCTACGAGGCCAGTCGTGCATCGCAGAACCATCGGCTCTTCGATCCTGTTGCTGTTATGCGCTCTTTGCACTGTGTATGCGAGGCCATCGTTTGCCGCGTCGAATGACGCGCCCGCGCCATCGGCGATGGACGAGAAAATGCACGCGTGCACCACCTGTCATGGCGTGCAGGGCCAGGGGCGCAACAACGACTATTTCCCGCGCATCGCAGGCAAGCCCGCCGAGTATCTGTTCAACCAGTTGCAATCCTTCCGCGACGGCGGCCGCACCTATCCGCCGATGGGCTATCTGCTCGCGTTTCTGCCCGACGACTATCTGCGCAAGATCAGCCGGTATTTCGCCGACATGCAGCCGCCCTATCCGAATCCCGATACGAACCCGCTGCCTCAGGCAACGCTCGATTACGGCAAGCAGCTCGTCGTGCAAGGCGATGCGAAGCGCGGCATTCCCGCCTGCGTCGCGTGTCACGGCGAGCGGCTGACGGGCCAGCAGCCGGGCATTCCCGGGCTGCTCGGTCTGCATGCAAGCTATATCGCCGGACAGATGGGCACGTGGCGCGCGGGCACGCGTCATGCGCTCGCGCCGGACTGCATGCATGGCATCGCCGTCAAACTCAACGACAAGGACATCACGGCCGTCTCGAGCTGGCTCGCGCGCCAGCCGCGTCCCGCCGATCCGCGGCCCGTGCCGCGATTGCCCGGCAAGCTGCCGCTCGCATGTGGGAGCCAACCGGAATGAAGACTCTCTCCTTTAGCTCCATTGCATCAGGTTTGATCTCGATCAATTCCGTGCCGATTAATATTGTGACGCGCATGCAACACGTCGTGCGTCTGACGCGCCGTGTCACGCTGCCGCTTGCAACGGGCGTCGCGTTCGCGCTCGCCGCCGTCGCCAATGCGGATGCAGCCGACACCGCCTCACCTGCCGGCGCGGGCACACGATCCGAACAGGTCGTGCGCGGCGAGTATCTGGCGCGCGCGGGCGATTGCGTCGCATGCCACACCGCGCCGCGCGGCAAGACCTTCGGCGGCGGCCTCGCGATGGAGACGCCGTTCGGCACGCTGTACACGCCGAACATCAGCCCCGACAACGAGTACGGCATCGGCAGATGGACGGCCGACGATTTCTTCAAGATGATGCGCACGGGCAAGAGCCCGGACGGCAAGCTGATCTATCCCGCAATGCCGATCGCGGCCTACACGAAGGTCACGCGCGAAGACTCCGACGCGATCTTCGCGTATCTGAAGTCGGTGGAAGCCGTGCATCAGCCCAACCGCACGCACGAGCTGCGCTTCCCGTTCAACCAGCGTGAGCTGCTGGTCGGCTGGCGCTCGCTGTATTTCCGCGAAGGCGAGTTCCAGCCGAATCCGAGCCGCTCGGTCGAATGGAATCGCGGCGCGTATCTGGTCGAAGGACTCGGCCATTGCTCGATGTGCCATACGAAGATCAACCTGCTCGGCGGCTCGTCGAAGAGTGAGCAGTTCGCGGGCGGCCTGATTCCCGTGCAGAACTGGTACGCGCCGTCGCTCACGTCCGACAAGGACGGCGGTCTCGGCGACTGGAGCATCAAGGACATCGTCGATCTGCTGCAGGCGGGCATTTCGGATCGCGGCGCGGTGTACGGTCCGATGGCCGAGGTCACGTATCACAGCCTGCAATACATGACCGACGACGACGTGAAAGCGATGGCCGTCTATCTGAAGACGCTGCCCGACAACGATCCCGGCCGCAAGACGGGCCCGTCGGCGACCGTGAAGCCCGCCGTGTTCGAAACCGGCCAGCGCATCTACATGCAGAAGTGCGCGACCTGTCACGGCGAGCACGGCGAAGGCAAGCTGCAGCACTACCCGCCCCTCGCGCGCAACCAGTCGATCGAAATGGACTCGGCCGTCAATCCGATCCGCATCGTGCTGAACGGCGGCTTTCCGCCGGGCACGCGGCGCAATCCCGAACCGTACGGCATGCCGCCGTTCGCGCAGGAGCTGAACGACGCCGACGCGGCTGCTGTCGTCACGTATATCCGCACGGCGTGGGGCAACCACGGCAAGCCTGTAACGGCAAAGCAGGTCAACGAACTGCGCAAGGCGCCGCTGCGTTAGCCCACATCACTCGCATAAAACCCCTGTCTTCGGAGATCTGTAGATGGACCCTGGCAATCACTCCGGCGACCACGACGGCAACGCTTCGGATGCCGAAGTCGAACGCATCGTCGCACAAGGCCCGCACGGCGCGATCGCGGTCGCGGGCGTGGCGGCCGTGGTCGTGCTGGCGATCTGGATCGGCTTCTACTTTCTCGTGTTTCTGCCGCGTGGCGTCATTCACTGATCATGTCGACCCAACCTTCCCATTCCCCGGATAGCGGCCATGCCGTCGCCGAGCGCTCGGAAAAGCGCTGGGCGTATTTCGTCATCGCGATCGTCGTCTTCATGCTCGTGGTCGTCGTGTACTCGGGCCTGCACTGGGCGATGATGCCGCCGTCGCGCGTCGAAACGATCGATCCGTCGCGGCTGCAGATGTCGGGCGAATTTGTCGAAAGCAATCTCGGCAGCGCCGTCGAGCCGGACGGCTCCGTGGTCGTGCGCTTCATCGCGCAGCAGTATTCGTTCACGCCACAGTGTCTGCTGGTGCCCGCCGACACCGATATCACGTTCCGCACGACGAGCGCCGATGTCGTGCACGGCCTGCTCGTCACGGATACGAACATCAACACGATGGTCGTACCGGGCTATGTCGCGACGTTCTCCTCCTCCTTCCCGCAACCCGCCGACCATCTGATGCCCTGCCACGAGTTCTGCGGCTTCGGCCATCAGACGATGTGGGCGCACGTGAAGGTCATCGACAAAGCTGCCTTCTTCGAACAGGCCAAACAAAACCGGAGGCTCAGCTGTGTTTCACGCTAAGCGACTCGTTCTCGCGCACTTCTGGCTCGCGTTCATCGCGTTCGGCATTGCGCTGCTGCTGGGCGCATGGCAGATGCTCGTGCGCAGTCCGCTGCATCCGTGGATCGGCCAGCCTGAGCTGTACTACCGCTCGGTGACGGCACACGGCACGGTGATGGCCTATGTGCTGCCCACGCTGGTGGCGATGGCCTTCGGTTACGCAATCGTCGAGCTCGCGCTGCAGCAGGCGCTGGTCGGCCTGAAATGGGCATGGGCCGCGTTCATCCTGCTCGTGGTCGGCGCGGTGATGGCGATGGTGCCCGTCGCGGCCGGTCAGGCATCCGTGCTCTTCACCTTCTATCCGCCCATGATCGGCAGTCCGTTCTACTACCTCGGCGTCGTGCTCGTCGTGGTCGGCTCGTGGATCTGGGTCGCGCTGATGGGCATCAACCTGCGCATCTGGAAGCGCGCGAATCCCGGCAAGCCGGTGCCGCTCGCGATGTATGCAAACGTGGCGGGCGCGTATCTGTGGGCGTGGACGGCCGTCGGCGCGGCGCTCGAAATCCTGTTCCAGATCCTGCCTGTCGCGCTCGGCCTGAAGTCGACCATCGACGCCGGCCTCGCGCGCGTGCTGTTTTCGTGGACGCTGCACGCGATCGTCTATTTCTGGCTGGTGCCGTCGTATATCGCGTATTACACGCTGGTGCCGCGCGCGATCGGCGGCAGGCTGTACAGCGATTCGATGGCGCGCGTGTCGTTCATCCTGTTCCTCGTGTTCGCGATGCCGATCGGCATCCACCATCTGTTCGCCGATCCGCAGGTCGGCGCGGGCTTCAAGTTCGTGCACGCAGTGTTCACGGGCATGGTGTCGGTGCCGACGCTGCTCACCGTGTTCACGATCTGCGCGTCGGTGGAAATCGCCGGACGGCTGCGCGGCGGCAAGGGCGCGTTCGGCTGGCTGAAGGCGCTGCCGTGGGACAACCCGATGATGCTCGTGATCGCGTTCTCGTTCATCATGCTCGGCTTCGGCGGCGCGGGCGGGCTCATCAACATGAGCTATCAGCTAAACGAAACGATCCACAACACGCAGTGGGTCACGGGGCACTTCCATCTGATCTTCGGCGGCGCGATCGTCATCATGTACTTTGCGATCGCGTATGAACTGTGGCCGCAGCTGACGGGCCGCGCGATCTGGTCCGTCCGTCTGGTGCGCTGGCAGCTGTGGCTGTGGTTCATCGGCATGATGGTCGTCACGCTGCCGTGGCACTACGTCGGCCTGCTCGGCGCGCCGCGCCGCATGGCCTATTACGACTACAGCAATCCCGCGATCGCGCCGCAGGCCATCTGGGTCGCAGTGTCCGCATTCGGCGGACTGATCCTCGTGATTTCCGGCCTGCTGTTCCTGTACATCCTCGCGAAGTCGCAGTTCGGCACGCTCGAGCAGCCGAAGGAGTTCCGCTTCAGCGCGACCGTGCATCCCGTCGAGCGTGTGCCTGCTGCGCTGAACAGCTTCGGCCTGTGGGTCGCGCTGATGATCGGACTGACGGTGGTCAACTACAGCGTGCCCATCGCGCAGCTGCTCGGCTTGCAGCAGACGTCGGTGCCGGCCGTGTCGGTGGGAGCGCGGTGATGAACGAAGAACGCGTCTTCAGCTTCAGCAACCGATGGTTCACGTCGAGCGTGCTCGGCACGATCGCCATTGCCGTTGTGTCGATTCTGATTGGCTTCGTCTGGCTGCCGTCGAAGCATGCCGACTTCACGCAGCGCGGACTGTGGGCAACGATCTGCAGCGCGGCGGGCGCGCCGTCGAGCTGGTACACGCAAAGCGAGAACATCGCCGGCCCCGCGCCGAGCAACGTGCTCGTGCTGCCGCCCGCGCCGCCGTGGGGCCGCGAGCGGCCAGGCGCCGAGTCGATCGGGCGCGGCGCGACGCTCGCGCAGAACTGCTCGATGTGCCACGGCGTGGTAAGCCTGATCCAGGTCACGGCGCCCGTGCTCGCCGGACAGTATGCCGACGTCGTCTACAAGCAGTTGCGCGACTACCAGAGCGGCCAGCGCGTGAACTCGATCATGCCGCCCATCATCGCGCGTCTGAACGATCGCGACCTGCACGATCTGGCCAACTACTATTCGACGCTGCCGCGTCCCGCCGCCGTCGAGCAGCGCACGGCCGAGGACGTGAGCATCCGCAAGCTCGTCAGTGAAGGCTCGCCGATGCGCAACATCGCACCCTGCGCGGCCTGTCACGGCGACCTCGACCGCAAGGGCGCCGCGCCGTGGCTGGGCGGCCAGTCGTCGGTGTATATGGCGGCGCAGCTGCGCGCGTTTGCGAACGGCGACCGGCGTAACGACATCAACGAGCAGATGCGCAACGTCGCGCGCCACATGACGCCGGAGGAAATCGACGGCGTCGCGAAGTATTACGCGCAGCGGCCTTAAACGCGTCACGCCAGAAGAAGAACGGCGGTGCAGGCTTGAATGCCTGCACCGCCGTTTTGTTTTGCACAGCCTTTACCGATACCTTCAGACGGCTTCCGCCGTCTCCAGCGGCAGCGCCGCTTCCTTCGTCTGGACCAGGGCGCGGCGCGCGGCCACACGCGACGATACAGCCTGCGCGCTATCCGTCTTGAAGACGGAAACCGCGTCCGTCAGGCGACGCGCCTGCTCTTCGAGCGAACTCGCCGCTGCCGCCGCCTGCTCGACGAGCGCCGCGTTCTGCTGCGTCACCTCGTCCATCTGCGCGACGGCGAGATTCACCTGATCGATACCCGTGCTCTGCTCCGTCGCGGCCTCGGCGATTTCGCCCATGATCGCGCTGACGCGCGCGATGGCATCGACGATCTCCGTCATCGTCGAACCCGAGCGCTGGACGAGATCCGCGCCCGCCGTCACGCGTTCCGTCGATTCGCCGATCAGGCCTTTGATTTCCTTCGCCGCTGCCGCGCTGCGTTGCGCGAGCGAACGCACCTCGCTCGCGACCACCGCGAAGCCGCGCCCCTGCTCGCCGGCACGCGCCGCTTCGACAGCCGCGTTCAACGCAAGAATGTTGGTCTGGAACGCGATGCCTTCGATCACGCCGACGATGTCGGCAATGCGCCGCGAATCGTCGACGATCTGCTGCATCGTGCCGACCACCTGCTGCGTGAGGTCGCCGCCCTGCGCCGCGAGCGTCGATGCGCCCTGCGCGAGCGTGCTTGCCTGCTTCGCATTGTCGGCCGTCTGCTTGACCGTCGACGTGAGCTCTTCGATGCTCGCCGCCGTCTCTTCGAGCGAAGCAGCCTGCTCTTCCGTGCGCTGCGACAGGTTCGTGTTGCCCGCGGCGATTTCGCTCACGCCCGTGTCGATGGAATCCGTGCCGTGGCGCACCGTGCTGACCGTCGCGATCAGCGAGTCCTGCATCTTGCGCAGCGCCGCCGCGAGACGTCCCATTTCGTTGTCGCCGACGATGTCGATGCGGCCCGTCAGGTCGCCGTTCGCGATGCGCTGGAACTGATCGATGGTGGCGTCGACGGGATGCACGATCGCGCGCACCATCAGCACGCGTCCGATCCACGCGAAGATCAGCGTGGCCGCCATGCCGATCGCCACGCCGACGCTGATCGTATAGAACAGCTGTTGCGCATCCTGATAGCGCTGCTCGCCGTGATCGAGCTGAAGCTTCTCGAGCGTCAGCATCGCCTTTTCAAAAGCGCTATAGAGCGGCGACAGCTTGTGCGCCTGCAGCTGCTGGAATGCCGCCTTGTCGCCGGACTTGAGCGCCGCGAGCGCGGGCTCGACGCCTTCGCGCAGGAAGGTGTCGCGCTTGTCCTGCATGTCCTTGATGAGGCGTTGCTCGTCGGCGTCGTTGCTCGCCTTGCTGATGTAGTGCGAAAGCCGGTCGTTCGACACCTTCTGATACGTATCGAAACGCTTGAGCACGGCGTCGGCGCCTTCCTGATCGTTCAGTTCGATCAGCGAAGCATACGTTGCCAGTGCGAGACGCAGGCGCAGCAGCTGTCCGGCGCTGCCCTCGAGGTCGGCCACGGCGGGCGTGTCGACGGTGTACATCTGTTGCAGTGACGCATTGCTCTCACGCAGCGACAACAGCCCGGCTGCCGCGCCGATCAGCAACACGATGCCGAACAGCACGATCATCAACGTGAGGTATGCGCGAATCGAAAGACCTTTCAACATGAAGCGTGTCTCCTATGGCCGCATGCCTGGAATCTCCCGGTTCCACGGCAGGCTTGCTGCGCCCAGGCCCATCGGCAAGGTCCGCAACTCGATTAAAATTTAAGCAAACGCACCACAATTTCAGTTACGGCCGGTTCGCCCAAAACTTTATGGGCCAGACAGTGGCTTTCCTGCGAAATGTTCGCAAATTTGATCTTGCGCATAGGCGTTCACTGCTTGCGCAATCTTTCTTCTCGATATGTGGGTTTTGCGCCGTTGATTTAACAATCCGGCAGCCGGCTGGCTTGCCCGCGCCGTCGGGTTGTTGGACATTAGCGGAGCGACGGCTATTCGGACCCCGCTCATGCAAGAGACAACGTCAGCGCTCGTGGTGTTCGTCCTGCTTCTGGTGGGAACGGGTGTGGGTTTTTTCGGCAAGCCTTATTTGCCGGAAGAGCACCGCAAGCACGAGACCATGCAGCTGATCCAGCTGGTGATCACGATGCTCGTGACCTTCGCGGCGCTGGTGCTGGGCCTGCTCACGGCGTCGGCGAAAAGCAGCTTCGATACCGTCGGCAACGGCTTTCGCGCCTATGCCGCCGAGCTGATCCAGCTCGACACGGCGTTGCGCCAGTACGGTCCCGACGCAGACCGGCCGCGCGAGCTGCTGCGCACTTACACGGCCGCGGCGATCGCGAGAACGTGGCCTCGCGAAGAGCCGCCGGCGGGCCGCTATCCGCGTATGACCGCCGATCTGTATCACGACAACCTCGAAGACGCGCAACTCGGCGATATGCTGAACGCGGCGTACCTCGCCGTGCGCGAACTGGAGCCCACGAACCGCTACCAGCAGACCACCCTGGCCGAATGCATTGCGCGTTTCGAACGCGTGACCAGGGGTCGCTGGACCCTGATCGAAGAAGCGCATAGTTCGATCTCCAAGCCTTTTCTCACGACGCTCACGTTCTGGCTGATGGTGATCTTCCTGTGCTTCGGCCTCGTCGCCCCGCGCAATGCGCTGGCGCTCGTGATGATCATGCTGGGCGCGGTGTCGATCGCCTCGGCCGTCTATGTGATCGTCGATCTCGACACACCGCTGACGGGGCCGATCGTTTCGTCCAGCCAGCCGATGCGCGATGCGCTCGCGCATCTCGACCGCGCGCCCTAGTACGCTTCAAAGCACATCAGCCGATGTCCAGCCCGCCTGCGGCGTCGAAGATTTCGCGCAGCCATTGAGCGAACACCCGAACCCGCGACGACAACTGGCGGTTCTGCGGATAGAGCACGGTGACGGGCATCGGCGGAGGCGGAAAGCCGGGCAGCACGACGACGAGGCTGCCCGCCGCAAGCTCGTTCTGCACGCGGTAGCGCGGCACCTGCACGAGACCGAGCCCCGCGACGGCCGAGCCCGTGTAGAGGTCGGTGCCCGTCACGGACACGATCGCCTCCAGACCGATCTCGACGACGCGCTCGTCGACGGTGAATTCGAGCGGCAACGCATTGCCCGTCGCACTCGATATGTAGTTGATGGCGCGGTGCGTCGCGAGCGCGTCGGGGCTGTCGGGCGTGCCGAATCGCTCGAGATACGCGGGACTCGCAACGGTCACCTGTTCGAGCCGCGCAACGCGCCGCCCCACCATCGACGAATCCTGCAGATTGCCCGCGCGCAGCACGCAATCGACGCCCTCGCGCACCAGATCGACCAGCCGGTCGTCCTCGCCGATATACAGCTCGATGCCCGGATAGCGCGATAAAAACTCCGGCAACGCCGGCACGACGAAGTGCCGTGCGAGCGTGCCCTGCAGGTTCACGCGCAGCAGCCCTTTCGGCGCGGCGTCGCGAAACGAGCCTTCGGCCTCTTCCATGTCCGCGAGCAGACGCACGCAGCGGCGGTAATACGCTTCGCCGTCGTGCGTGAGGCGCACGGTGCGCGTCGTGCGCTCCAGCAGGCGCGCGCCGAGCCGCGTTTCCATCCGCTTCATCAGATTCGTGACGGTGGCGCGGGGAATCTGCAGATCGTCGGCGGCACGCGTGAAGCTCTGCCGCTCGGCGATCCGGACGAACACCTGCATTTCCTGAAAACGGTCCATGGATGGCTCGCGGCGGCGGGACTCACGCCATTGTTGAAGTGAATGGAACGATGATAACAAGTTTTGCCAGATTATCTCTTCTTCGAGATATCCGATCATCCTTCTCACCCCACTCACTAATTCAAGGAATCGGATCATGAACAACGTCAAGAATGCACAGGTCGCCATCGTCACGGGCGCTTCGCGGGGCATCGGCGCGGCGATCGCGCGACGGCTGGCCGCCGACGGATTTGCCGTCGTCGTGAACTATGCGGCCAGTTCGACGGAAGCGGACGCGCTCGTCGCCGAACTGAAGGCGGAAGGCGCGGCAGCGATCGCGGTGAAGGCGGACGTCTCGAATGCCGACGACGTGCGCCGCCTGTTCGATGCCACCGAGCAGCAGCTCGGCCGCGTCGACGTGCTGGTCAACAACGCGGGCATCCTGAAGACGGTGCCGCTTGCCGACACCAGCGACGCGCTCTTCGCGCAGGCTTTCGATATCAACGTGCGCGGCACCTTCAACACACTGCGCGAAGCGGCGACGAGGATGAACGCGGGCGGACGCATCGTCAATTTTTCGAGCACGACGCTCGCGATGAACATGCCCGGCTATGCCGTCTACAACGCGACGAAGGCCGCTGTCGAATCGTTCACGCATGTGTTCGCGAAGGAATTGCGCGGGCGCAACATCACCGTCAATGCGGTGGCGCCGGGGCCCGTCGCGACGTCGCTGTTCCTTGACGGCAAGACGGAAGAGCAGATCCAGAACTTCGCGAAGATGCCGCCGCTGCAACGGCTTGGGCAGCCGGAGGATATTGCGTCCGTGGTCGCGTTTCTCGCGGGTTCGGATGGCGCGTGGGTCAATGGGCAGATTCTGCGGGCGAATGGCGGACTGGCCTGAGGCTGGCTGGCGCTGCCTCTCAGCGCGAATCGAGCACTGCTGACGCACAAAAAAACACCCCGCTCGATGGCGGGGTGTTTTGCATTTGTTCGACGCCTGTTGCTTCGCTGCGTCTTTGAGGCCTGATAGGTCTTAGAACGGAATATCGTCGTCCATTTCGTCGAAGCCGCCGCCAGCCGGCGCGCTCGGACGGCTCTGACCGCCGCCGCCACCGCCGCCGCCCGCGACACGGCCACCACCGCCGCCGCCGGACATGCGGCCGCCGCCGCGTTCCATCGATTCGCCACGGCTATAGCCGCCGTCATCGCCACCACCGCCGCCGCCCGCACCGCCGCGGCCGCCGAGCATCTGCATCTGGTCAGCAACAATTTCCGTCGCGTAACGGTCGGTGCCGTCCTGCGCCTGGTATTTGCGCGTACGGATGCGGCCTTCGATGTACACCGACGAGCCTTTCTTCAGGTACTCCGACACGATTTCAGCGAGGCGACCGAAGAACGAAATGCGGTGCCATTCCGTCATTTCCTTGAATTCGCCCGACTGCTTGTCCTTGTAGCGATCGGTCGTGGCAAGGCGGATGTTCGCCACCGCGTCGCCGCTCGGAAGATAACGAACTTCCGGATCGGCGCCCAGATTGCCGACGAGAATGACCTTGTTCACGGATGCCATGAGTTTCTCCTGTTGATTCCGTTCCGGCGACGCGGCACTGGATGGCTTCTACGCCACGGCCGCTTCTGAGTGACCGGAAAGCGCGCCCCGTTGTTACCCGCCGCCTGTAAATTCGAGCCCTAAAACCTTATGCCTTTCGCGGCGGCTGTTTCATGCTGGCGGCGATTATAAGCCAGCATGCGACGAGCCCCGAGCACGCAAAGAAAACCGCGCTTTGTCCGTCCACTTTCAGCAGCCAGCCGCCGATCACGCCGCCCATTGCAAGCCCGATCGACTGCGTGGTGTTGTACACGCCGGCTGCCGCGCCCTTGCGGTTGCCCGGAGCAAGCTTCGACACCAGCGAAGGCTGCGATGCTTCCAGAATATTGAAGCCCAGGAAGTAGACGAACAGGATTGCGGCCACAGTCAGGATGGTATGCGGTGCGACGCCAAGCAGTAACTGTCCGATCAGGATAAGACCAATCGCACTCAGCAGCACCGCTTTCATCTTGCCGCGCTTTTCCGCGGCGATGATGGCGGGCACCATCATTACGAAGGCGAGGCCCATCACGGGCAGGTAAATCTTCCAGTGCGACGATACGGGCAGTCCGCCCGCTTCGAGAATGCGCGGCACGACCAGAAACAGCGCCGTTTGCGTGGCATGCAGCACCAGCACGCCGAAGTTCAGGCGCAGCAGTTCCGGGTTGTGCAGGACTTCGCGGAACGGCGCGCGCACGTGCACGGGCTTTGGCGCGTCGGGCACGACCCACAGCACCACGCCGATGGCCAGGATCGAGAAGATGCCGACGAGCGCGAACAGGCCGCTCATGCCGAGCCAGTGAAACACGATCGGCGCGCCGACGATCGCCACGGCGAACGACACGCCGATCGAGCCGCCCACCATCGCCATGGCCTTCGTGCGATGCTCTTCGGCCGTCAGGTCCGCGATGAACGCGATCACGGCCGACGACACGGCGCCCATCCCCTGAATCACGCGGCCCACGATGATCCACGTCATATCGTGCGCGAACGCGGCGACGAAGCTGCCGAGCGCGAAGATCAGCAGCCCCGTCGCGATCACGGGCTTGCGGCCGACCTTGTCGGAAATCCAGCCGTAGAAGATATACAGCAGCGATTGCGTCACGCCGTATGCGCCGAGCGCGATGCCGACCAGCAACACGTTGTCGCCGCCCGGGATCGTCTTCGCGTAGATCGAGAAGACGGGCATGATCATGAAGAGACCCAGCATGCGCAGCGCGAAGATCGCGGCAAGCGACACGGTCGCGCGCAGCTCAGGCGCGCTCATGCGTGAAGATGTGGCGGACGGATTGGACATCGGGAACGATTTTCGAATGAACGGGCAGCGAGTCGCGTGATGGTCGCTCGCACGATGCACGCGCGGCATCTGACGCTGGCCGAGCTTATAACGGGCGCCGGCTGTCTTGCAGAAGGCGGAAATCGCCCTTACCTACGAACCTTTCCCGCAACGCTGAACCGCAAAAAACGACGCTTTCGTCCCTGTCAGCACGCCGTTTGCGCACTGTCAGGAAGCCGTAACGGCGGTCTGGAAAAGTCGTTATAGTAGCAGGTTTAGCCTTCTCCTCTTCCCGCCGGTTCATGGAACAAATCCGTATCCGTGGGGCTCGGACCCACAACCTGAAGAACGTCAATCTCGACTTGCCGCGTCACAAGCTGGTCGTGATTACCGGCCTGTCCGGCTCGGGCAAATCGTCGCTCGCCTTCGACACGCTCTACGCGGAAGGCCAGCGCCGCTATGTGGAGAGCCTGTCTGCGTACGCCCGGCAATTTCTGCAGCTGATGGAAAAGCCGGACGTCGACCTGATCGAAGGGCTGTCGCCCGCCATCTCCATCGAGCAGAAAGCGACCTCGCACAACCCGCGCTCGACGGTCGGCACCGTCACCGAAATCCACGACTACCTGCGACTTCTTTACGCACGTGTCGGCACGCCGTACTGCCCCGACCACGAAATTCCGCTCGAGGCGCAAAGCGTCTCGCAGATGGTGGACGCCGCGCTCGCGCTGCCTGAAGACACGAAGCTGATGATCCTCGCGCCCGTCGTCGCGAATCGCAAGGGCGAGCACACCGAACTGTTCGAAGACATGCAGGCGCAAGGCTTCATCCGTTTTCGCGTGCGCTCGGGCGGCGGCACGGCCAATGAAGGCGTCGCGAAAATCTACGAAGTCGACTCGCTGCCGCAGCTGAAGAAGAACGACAAGCACACGATCGACGTCGTCGTCGACCGGCTGAAGGTGCGCGCGGACGCGAAGCAGCGTCTCGCGGAATCGTTCGAAACGGCACTGCGTCTCGCCGACGGCCGCGCGATCGCGCTCGAAATGGACACCGACAAGGAGCATCTGTTCAGCTCCAAATTCGCGTGCCCGATCTGCTCATATTCGCTGCAGGAACTGGAGCCGCGCCTTTTCTCGTTCAACAACCCGATGGGCGCGTGTCCGGAATGTGACGGCCTCGGCCAGATCACGTTCTTCGATCCGAAGCGCGTGGTCGCGCATCCGTCGCTGTCGCTCGCGGCAGGCGCCGTGAAGGGCTGGGACCGGCGCAACCAGTTCTACTTCCAGATGCTGCAAAGCCTCGCGGCGTTCTACGAATTCGACATCGACACCGCCTTCGAAGATTTGCCCGAAAAGGTGCGCAACATCCTGCTGTACGGTTCGGGCAAGCAGACGGTGCCGTTCTCGTACATCAACGAGCGCGGCCGCACTTCCGTGCGCGAGCATGTGTTCGAAGGGATCATTCCGAATCTGGAGCGGCGTTATCGCGAGACGGATTCCGTCGCGGTGCGCGAGGAGCTCGCGAAGTATCAGAACAACCAGGCGTGCCCGTCGTGCGAAGGCACGCGCCTGCGCCGCGAAGCGCGCTACGTGCGCATCGGCGCGGACGCGGACGCGCGCGGCATCTACGAAGTGAGCGGCTGGCCGCTGCGCGACACGCTCGGCTACTTCCAGACGCTGCGTCTCGAAGGCGCGAAGCGCGAAATCGCCGACAAGGTCATCAAGGAAATCGTCGCGCGTCTGATGTTTCTGAATAACGTCGGGCTCGATTACCTGTCGCTCGAACGCAGCGCCGAAACGCTGTCGGGCGGCGAGGCGCAGCGCATCCGGCTCGCGTCGCAGATCGGCTCGGGGCTGACGGGCGTGATGTACGTGCTCGACGAACCGTCCATCGGCCTGCATCAGCGCGACAACGACCGGCTCATCTCGACGCTCAAGCATCTGCGCGATCTCGGCAATTCGGTGATCGTCGTCGAGCACGACGAAGACATGATCCGCATGGCCGATTACGTCGTCGACATGGGACCAGGCGCGGGCGAGCACGGCGGCATGGTGATCGCCGAAGGCACGCCCGTCGAAGTGCAGGCCGATCCGGCGTCGATGACGGGCCAGTATCTCGCGGGCGCGCGCCGTATCGAATTCCCCGACGACCGCAAGCAGGCCGACGAGCGCCATCTGCGCATCATCGAGGCATACGGCAACAACCTGAAGCGCGTCACGCTCGATCTGCCCGTCGGTCTGCTGACCTGCGTGACGGGCGTGTCCGGTTCGGGCAAATCGACGCTGATCAACGACACGCTCTATCACGCGGTCGCGCAGCATCTGTACGGCTCGTCGGCGGAGCCGTCGCCGTTCGAGGCGATCGAAGGCCTCGAGCATTTCGACAAGGTCATCAACGTCGACCAGTCGCCCATCGGCCGTACGCCGCGCTCGAATCCCGCCACTTACACGGGCGTCTTCACGCCGATCCGCGAACTGTTCGCGGGCGTGCCCGCCGCGAAGGAACGCGGCTACGATCCGGGCCGCTTCTCGTTCAACGTGAAGGGCGGACGCTGCGAAGCGTGTCAGGGCGACGGCGTGCTGAAGGTCGAAATGCACTTCCTGCCGGACGTGTACGTGCCGTGCGATGTGTGTCACGGCAAACGGTACAACCGCGAAACGCTCGATATCCTCTATAAAGGCCAGAACATCAGCGAAGTGCTGGACATGACAGTCGAGCACGCGTACGACTTCTTCAAGGTCGTGCCCGTCGTGGCGCGCAAACTGAAGACGCTGCTCGACGTGGGTCTGGGCTATATCCGTCTCGGCCAGTCGGCGACCACGCTGTCGGGCGGCGAGGCGCAACGCGTGAAGCTGTCGCTGGAACTGAGCAAGCGCGATACGGGTCGCACACTTTATATCCTCGACGAGCCCACCACCGGCCTGCATTTCCACGACATCGCGCTGCTGCTCGAAGTGATTCATCGGTTGCGCGATCAAGGAAATACGGTGGTCATCATCGAGCATAATCTCGATGTGATAAAAACTGCCGACTGGGTGATCGATCTCGGCCCCGAAGGCGGCGCCGGCGGCGGTCAGATCATCGCGCAAGGCACGCCGGAGCAGGTCGCGAAGTCGAAGGCAAGTTTTACCGGCCGGTATCTCGCGCCGCTTTTGCAGCGCGACAAGGCGGCGGGCGCGGCCGTACATGAAGCCGAAACAGATGAGGAAGAAGCTGAAGCAACGGTCGGCGAAGCCGACACTGAAGAATCCGCAAGTCCAGCCGTAAAACCGGCAAGGCCGAAAAAGGCCGTCGCCGCCGATGCACCCAAGCCGGCTTCGAAATCGACAGCGAAGCCAGCGGCAGATACGGCCAAAGCGGCTGCCAAAACCGCGAAGGCCCGCAAGCCGAGCGTGAAAACCTGAGGTTGGAGACTATAGAAAGCCATGGCCAAGCGTAATCAGGCCCGCGAGGACGGGCAGGTGCAGGATCTGCGCCCTCGCCCGGTCAGGCTGACCAGCGACATGAGCCTGCCGAAACTGTCGGCGGTCGAAATCGGCAGCTACATCGTCGCCTTGCTTGCGATGTGGGCGGTGCTCGAACTGAAGCTGCTGGGCGCGCTGCTCGCCGGCATGCTGGTGTTCCAGCTCGTCCATACGCTCGCGCCGCGCATCGAAAAACACATGTCGAGCGGGCGGGCGCGCTGGCTCGCCGTGGTGATTCTCTCCGCGGTGATCGTCGGCGCGCTGACGGGCTTCACCGTCGCCATCATCGAGCACTTCGAGAAGGACGTGCCGAGCGTGCAGAAGCTGCTCGACCAGGCGATGTCGCTGATCGATCAGGCGCGCGGCCGTCTGCCGGAATTCATCGCGCAGAATCTGCCCGTTTCCACCGAGCAGATGAAAGAGAAAGCCGCCGTTCTGATGCAGACGCATGCGAGCACGCTCTCTCAAGGCGGCAAGAACGCCGCGCGGATCTTCACGCACATCCTGATCGGCATGATCATCGGTGCGATCATCGCGGTCGGCGCGCAAAAGCATATGCAGCGTTTGCCGCTGTCGACGGCGTTCTTCACGCGCGTCGGCCGTTTCGCCGACGCATTCCGCCGCATCGTGTTCGCGCAGGTGAAGATCTCGGCGATCAACACGGTGTTCACGGGCATCTTCCTGTTGCTGCTGTTGCCGCTCTTTCACGCGCCGCTGCCGATGGCGAAGACGCTCGTGATCCTCACGTTCATCGTCGGCCTGCTGCCTGTGATCGGCAATCTGATCTCGAACACGCTGATCGTGGCCGTCGCGCTGTCGGTGAGTTTTCCGGCTGCCGTGACAGCGCTGATCTTCCTGATCCTGATCCACAAGCTCGAGTACTTCCTGAACGCGCGCATCATCGGCGGACAGATCGAGGCGCGTGCATGGGAACTGCTGATCGCGATGCTTGTGATGGAAGCCGCGTTCGGCATCCCGGGCGTCATCGCCGCGCCGATCTTCTATGCGTACATCAAGCGCGAGCTGATCTATCTGCGGCTCGTGTGACGCACACGGCTTATCAAGCAAAAAGGGCGACCGCGAGGCCGCCCTTTTCCATTTGCGCGACAACTGCGCGACACAGCGATCAGAAATCGATGCGCGCGTTGAGTGACACCGTGCGCGGATCGCCCGGCGAGATGTAGTCCGCGTACTGGTATTCCCAGTAGCGCCTGTTCGCGATGTTGTCCAGCGCTGCACGGAACGTCACGCCATATCCGCCCATCTTCGTCGCATACGTCGCACCGACATTGAAGAGCGTGTAGCCGCCCGCCTTCAGATCGCCCGCGGGACGCACGGTCGTGTTGCCCGTGAACTTCGCGTCGGCGCCGACCTTGAGCCCGGGCACATACGGCACGGTGTACGTCACGTGACCTGCCGCGACGAAACCCGGCGCGCCCGCGACGCGGTCGCCGTCGAACGACGCGCCGCGCTCGTACTTCGTATGCAGCCACATCAGATCGCCGCCGACCGTCCAGCCTGCGCCGAGCCGCACATCCGCGCCCGCTTCGACGCCCTCATCAACGCGACGGAAGGCGTGAGCACGCCGCAACTCGCACGCGCTGGTCGCTTCGTATTCGTTCACCTGCTTTTGCCACCCGGCGCCGAATCGGAGTTGATGCTTGTCGCACACGCATAAGAGGGCTGGCACCCGGCACCCCGGATTCAATGGGTACTTACGAAACACTTGCGACATCTGCCCGCGCCCCATAAGATGCGAATCATTCTTATTCAGAGGCAGTGCGCGCCGTCATGTCCGCCATTTTTCCGCCACCCACGACCGCCGCGTCCGGCGGGAGCCGCGCATGAGACCCGTGTTCGTGCGCCTGCATCGCTGGTTCGGCATCGGGACGGCGCTGTTTCTGTTTGTCGCGGGGCTGACGGGCGCGCTGATCGCGTGGGATCACGAACTCGACGCGCTGCTCAATCCGACTTTCTTCTACGCGCGCAGCGACGCGCAGCCGCTGCCGTCGCTGGAACTCGCGCGCCGCGTCGAAGCGAACGATCCCCGTCTTCAGGTGACTTACCTGCCGCTCTCCGTCGAACCAGGGCATGCACTGCAAATGATGGTGCTGCCGCGCGTCGATCCGAAGACGCACCAGCCGTATCCGCTCGATTTCAACCAGATCGCCGTCGACCCTGCGACGGGCGCGATCCAGAGCCGCCGCGAATGGGGCGCGCTGTCCGTCGCGCGTCTCAATCTGATGCCGTTCATCTACAAGCTGCACTACACGCTTTTCCTGCCGTTCACGCGGGGGGTCGACATTGGCACATGGCTGATGGGCATCGTCGGGATCGTGTGGATTTTCGACAGCGTGATCGCGCTCGTCCTGTCGTTTCCGAGCATGAAGGCATGGAAGAAGTCGTTCGCGTTTCGCGTGCGTCGCGGCGGCTATGCGCTCACCTTCGACCTGCACCGTTCGGGCGGCGTCTGGATCTGGGGCTTGCTGCTGATGATGGCGGTGACGTCCGTGTCGATGAATCTGTCGGCGCCCGTCGTGCAGCCGATCGTCAAGTTCTTCTCGACACTCACGCCGACGCCGTTTTCCGATCCTTCCCTGCTTCCGGCTGCGAAGCCGGATGAAGCACCCGTCGCGCGCGAACAGATTCTGAAGCAGGCCGAACAGGCACGCGCCGACAAACATATCGACGCGCCGCCAGGCGCGATCTACTACGCGCCGATGTTTCACGTCTATGGCATCGGCTATTTCAACGCCGGCGACGATCACGGCGACAGCGGTCTCGGCAATGCCTGGACGTACTGGAACGCGCACAACGGTCAGCCCCTCGGTGCGCAGATTCCGGGTAAGGGCACGGCGGGCGACCTCTTCATGCAGGCGCAATTCCCGCTGCATTCGGGGCGCATCCTCGGCATCGGCGGACGTATCCTGATCAGCTGCGTCGGCGTGATGGTCGCCGTGCTGAGCGCAACGGGCCTGCTGATCTGGCTGAAGAAGATGAACGCGCGCCGTCAGGCATCGAGCGCGCGCAAGGCATCGGCGCGCGTCCTTCAGGCGCCGACGGAAAGCGCCGCTTCGCGATAACGCTTTCCCGGCGTCACAAACAAAAAACCGGCGCTGCCGATTACGACACGCGCCGGTTTCAAACGACCCAAAAGAAGAATCAGCGGAACACGACCGTCTTGCTGCCGTTCAGCACGATCCGATGCTCGACGTGCCACTTCACCGCGCGCGCCAGCGTCACGCATTCGACGTCGCGACCGATCGCCGTCAATTGATCCGGCGTCATGCTGTGATCGACGCGCTCCACTTCCTGCTCGATGATCGGGCCTTCGTCGAGATCCGTCGTCACGTAGTGCGCGGTCGCGCCGATCAGCTTCACGCCGCGATCGAACGCCTGGTAATACGGCTTCGCGCCCTTGAAGCTCGGCAGGAACGAATGGTGAATGTTGATCGCGCGCCCTTCGAGCTGCGTGCACAGCTCCGGCGACAGGATCTGCATGTAGCGCGCGAGCACCACGAGGTCCGCCTTGCATTCGTCGATCACTTCCAGCACGCGCGCTTCCTGATGCGCCTTCGTGTCGTTCGACGTCAGCGGGAAGTGGTGGAACGGAATGTCGTAGCTCGCCGCGAGCTGATAGAACTCCTTGTGGTTCGAGATGATGGCGGGAATCTCGATGTTCAGCTGACCCGTGCGATAGCGGAACAGCAGATCGTTGAGACAGTGGCCGATCTTCGACACCATGATCACGACGCGCGGCTTCACGTTTGCATCGTGCATTTCCCAGCGCATGCCGAACTGTTCGGCGAGCGTCGAGAATGCTTCGCGCAGCGCGTCGAGACCGGGATCGCCGCCCACCTGCTGGAAGTGGACGCGCATGAAAAATTCGCCCGTGTGGCTGTCGCCGAATTGCGCGGAGTCGAGGATGTTGCTGCCGCGTTCGAACAGGAAGCCCGAAACGGCGTGAACGATGCCGGGCCGGTCGGCGCACGACAGTTTGAGAATAAAGCTGTGTTCGGTCGACATGACCTCGGTGACTCCCTTCTTCAGTGCGTGTTTCTTGAACGTGTTTCGCTTCAACGTGTTTCGCTGGTGCCGTCGCTTCAATCGAGAACAGGCGGCGCGAACAGCGCGTCGATGCCCTCGCACGCGTCTTCGTCGATCCAGCGGCGGCGCAGCATGCAATCGAGCGTCGCGAGGCTGGCGTCGACCGTCATCGCGTCTTCTTCGATCGCCTGCGCGACATCTTCGATACGCGCCAGCCGATGCTCGCCGACTTCGCCGTCCTGATTGCGCGGCGCGAAGTCTTCAGGCAACGCGAGGTCGTAGATGAAAATCTGCTCGGCCTGCGTGCCTTCCGGCAGCGACTGCAGCACGTGCGCGGTGCGGCCCGCAACGGCGCGCGCGGCGATCTCCTCGGGAATGCCCGCTTCTTCCCAGCACTCCTTGACGATCGTCTCCGCCAGGCTGAAACCCCAGCCGATGCCGCCTGCGACGACGTTGTCGAGCATGCCGGGATCGGTTGCCTTGGTTTCGCTGCGCCGCGCGATCCACAGCTGCGGCGCGCGATCCACGTATTCTACGACGCCGTTCAGATGCACCGCGTACGTCATCGTGCCGAAAAAGCGCGACGCCGCGCGCTCGATATACGCGAGCGGCGGCGCATCGAATGCATTGCGGATCGCGTAGGTTTCGTCGCGCCAGCCGGGAATGCGGCCATCTGCTGCAAGCGCGCCGATCACCGAACCGAGCGCCGCGCTGCGCAGATTCACCGAGTCGAATTGCGGCGACAGCAGCACGCGCTGCGCATCGATATCGAACACATCGGGCCAGCGCGCAAGCAACGGCACATCGTTCGCGCGAATCCAGCCGACGCGCTCGCCGCCGATCACAAACGGCAGATGCAAAGCACGATCGAAACGACGCGCGGCGATGATGCAAGGCAAGGACATGAAGACTCCAGACAGCGTGATGGATGAAGCGCGTGAATCGCTCAGTCGCGCAACGCGACGCGAATGCCGATCGCGATGAACGTCGCGCCCGCCAGACGATCGAGCCACACGCCCGCGCGCGGACGGCGCTTCAGCCATCCGCCGATCATGCCAGCGCACACGCCGAACAGCGAAAACACCACGACCGTTTGCAGCATGAACAGCGCGCCCAGTTCGAGCATCTGCAGCGTGACGCTTTGCACGCCATGCGGATCGACGAATTGCGGCAGGAACACGACGAAGAACAGCGTCACCTTCGGGTTCAGCATGTTGCCGATCACGCTCTGCCGGAAGATCGACGCGAGCGGCTGCGGCGGGCGCTCGTGCGCCGTTGCGAGTCCTTTGCTGGTAAGCGCCTTGATGCCGATCCACACCAGATACGCGGCGCCCGCGAGCTTGATGATCTCGAACGCGACGGGCGACGAGCGCAGCACGGCGGCAATGCCGAGCGCGGCGAGCGTCGTGTGAAACGAAATGCCCGCCGCGAAACCGAGCGCCGCGACGAAGCCCGCCGCGCGTCCCTGCGAAATGCCGCGCGCGAGAACCTGCAGATTGTCCGGACCGGGCGCGAACGTGATCGCTATCGACGTCGCGAGAAAGAGCAGGAAATTGGGCATCGCGCAAACACTCCGTTGCTTGAGATCAATGTGGAGATCAGTGACCGCCGAACGTCGTGACGGTAAACAGCGGCAGGCCCGCGTCGCGCAGCAGCTTCGAGCCGCCGAGATCGGGCAGATCGACGATCGCCGCGCCTTCGATCACGGTCGCACCGAGCCGCTCGAGCAGCTTCTTGCCCGCCATCATCGTGCCGCCCGTCGCGATCAGATCGTCGACGATCACGACGCGGTCGCCGGGCTTGCATGCGTCCTCGTGAATCTCGACGGTCGCCGAGCCGTATTCGAGTTCGTACGATTCGGACACCGTCTTGTACGGCAGCTTGCCGATCTTGCGAATCGGAATGAAGCCGAGGTTCAGCTCGTACGCGAGAATCGGCCCGATGATGAAACCGCGCGCATCGAGGCCGGCCACGTAGTCGAGCTTCTGGTCGATATAACGCTGCACGAACATATCGATCAGCACGCGCAGCGTTTTCGGCTTTTGCAGAAGCGGCGTGATGTCGCGGAACTGCACGCCGGCCTGCGGCCAGTCCGGCACCGTGCGAATCTCGCTGTTGATGTATTCGGCCGGATCGAATGGCTGATTCGCGGGCGCTTTGGACATGGTGACTCCAGACGGGTCTGTGAAGACCCTGATATTTCCAGTGAATTGCCTGAATGCTGCGCGCGTCCGTCGAATAAGGGGAGCGGCGCGCGCCGCTTGAATTACGGTGAAGACGACAGCAAACGTCAGGCCGCCGCCGCACCCGCGCGCCGATGTTTCGACAGACGCTCTTCCGCTTCCGCCAGCGCTTCGGGCAGGCCGCGCAGCACGACGATGTCGCTCGCGCGCAGCTTGGTCGACGGATCGGGCTCGACGCCGCGAATGCCGTGCCGGCGGATCGCCGTCACCTCGACGCCCAGATCGAACAGCCCGAGTTCTTCGAGCGTGCGCCCGACGGCATCGGCCTTTTCGTCGACGGGCACCGATTGTAGCCGCACCTGCTCGTGACCGTCGTCGTCTTCCACGTCGTCGGCGCCGTGGAAGTAGCCGCGCAACAGACTATAGCGCTCGTCGCGCAGTTCCTCGACACGCCGCACGACGCGGCGCATCGGCACGCCCATCACGACCAGCGTGTGCGACGCGAGCATCAGGCTGCCTTCGACGATTTCCGGAATCACCTCCGTCGCGCCCGCGGCGAGCAGCTTTTCGAGGTCGCTGTCGTCGACGGTGCGCACGATCACGGGCAGCGTGGGTTCGAGTTCGTGAATGTTGTGCAGCACGCGCAGCGCCGACGGTGTGTTCGCATAGGTGATCGCGACGGTCGCCGCGCGATGGATACCCGCTGCGAGCAGCGACTCGCGCCGCCCGGCGTCGCCGAACACGACCGATTCGCCCGCCGCCGCGGCCGCCGCCACGCGATCGGGGTCGAGGTCGAGCGCGACATACGACAGCCCTTCGTGCTCCAGCATGCGCGCAAGGTTTTGCCCCGCGCGGCCGTAACCGCAGATGATCACGTGGCCGCTCTGCTTGAGGCTTTGCGTCGCGATGCGCGTCATTTGCAGCGACTGCATCATCCATTCGGTCGACGACAGGCGCAGCACGATGCGGTCGGCGTTCTGGATCATGAACGGCGCGGCGAGCATCGACAGCAGCATCGCCGCGAGAATTGCCTGCAGCAGCGTCGCGTCGACGAGGTGCTTGTCGAGAATCAGGTTGAGCAGCACGAAACCGAATTCGCCCGCCTGCGCGAGCCCGATACCCGTGCGCATCGCGACGCCCGGCGTCGCGCCGAACAGCCGCGCGAGGCCCGTGATCATCACCGCTTTCAGCAGCACGGGGCCGATCAGGAACGCGAGCACGATCAGCGGATGCTCCCAGATCACGCGCGGATTGAGCAGCATGCCCGTCGTCACGAAGAAGAGACCGAGCAGCACGTCTCGAAACGGCTTGATGTCCTCTTCCACCTGATGGCGGTATGGCGTTTCGGCGATCAGCATGCCCGCGATGAACGCCCCGAGCGCGAGCGACAGACCGAATTTGTCCGTGATGAACGCGGCGCCCAGCGTGACGAGCAGCAGGTTCAGGATGAACAGTTCCTGCGAACGCCGCCGCGCGACGACGTTGAACCAGCGCGTCATGAACTTCTGTCCGACGATCAGCAGCAGCGCCAGCGCGATCACGATCTTGATCGACGCGATGCCGAGCGACTTCATCAGATCGTCCGAACTGCCGCCCAGCGCCGCGATCACGATCAGGAGCGGCACCACGGCCAGATCCTGGAACAGCAGCACGCCGAAAATATTGCGGCCATGCTCGGTTTCGATTTCGAGCCGCTCTGCGAGCATCTTGCTGACGATGGCCGTCGACGACATCGCGAGCGCGCCGCCCAGCGCGACGCTCGCCTGCCACGAGATGTGCACCCAATGCTCGAACGCGAAACCAAGCGACACGGCAACGGCGATCGTGCCGAGCACCTGCATCAGCCCCATGCCGAACACGAGGCGCCGCATCGCGCGCAGCTTCGCGAGCGAAAATTCCAGTCCGATCGAGAACATCAGGAACACGACGCCGAATTCCGCGAGATTCTGCGCGCCGACCGAGTCGGGCACGATGCCGAATGCGTGCGGCCCGACCACGATGCCGACGGACAGATAGCCGAGCATGGGCGGCAGGTTCAGATAGCGGAACACGACGACGCCCACCACTGATGCCAGCAGCAGGAACAGCGTCATTTCGAGCGGCGAAATCATCGGCAAAAGCGCATCCGGGTGAGCGTCCTGGTTCGGCGGCGAAGCCACGCGCAAACGCCCGCGCAGCAAGGTTGAGGGGCCCGTGAAGGCAATGTCCGGAAAGGTCGTTCCCGGCGCGGCGAACATGCGCCTTTGCTATACTCCCCGGATGATAGCGAAAATCAATGGCGACCGGGCACTTGCGCTCGCTCGCGACGTGCTCGACATCGAAGCGGACGCCGTGCGTTCCCTTCGCGACCATCTCGACAATGCATTCGTCGAAGCAATCGATTTCATTCTCGGCTGCCGTGGACGCGTAGTCGTTTCGGGCATCGGCAAATCCGGCCATATCGCGCGCAAGCTCGCGGCGACGCTTGCCAGCACGGGCACGCCCGCGTTCTTCGTGCATCCCGCCGAAGCAAGTCACGGCGACCTCGGCATGGTGACGGCCGACGACGTCTTTATCGGCATGTCGAATTCCGGCGAATCGGAAGAACTCGTTGCCATTCTGCCGCTCGTCAAGCGCCTCGGCGCGAAGATGATCGCGATGACGGGCCGCCCCGGTTCGAGCCTCGCGAAGATCGCCGACGTGCATCTGTACTGCGGCGTCGAAAAAGAAGCGTGTCCGCACAATCTCGCGCCAACGGCCAGCACGACGGCGGCGCTCGCGCTCGGCGATGCGCTCGCCGTCGCTGTACTCGAAGCGCGCGGTTTCGGCGCCGACGACTTTGCCCGCTCGCATCCGGGCGGCGCACTCGGCCGCCGCCTGCTCACCTACGTGCGCGACGTAATGCGCACGGGCGACCAGATTCCGAAGGTGCTGTACGAAGCGACCGTGCGTGACGCGCTGTTCCAGCTGACGGCGAAGCGCATGGGCATGACGGCTATCGTCGACGAAAACGAGCGGGTCAAGGGCATCTTCACAGACGGCGACTTGCGCCGCGTGCTCGAGCGCGACGGCGACTTCCGCGCGCTGACGATCGACTCCGTCATGACGCACGCTCCTCGTACGATCGGTCCCGACCGGCTCGCCGTCGAAGCCGTGGAACTGATGGAGCGTCACCGGATCAATCAGATGCTCGTCGTCGACGAAGCGGGCAAGCTGATCGGCGCGCTCAACATGCATGATCTGTTTTCGAAGAAGGTGATCTGATGGCCCCTGCTGCCCTGACGGCCGCCGAACGCGCGAGCCGCGTAAAGCTGATGATTTTCGACGTCGATGGCGTGCTCACCGACGGCGGCCTGCTGTTTACAGATCAGGGCGACACGATGAAGGCGTTCAACTCGATGGACGGCCACGGCGCCAAGCTGCTGCGCGAAGCGGGGATCGACACGGCGATCATCACGGGCCGTCAGTCGGGCATCGTCGTGAAGCGCGCGGAAAACCTGCGCATCACACATGTCTATCAGGGCGTCGAGCATAAGCTCGCGGCATTCGGGCAACTGCTGAAAGAAACGGGCCGCACGCCCGAAGAATGCGGCTATATGGGCGACGACTGGGTCGACCTCGCCGTCATGCTGAAAGTCGGCTTCGCGGCGGCGCCGGCGAACTCGCATCCTGAAGTGATCGCGCGTGCGCACTGGGTCAGCGAAGCGCGCGGCGGCCACGGCGCGGTGCGCGAAGTGTGCGACGCGCTGCTGCGCGCGCAAGGCCGCTACGACGAACTGCTCGCAGCCGCATGCCGCGGCGAGACGCAGCGAGGCCTCGTCGGATGAACAGGTTTCGCTGGACGTCGCTGATTCCGCTCGTCGCGATGGCGGCGCTCGCCGGCATTACGTACTGGCTGCTGCAAGCCACCAGACCGCACCAGGACGAAGGCCTCGTCAAGCCGAAGCAGCACACGCCCGACTATTTCGCGGACATCTTCTCGGTGTCCGAGCTCGACCAGTCGGGCTCGACGCAATACCGCCTCACGGCAGCGACCCTCGTTCATTACGAGGACGACGAAGTGAGCGACCTGACCAAACCGGCCATCCGCGCGTTCCAGCCGGGCAAGCCCGTCGTCACGGCAACGGGCGATACGGGCAAGGTGAACGGCGACGCGTCGATCGTCGACCTGTACGAGAATGCGCGCATCGTGCGCGATGCGGGCGCCGGCGACCCGAAAATGCAGGCTGATTCGTCGCATTTCCGCGTGCTCGTCAACGACGATGTGATCGAGACGGAAAAGCCGGTTAAACTTCAGCGCGGCCAGTCGATCATGACGGCCAGCGGCATGAACTACAACAATGTCACCCGGGTGATCCAGCTCTTCGGCAACGTGCGTGGCGCCATCGCCCCGGCCGACTCCGGCGGCTCCCAGTAGCAACCCGGTTAAATCCATTCCAGCGTGACTGCATGAACGAATCGTTCCCCCGTTTTGAGTCCGGCCGCATGCGTGCGCTTCGTGCGAGCCGCGCCGGGCTTGCGGCACTTTTGATCGCCTTGCCGTTTGCCGGCTTCGCGCCGCTTGCGCACGCCGAACGTGCCGACAAGGACAAACCGCTCAATATCGAAGCGGACAACATGACGTACGACGACCTCAAGCAGGTCAACATCTTCACGGGCCACGTGGTCGCGACCAAAGGCACGATCCTGATCCGCGCGGACCGCGTCGAAGTGACGCAGGATCCGCAGGGCTATCAGTATGCAACGGGCACGTCGACGGGCAAGAACCTCGCGTACTTCCGCCAGAAGCGCGATGGCGTCGACGAATATATCGACGGCGATGCTGAACGCATCGACTACGACGGCAAGCAGGATCTCACCACGCTGACGACGCGCGCGACCGTGCGCCGTCTGCAAGGCACGAACACGATCATGGACGAAGTGCATGGCAGCGTGATCACCTACGACGGCCAGAACGACTTCTATACCGCGAAGGCCGGCAAGGACGTCGCCAGCCCGGGCAATCCGAACGGCCGCGTGCGCGCGATGCTGTCGCCGCGCAACGGCGGCGCGCAGCCGCTCAGCGGTCCGTCGGCAACCCTGCAGCCCGCCAATCAATTCCCGGCACAAGGAACGACCAAGCCGTGAGCGCCCCCGCCCTTCCCAACCGAAAGCCGGCCGGCACCAGCAGTTCGCTCGTCGTTCGCAATCTGAAGAAGCGTTATGGCTCGCGCACGGTCGTCAAGGACGTGTCGCTCGACGTGAAAAGCGGCGAAGTGGTCGGTCTGCTCGGCCCGAACGGCGCGGGCAAGACCACCTCGTTCTACATGATCGTCGGGTTGGTGCCGCTCGATGCCGGCGAGATCGATCTCGACGGCAAGTCGATCAGCCTGCTGCCCATCCACAAGCGCGCCTCGCTCGGCCTGTCGTATCTGCCGCAGGAAGCGTCCGTGTTCCGCAAGCTTTCCGTCGAGGAAAACATTCGCGCGGTGCTCGAGCTTCAGATCGGCGACGACGGCAAGCGCCTGTCGAAAGACGCGATCGCGTCACGCACGGAAGCCTTGCTCGACGAACTGCAGATTTCGCATCTGCGCGAAAACCCGGCGCTGTCGCTGTCGGGCGGCGAACGCCGCCGCGTCGAAATCGCGCGCGCGCTCGCGACGAACCCGAGCTTCATCCTGCTCGACGAACCGTTCGCGGGCGTCGACCCGATCGCCGTTCTGGAAATCCAGAAGATCGTGAAGTTCCTGAAGCAGCGCAACATCGGCGTGCTCATCACGGACCACAACGTCCGGGAAACGCTCGGTATCTGCGATCATGCCTACATCATCAGCGACGGCAGTGTCCTCGCAGCGGGTGCGCCCGGCGACATCATTGAAAATGAGAGCGTGCGCCGCGTCTATCTGGGCGAACACTTCCGCATGTAAGCGCGCACGCGGCGTGTAAATGCCGCGTGCAGCCGCGCCCTCCGGCCCTCGTTCCGGGCTGTCTCAAAGTCAGGTTCAGTAATTTTGACGGGCTACGCTGGCGCGTGATTGCCCGCGTGATTGCCCGCTTGACGCGCGTGGAACGACCGTCCGCGCCAAAATCTGGTGCACACGCGTTTTTGCGGGTGTCGCAAGGTATCGCGGTCGTGGCAAACTCTCTACAATGAATCACACATTGCCATGAAAGCCAGCCTCCAACTCCGCCTGTCGCAGCATCTTGCGCTGACACCACAACTGCAACAGTCCATCCGGCTGCTGCAGCTGTCTACGCTTGAACTGCAACAGGAAGTCTCGATGGCGATCGCCCAGAATCCGCTGCTCGAAGCGGAGGACGACTGGATCGCGAGTCCGTTGCGCGTCGCCGCCGACGGCACTGTCATCGCGCAGACGGCGCAGAATGCCGCGCCGGAGGAAATGTCGAGCGCGCCGCCGTCGTCCTCGTCCACGTCGTCGGGCGAAAGCTCCGATAGCGCCGAGCCACAAGGCGTCGACGAATACAACGGGCTGGGTTCGGATGCCAACGGCGATTCGACCCAGTGGAATCTCGACGATTACGGCCGCTCGGGCAATGCATCGGACGACGACGATCTGCCGCCGCTGCAAATCCACGAATCGACCACGACGCTGCGCGATCACCTGAGTGCTCAACTTCGCGTGACGCAGGCCAGTCCGCGCGATCGTGCGCTCGTCACGTTCCTGATCGAATCGCTTGACGACGACGGCTATCTGACGGCCACGTTCGACGAAATACTCGCCGATCTGCCCGAAGAGCTCGAAGTCGATACCGACGAACTGAACGCGGCACTCGCGTTGCTGCATAGCTTCGATCCCGCAGGAGTCGGCGCGCGTTCGGCGTCCGAATGTTTGCGTCTGCAGTTGTGCCGGCTCGACCCGTCGCCGACGCGCACGCTCGCGCTCGACATCGTTGCGCATCATCTGGAGCTGCTCGCTGCACGCGACTTCACGCGTCTGCGAAAGTACCTGAAGGCCAGCGACGACGATCTGCGCGAGGCGCATGCACTGATCCGCTCGCTCGAGCCGTTCCCCGGTGCAGCGTATGGCAAGGCCGAAGCGGATTACGTCGTGCCCGACATCATGGTGCGCAAAACGGCACAGGGATGGCAGGCGGAACTGAACCCGGAAGTCGTGCCCAAGCTGCGTATCAACCATCTGTACGCGAATATCCTGCGCAACAATCGTGGCGATCCGGGCAGTGGTTCGCTGCGCCAGCAACTGCAGGAAGCGCGCTGGTTGATCAAGAACATCCAGCAGCGGTTCGAGACGATCCTGCGTGTCGCGCAGGCAATTGTCGAGCGTCAAAAGAACTTTTTCGCCCACGGCGAAATTGCCATGCGCCCCTTGGTTTTGCGGGAAATAGCTGATACGCTGGGTTTACACGAGTCGACGGTATCGCGTGTGACAACCGGCAAGTACATGCTCACCCCATTCGGGACGCTTGAATTTAAGTACTTCTTCGGATCGCACGTATCCACCGACACCGGGGGCGCGGCCTCTTCCACGGCCATTCGCGCGCTCATCAAGCAACTGATAGGAGCAGAAGACACCAAATCTCCTCTTTCAGACAGCCGCATTGCCGAACTGCTGGCAGAACAGGGTTTCGTCGTGGCGCGCCGTACAGTTGCGAAATACCGCGAAGCACTGAAGATCCCAGCAGTCAATCTGCGCAAGTCTCTGTAGCCCGCTGCCTCCTGTGGCGGGCATTTTCCGGCCGCGCCGCTGTTTGGCGGAGCAGGCTGGCCGATGCGACCTGCCAGTAGCCTGTCAACGGGGGACGGCGTGGCAGATTGCGAGAATCGACCGGCGCTCGCGCGATTCATGCGGACCAAGCGGCCACTAGCTTGGAGAAGCACTATGAATCTGAAGATCAGTGGACACCATCTCGATGTTACGCCAGCGTTGCGAGAATACGTGATCACCAAACTAGACAGGGTGCTAAGACATTTCGATCAGGTGATCGATGGCAGTGTGGTCCTCTCGGTCGACAACCACAAGGAAAAGGAAAAGAGACAAAAGGTTGAAATCAACCTGCATCTGAAGGGTAAGGACATTTTCGTGGAAAGCTGTGACGGCGACCTGTACGCCGCGATCGACCTGATGATCGACAAGCTCGACCGCCAGGTCATTCGTCACAAGGATCGTCTGCAAGGCCATCAGCATGAAGCGATCAAGTATCAACCGGTAGCGGCACAACCTGAAGTGCCACCGCAATAAGCCGGTTAGAGGCCTTTCCTTAACCCCGCGAAACCGCCCGACATCGGGCGGTTTTTTGTTTGAGAGCCCGTTGCAGCGACCGATGCGCGTGTTCGCGATCATCCAACGAGTGAGATGTCGCCCGAATTTTTCACTCATGGCGCGGCGCACCATACGTTGCAACCCTGTTCTATAATAAATCGGTTACCTTCGGGGTCTTTGTCCAGCCCGAGTCCTGCACAAAGGGATCATTGCGGGGTCTCAAGAGCAGGGCTCATTGCAAATCGCTGGATTCGCCATGAGCAGCTGTCCGGCATGGAACGCTTTTCAAACGCCACAGCGAGGAGAATCCAGGCGACCTTTGCGCCTGTCAACATGAATCGTTTAGCCAAATATCTTCCCCTCGAAAACGTCGTCGTCGGTCTAGCGGTCACAAGCAAGAAGCGCGTATTCGAGCAAGCGGGCCTGATCTTCGAAAACCAGAACGGCATCGCCCGCAGCACAGTGACTGACAATCTGTTCGCGCGCGAGCGTCTCGGTTCGACGGGACTCGGCGAAGGCGTCGCGATCCCGCACGGTCGCATCAAGGGCCTCAAGCAGCCGCTCGCCGCCTTCGTGCGGCTCGCCGATCCGATCCCGTTCGAATCGCCGGACGGCCAGCCCGTTTCGCTGCTCATCTTCCTGCTCGTCCCCGAACAGGCGACGCAGCAGCACCTTGAAATCCTGTCGGAGATCGCCCAACTGCTGTCGGATCGCGAGGCGCGTGAACGGCTGCACACAGAAGAGGACCGCGAGGCGTTGCATCGCCTGCTGACTCAGTGGCAACCTTGACGTATCGGCGTGGTTTCACGACCGAAACGGGTGGAAACACGGCGCCCTGGCGCCGCGTTTGATTCGAGGTTTGCAGCGACAGCAGCGTCCTAGCGGCACATACGAGGTCAGGGAGTCAGGGATTCATGGATACGTCCAGCATCAACGCCCAAAGCATTTTCGATGACAACGCCGCCGCGCTGAAACTCAGCTGGCTGACGGGGCATGAGGGCTGGGAACGAGGCTTCTCGGCGGAAACGGTTGCGACTGCAACGTCCAGCGCCGACCTCGTCGGCCACCTCAACCTGATCCACCCGAACCGGATCCAGGTGCTCGGCGACGCCGAAACCAACTACTACCAGCGTCAATCCGACGAAGACCGCTCGCGCCACATGGCCGAGCTGATCGCGCTCGAACCGCCGTTCCTCGTGGTCGCGGGCGGCGTCGCCGCGCCGCCGGAACTGGTCCTGCGCTGCACGCGCTCGTCAACGCCGCTCTTCACCACGCCGATGTCGCCGGCAGCCGTGATCGACAGCTTGCGCCTCTATATGTCGCGCATCCTTGCACCGCGCGCAACGCTGCACGGCGTGTTTCTCGACATCCTCGGCATGGGCGTGCTTCTCACGGGCGACTCTGGCCTCGGCAAGAGCGAACTCGGCCTCGAACTGATCTCACGCGGCCACGGTCTCGTGGCCGACGACGCCGTCGACTTCGTGCGCCTCGGCCCGGATTTCGTCGAAGGACGGTGCCCGCCCCTGCTGCAGAACCTGCTCGAAGTGCGTGGCCTCGGTCTGCTCGACATCAAGACGATCTTCGGTGAAACGGCCGTGCGCCGGAAAATGAAGCTGAAGCTTATCGTGCAGCTGGTACGCAGGCCGGATGGCGAGTTCCAGCGCCTGCCGCTGGAAAGCCAGACGGTCGACGTGCTCGGCCTTCCCATCAGCAAGGTCACGATTCAGGTGGCGGCCGGCCGAAACCTCGCCGTGCTGGTCGAGGCAGCCGTGCGCAACACCATCCTGCAATTGCGCGGCATCGACACGTTGCGCGACTTCATGGATCGCCAGCGCCTTGCCATGCAGGATCCCGACAGTCAATTTCCCGGCAAGCTGATCTGACGCGATTGCGCGCATAGCCGCGGCGGTACAGCGGGTGACACCGGATGCTATGATGAACCCAACGGATTCCACGACTCCATGCGCATTATCCTGATCACCGGCATCTCCGGCTCCGGCAAGTCTGTTGCATTGAACGCGTTAGAAGACGCGGGCTATTACTGCGTCGACAATCTGCCGCCGCGCTTCCTGCCCGAACTGGCCACGTACCTCGCGGGCGACGGCCTGGAAAGGCTGGCGGTTGCGATCGACGCACGCTCTGGCGCCTCGCTCGACGACATGCCGCAGATGATCCGCGACCTGTCCGGCAAGCACGACGTGCGCGTGCTGTTCCTGAACGCCAGCACGCAGGCTCTGATCCAGCGCTTTTCCGAAACACGCCGCCGCCATCCGCTGTCAGGCTCGCCCGCGCACGATGCGGACGTCGGCGTGCTGACGTCACTTGCCGAAGCCATCGAGCGCGAGCGCGAACTCGTCGCGAGCCTCGCCGAATTCGGCCACCAGATCGATACCAGTAACCTGCGGGCAAACGTTTTGCGCATGTGGGTCAGGCGGTTCATCGAACAGGAGCATACGGGCCTCGCGCTGATGTTCGAGTCGTTCGGCTTCAAGCGCGGCGTGCCGCTCGACGCCGACTTCGTGTTCGACGTGCGCACGTTGCCCAATCCTTATTACGACCGCGAACTGCGGCCGCTGACGGGGCTCGACAAGCCCGTCATCGATTTCCTCGATGCCTTGCCCGTCGTCCAGCAGATGATCGGCGACATCGAGTCGTTCCTGCAGAAATGGCTGCCGCATTTCCGCGACGACAACCGCAGTTATCTCACTGTTGCAATCGGTTGCACGGGCGGGCAACACCGCTCGGTATTCATCGCTGAAACGCTGGCCGCGCGTTTCGCGAGCGAAGGGAACGTGATAGTGCGGCATCGCGATGCGCCGATCGACGTCGACGACTCATCGAAACTGGTCGCCTGAGGCTTCCGATGGTGGCTTGACCGGCCGCTCGGGGCGGCCCTAACCGAAGCGTTGCGCCATGTCCTCTACACCGTCCGTGCTTGCCGATGTGCCGCTGTTTCCATTGCACACCGTCCTCTTTCCCGATGGACTGCTGCCGCTGAAAATCTTCGAGGCCCGCTATCTCGACATGGCGCGCGATTGTCTGCGCGACAAGACGTCGTTCGGCGTGTGCCTGCTGAAGAGCGGCGCAGAAGTCGCCCAACCCAATGAACCTGCCGTGCCCGAGAGCGTCGGTTGTCTCGCGCAGATCGACGTGTGCGATGTCGACGAGTTCGGCATGCTGCTGATCCGCGCGCGTGGCACCAAGCGGTTCCGTCTGCTGTCGCATCGTGTCGAATCGGGCGGCCTGCTGGTCGGCATGGCCGAGCTGGTCGGCAGCGACGTGCCGCTCGAAGGCACGCAGCTGATGGAGAAGTTCGGCGCGTGCGCCGAAGTGCTCGAGCGCATCATCGCGACGATCCGCGAACGCGATCCAGAAAGCCTGCCGTTCGTCGAACCATTCAGACTCGACGATCCGACATGGGTGTCGAACCGTCTGTCCGAAGTGCTGCCCATTGCACTGAAGGCGCGGCAAAAACTGATGGAGCTGCAGGACGCCGGTGCGCGCATCGATGTCGTGCATCACTACATGCAGCAGCATCAACTGCTGTAGCCGCGGCGTTCAGATCAGCGAACCCTGCAGTCCTTCGAGCAGTTTGCGCACGGGCGCAGGCACGCCGTACGCGTCGAGTTCGTTCAGCGACATCCACACGGTGCCGGCATCGCGCGCGCTCACTGCCTTCGAAGCACGATCGAACTCCGCGATGCGCGGCTCGATATCGAGCCTGAAATGGGTGAACACATGCGTGAGCGGTGCGAGCGGCGATACGGCTGCACTTGCGCCGAAGTCGCGCGCGAGTTGTGCGAGCGCTGCTTCATCGGCAGCTTCCGGCAGACTCCACAAGCCGCCCCAGATACCCGACGGCGGGCGCTTTTCCAGCATCACCGAATCGCCGTCGCGCAGCAGCAGCATCCAAGTGCGACGCGTCGGTACCGTCTTTTTCGGGCGCGCGGCGGGCAATTCGCGCTGACGACCCGTCACGTTCGCCACACAATCCGCGGCAAACGGACAGCGCGCGCAATCCGGCTTGCCGCGCGCGCACAGCGTCGCGCCGAAGTCCATCAGGCCCTGCGTGTAGGCGCTGATGTCGTCGTCGGTCGCGTCGACGGGCAGCAGCGATTCCGCCAGCAGCCACATGCCGTTCTCGATCTTCTTCTCGCCCGGAAAACCTTCCACGCCGAACACGCGCGCGAGAACGCGCTTCACGTTGCCATCGAGAATCGTCGCGCGCGCGCCGAATGCGAACGACGCGATCGCGGCTGCCGTCGAACGTCCGATGCCCGGCAACTCCGCGAGCGCTTCTACCGATTCGGGAAACAGTCCGCCGTGCTGCTCGACGACCACCTGCGCGCAGCGATGCAGGTTGCGCGCGCGCGTGTAGTAGCCGAGGCCGGCCCACAAGGTCATCACGTCGTCGGCAGGCGCTGCAGCGAGCGCGGCGACATCGGGAAAACGCGCGAGAAAACGTGCGTAGTACGGAATCACCGTCGACACCTGCGTCTGCTGCAGCATGATTTCGGACAGCCAGATCCGGTAGGGATCGCGCGTGTTCTGCCATGGCAGGTCATGACGGCCGTGTTCGCGCTGCCATGCGATCAGGCGCACAGAGAAATCGGCGAGCTTCGGTATCGTGTGAGAACCGGTGGACGAAGCGGTGGACGAAGCGCTGGAAGAAGCGATGACGGAAGAAGCGGGCATGAACGGCTCAGCGCTGACAGGTCGGACAGTAGTAGGTGGAGCGTTGGCCCTGCACGATCTGTTTGATCGGCGTGCCGCACACGCGGCATGGCAGGCCCGCGCGATCATAGACGAAATAGTCGAGCTGGAAATAGCCGCTCTCGCCGTTGCTGCCGACGAAGTCGCGCAACGTGCTGCCACCTTTCTCGATCGCGGCGGCTAGCGTGACGCGCACGGCGTCTGCAAGCAGATCGTAACGAACGAGCGAGATGCGGCCCGCTTGCGTGGTCGGCCGGATGCCCGCGCGAAACAGGCTTTCAGAGGCGTAAATGTTGCCCACGCCGACGACGATTTCGCCCGCGAGCAACGCCTGCTTCACCGATACCTTGCGCCCGCGCGTCTTGCGATGCAGCAGCGCGCCCGAAAAAGACGGCGCGAACGGCTCGACGCCGAGATCGGCCAGCAGCGGATGATCGAGAACGTCGCCTGCCGAGCGCGGGTGCCATAACACAGCGCCGAAGCGCCGCGGATCGCGAAAGCGCAAAATGAAGTCGTCGAAAATCCAGTCGACGTGGTCGTGCTTCGCAGCGGCAGGCGGATGCGGCACGTTGCGCAGCACACGGAGTGTTCCCGTCATGCCGAGATGCACGATGAACCAGCCCTCGTCGATCTCGAACAGCAGATATTTGCCGCGCCGCTCCACCTTGTGGATCAGCCGGCCGTGCAGCAGGCGCGCGAAACCGGGCGGAATGGGCCAGCGCAACGCGGGCGTGCGTACATCGACGCGCTCGACGCGGCGCCCCGCGACATAAGGTTCGATTCCGCGTCGGGTAACCTCAACTTCTGGCAGCTCTGGCATGTCTAACTGGTCTGCAACTTGCGTCCGTGGTTATGCGCTTATTGTAGCGAGCGCGTTACAATCGACCGAAACATTGAACGGATCTGTATGAACCTGTCCATCGTTAAGCAGTATTTGAAGCGCCGGGCCGGTGCGAACAGCGTGCCGCACGCCGTTTCCGCACGCCGGCTGCTGGGTGTGGCCGCTCTGGCTGTCTGGACGCTAGCCGCCTTGCCCGCGCATGCGCAGGATCCGTCGCCCGATGCGGATGACAACGCTGTCTCCGTGCAAGACGCTTTCGGCCCCGATTCCGCCGAAGAAAAAGCCAATCTGCCCAGCGTTCTGCTGAGCAGCCAGATCGTCTTCCAGGTGCTCGCGGCGGAAGTCGCGCTGCAACGTAATCAGCCGGCGCCAGCGTATCAGACCTATCTCTCGCTTGCGCGGGACACGCACGATCCGCGCATGGCGCAGCGCGCGACGGAAATCGCGCTTGCCGCGCAGAGTCCGTCGGATGCGCTGGCTGCCGCACAGCTGTGGCAGGAATACGCGCCGCAATCCGAACGCGCCGCGCAACTGGACGCATCGCTGCTCGTGCTGTCCGGCAAGCCTGACGACGCGAAGCCGATGCTCGCGAAAGAACTCGCGAAGATTCCGCCGGAAAACCGCGGCAACGGCATTCTCGCACTGCAACTGCTGATTTCGCGCGGTCCGAATCGCGTGGGCGGTCTGCACGTGCTGCAGGATCTGCTCGCAAACGACATGAATCGCCCCGAAGCGCAATTCGCGCTCGCGCGTCAGCAGCTGATCGCCGACGATGCGCCCGGTGCGCGCAAATCGCTGGAACAGGCGCTCAAGCTGAAGCCCGACTATCTGCCCGCTGCGTTGATGCTGTCGCAGATGGGACCGGAAGAGCGCAAGGAAGGCATCGCGTCGCTTGAGAAATACGTCCAGGCGAATCCGAAGTCGCATGAAGCGCGGCTCGCGCTCGCGCAAATGTATCTGGCCAGCGATCGCCTCGACGACGCGCAGAAACAGTTCGAGTTCATGCAGAAGGACAACCCGAACGACCTGACGCCGCTGATGGCGCTTGCGCTCATCAAGATCCAGCAAAAGAATCTGCCCGAAGCGCAAAACTATCTGCAGCAGTACGCGCAAAAGGCCGAGAAAACGCCGGGCGCGGACGCGGGCCAGGCGTACATCTATCTTGCGCAGCTGTCGCTCGAACAGAAGGACACGGCAGGGGCGAGCCGGTGGCTCGACAAGATTCCGCCGACCAGCACGCAGTACGTTCCCGCGCAGATCACGCGCGCGCAACTGCTCCAGAAACAGGGCAAAGTGGACGATGCGCGCAAGCTGCTTGCGGGCATTCGCGCGCAGGATCCGCACGAGCAGGCGCTGATCGCGCGCACCGACGCAGCGATCCTGTTCGACGCGAAGCGCTATCAGGAAGCGGAGGCGCGTCTCGCTCAGGCGACGAGCGAGTTCCCGGACGACCCCGATCTCACGTACGACTACGCGATGGCCGCCGAGAAGAACGGCCATTACGACGTGATGGAAACGCAGTTGCGCAAGCTCATGCGCACGCAACCGGACAACGCGCAGGCTTACAACGCGCTCGGCTATTCGCTCGCGGATCGCGGGCAGCGTCTGCAGGAAGCGGACAAGCTGGTCGAGAAGGCGCTGGCGCTGTCGCCGAACGATGCGTTCATCATGGACAGCGTCGGCTGGGTGAAGTACCGGCTTGGCGATACGTCGGATGCGATCCGCGTGCTGCGCAAGGCCTACGATCTGCAGCCGAACGCCGAAATTGGCGCGCATCTCGGCGAAGTGCTATGGAAAAGCGGCGACCAGGATCAGGCGCGCGCGGCCTGGCGCGATGCCCGCAAGCTCGAACCCGACAACGATACGCTCGTCAAAACGCTCAAACGTTTTCAGGTGAACGATCTCTGATGCATTTTTCCTTGCCCGCTTTCTCCTCTCCAGCGCCGCGCCGCGCGGCGCTGGGTCTCGCAGCCGCAGCCATCGTCGCCTTGTCCGGCTGTGCTTCCGTCAAGCCGCAGGGTCCGTCCACTTCGAATGCAGCAACGGCCGTCACCGCACAAACGAGCCGCGCCTATCACGGCCGCTTCGCCGTTCAGTACGTCGATCAGAACGGACAGCAGCGCAATGCGTACGGCAACTTCGACTGGCAAGAACACGGCGATACTGTCACGCTGGAACTGCGTAATCCGCTTGGACAAACTTTGGCCATTGTCACGTCGTCGCCTTCGGCGGCCACGCTCGAATTGCCGAACCGTCAGCCGGTGACAGCCGATAACGTCTCCACGCTGATGCAGAATGCACTCGGCTTCGCGTTGCCGGTCGAAGGTCTGCGCTACTGGCTGCAGCCGTCGGTTGCGCCCACATCGAAGGCGACGACCGAGAAAGATCCGCAACAGGAAACGCGTCTGAAGGAAATCCAGCAGGACGGCTGGACGATCGACTACGTCGCCTACGCCGATGCGCCTGCAACCAGCGTGAAGCGCGTCAATCTCGCGCGTACCGAACCACCGCTCGACATCAAGCTCGTGCTCGACCAGTAACCGGCACGCGCGCTTTGCAAAGACTCATGATCGAAACGAACGACTCGCTGCGCGACTGCCTCGCTCCAGCGAAGCTGAACCTCTTCCTGCACATCACAGGCCGTCTGCCGAATGGCTATCACGCGTTGCAGACGGTGTTCCAGTTGCTCGACTGGGGCGATACGCTGCACTTCACGCGCCGCGATGATGGCACGATCACACGCGGCACCGAAATCGCCGACGTTCCCGCCGACACCGACCTCACGGTGCGCGCCGCGAAGCTGCTCAAGGAACATACGGGCACGCGCCTGGGCGTGAACATCGAGATCGACAAGCGGCTGCCGATGGGCGCGGGTCTCGGCGGCGGCAGCTCCGACGCAGCGACGACGTTGCTCGCACTGAACCGTCTGTGGAAGCTGAATGTGCCGCGCGCGGAACTGCAATCACTTGCAGTGAAACTGGGCGCCGATGTGCCGTTCTTCGTGTTCGGAAAAAATGCCTTTGCAGAGGGTATCGGAGAAGAACTCGAGCAGGTACAATTGCCGCCGCGCCACTTCCTGGTGGTGACACCGAGGGTTCACGTTCCAACGTCAGCAATTTTCTCCGAAAAAGACTTGACGAGAGACACAAAAGCCCTCACAATAGCAGACTTTCTTGCACAGGTTAGTTGCAGCGCAGGATGGCCAGACAGCTTCGGCCAGAATGACATGCAGCAAGTTGTCGCAAGGAAATACGCGGAAGTTGCGCAGGTGCTGAGATGGTTTGACAACATCGCGCCGGCGCGGATGACAGGATCAGGTGCAAGCGTTTTTGCAGCGTTCCATAGCAAAGATGAAGCGGTCGCGGCGCAAGCCAAACTGCCAGTCGAATGGAACAGTGCAGTGACGGCAAGCCTGGACACGCATCCACTCTTTTCTTTCGCGGCATAAGTTTCGCGGCACTGAATGGCCTACACATTCAGTGAAGCTCAAAGTTAGTGTAGGGGAGTCGCCAAGTTGGTCAAGGCACCGGATTTTGATTCCGGCATGCGAGGGTTCGAGTCCTTCCTCCCCTGCCATAAATTCTCGTAGTTCCTCGCCTCCCACAGCCTGAAGCAGGTGCATGATGAGCAGCCATGACGGCCTGATGGTTTTTACTGGCAACGCAAATCCCGCGCTTGCACAGGAAGTCGTCAAAATCCTCGGTATTCCCCTCGGCAAAGCAATGGTCTCCCGGTTCTCGGATGGCGAGATCCAGGTCGAGATTCAGGAAAACGTGCGTGGCAAGGACGTCTTCGTCCTTCAGTCCACCTGCGCGCCGACCAACGACAATCTGATGGAACTGATGATCATGGTCGATGCGCTCAAGCGCGCATCCGCAGGCCGGATCACCGCGGCCATCCCCTACTTCGGCTATGCCCGTCAGGACCGTCGCCCGCGTTCGGCGCGCGTGGCGATCTCGGCGAAGGTCGTGGCGAACATGCTGGAAATCGCCGGCGTCGAGCGGATCATCACGATGGATCTGCACGCTGACCAGATTCAAGGCTTCTTCGACATCCCCGTCGACAACATCTACGCCACGCCCGTGCTGCTCGGCGATCTGCGCAAGCAGAATCACGAGAACCTGCTGGTCGTGTCGCCGGACGTCGGCGGCGTGGTCCGCGCCCGTGCGCTGGCAAAACAGCTGAATTGTGATCTGGCCATCATCGACAAGCGTCGTCCGAAGGCGAACGTCGCTGAAGTGATGAACATCATCGGTGAGGTCGAAGGCCGTACCTGCGTGATCATGGATGACATGGTCGACACGGCAGGCACGCTGTGCAAGGCAGCGCAAGTGCTGAAGGAGCGCGGCGCGACGAAGGTGTTCGCGTACGCAACACACCCGGTGCTGTCGGGTGGCGCCGGTCCGCGTATTGCTGCATCTGCGCTCGACGAACTCGTTGTCACCGATACGATTCCCCTCGGCGAAGAAGCCCGCTCGTGCCCGAAGATCCGCTCGCTGACGAGCGCAGGTCTGCTAGCCGAAACGTTCTCGCGTATCCGTCGCGGCGACTCGGTGATGTCGCTGTTTGCGGAAAGCTAAAGTATTTGCAAAAGCGCCGCATGATGAATGCGGCGCTTTTGCATTCCGGCATGAACGGACGAAGGTTCATGCCGTTTTGTCAGGGGTCCTCCGCTCATCAGAAGCGAGCAAGGCCCCGTTTTACTGCCTGGTCGCGGGCAGATAATGGAGAAGCAAATGAAAGTCATCGCTTTCGAGCGTAATCTGCAAGGTACGGGTGCGAGCCGCCGCCTGCGTAACTCGGGCAAGGCCCCGGGTATCGTGTACGGCGTCGGCGAACCGCAACTGATCGAACTCGATCACAACGCGCTGTGGCACGCACTGAAGAAAGAAGCATTCCACTCGTCGATTCTCGAACTGGAAGTGGCAGGCAAGTCGCAACAGGTTCTGCTGCGCGACGTGCAATACCATCCGTTCCGTCAGCTCGTGCTGCACGTGGACTTCCAGCGCGTCGACGCATCGAAGAAGCTGCACACGAAGGTGCCGCTGCACTTCATGAATCAGGAAACCAACCCGGCTGTGAAGCTGGGCGGCGCGATCATCTCGCACGTCATCAACGAAATCGAAATCGAATGCCTGCCGGCCGCTCTGCCGGAGTTCATCGAAGTCGATCTGGCGAAGATCGAAGCGGGTCAATCGCTGCACGCAACGGACATCGCTCTGCCGGCTGGCGTCGCACTGGTTGCGCACCTCGTCGCAGAAAACCCGGTGATCGTTTCGGCACCGATTCCTGCTGGCGCACAGTCGGAAGAAGCAGCAGCTGAAGGCGAAACGCCGGCAGCTGAATAAAGCCGCTATCCTCTCGATCCGTTTCAATGGAACGGTCGACGTAACCCGCCGCGGTTCGCCCCGGCGGGTTTTTTTTCGATTAATTCAGGCTGCGCGGCCTGCCGTGCGGCTCACTCGAACATGATCAAGCTGATCGTCGGGCTCGGCAATCCGGGCGCCGAATACACCGCGACCCGCCACAACGCCGGCTTCTGGCTCGTCGACCAACTCGCTCGCGAAGCGGGCACGACGTTGCGCGACGAGCGGCGTTTCCACGGCTTCTACGCGAAGGCGCGTCTGTACGGCGAGGAAGTGCATCTGCTGCAGCCGATGACGTATATGAACCGCTCTGGTCAGTCGGTCGTCGCGCTCGCGCATTTCTTCAAGATTCTGCCGGACCAGATTCTCGTCGCTCACGACGAACTCGATCTGCCGCCCGGCACCGTCAAGCTGAAGCTCGGCGGCGGCAGCGGCGGGCACAATGGCCTGAAGGACATTTCCGCTCATCTGTCGACACAGCAATACTGGCGGCTGCGCATCGGCATTGGCCATCCGCGCGATCTGATCCCCGAAAGCGCCCGCGCCGGCGCGAAGCCCGATGTCGCGAACTTCGTGCTGAAGCCGCCGCGCAAGGAAGAACAGGATGTGATCGACGCGTCGATCGAGCGCGCGCTGGCAGTGATGCCGACTGTCGTCAAGGGCGAACTCGAACGCGCGATGATGCAACTGCATCGCAATCCCTGACGCGACACGCGTCCACGCATACAGGAGAGAAGCTTGAGCCGCTACTGGAGCGATATCGTTCACCGGTTGACGCCGTATGTGCCAGGCGAGCAGCCTGCGCTCGCGCATCCCGTGAAGCTGAACACCAACGAAAATCCGTACCCGCCCTCGCCCGCCGTGCTGCGCGCGATCCGCGAGGAACTGGGCGAGCACGCCGAGTCGCTGCGTCGTTATCCCGATCCGACGGCGCGCGTATTGCGCGAGACGGTCGCAGCACAGCACGGGTTAAAAGCGGAACAGGTGTTTGCGGGCAACGGTTCGGATGAAGTACTCGCGATCGTGTTTCAGGCGCTTCTCAAGCACGACAAGCCGATTCTCTTTCCGGACATCACGTACAGCTTCTATCCGACGTACGCGCGTCTTTACGACGTCGAGTATCGGACGATTCCACTCGACGACACGTTCCAGATTCGCGTGGACGACTACATGCAGCCTGACGGCGAGCCAAACGGCGGGATCATCTTCCCGAATCCGAATGCACCGACAGGTCACGCGCTGCCGCTTTCGGACATCGAGCGAATCGTCGCGTCGAATCCCGATTCAGTCGTGGTTATTGACGAAGCGTATGTCGACTTCGGCGCGCAATCTGCCATTCCGCTGATCAGCAAGTATCCGAATCTACTCGTCGTCCATACGACGTCGAAGTCGCGTTCGCTCGCCGGCATGCGGGTCGGCTTTGCATTCGGCGACGCCGCGTTGATCGATGCATTGACTCGCGTAAAGGACAGCTTCAATTCGTATCCGCTCGACCGCCTCGCCCAGGCCGCCGCGACGGCCGCGTATAAGGACGACGTGTGGTTTCGCGAATGTACGGACAAGGTCATCGCCAGCCGCGAACGGCTGACGTCGCAGTTGACGGCGCTGGGGTTCGAAGTCGTGCCGTCGTCGGCGAATTTCGTGTTCGCGCGCCACGAAGGCTACGATGCGGCCACGCTCGCAGCTCGACTGAGGGAAAAGGAAGTCTTCGTGCGGCACTTCAGGCTGCCGCGCATCGACCAGCATCTGCGTATTTCGATCGGCACGGATGCCGAGTGCGACACGCTGCTGGACGCGCTGAAGGATATTCTTGGCGGGTACGCCGGTTAAGGCGTCGGTCTAAGACAAACGGCGCCGCTTGAGCTATCGCCTAAGCTATCAAACGGCGCCGCATTCAGACGAATCAGGCAGCAACTAGGCGCTCTTCGCAGCCTGCAGCCCGTTGTACTTGTCCATCAACTGTTCCGGCGTTTCCAGATGTTCCGGATTGCGCGGAATACATTCGACGGGACACACCTGCACGCATTGCGGCTCATCGAAGTGGCCGACACATTCGGTGCACTTCTTCGGGTCGATCACATAGATTTCCGGGCCCATCGAAATTGCGTCGTTCGGGCACTCGGGCTCGCATACATCGCAATTGATGCACTCGTCGGTAATCATCAGGGCCATGCTGTTCTCACTTCATGCCGGCGCGCCGTGTTCCTGCACGCACCGGTAAAAACGTTCCGTAATCTGCAATTTTACGCCTCCCGGATAGACCACACTAAGCATCCGGTTATCGCAAAACGCCCGCGTTCCGCCGCGAGGCGCACGCAGATCACGGATTGGCAGCGCGAGCCTGTTCGTAAGCGGCGACCTTGTCCTGCAGCCGCTTTTCCACCGACGGGAACACGAACTTGCTCACATCGCCGCCCAGTTGTGCGATCTCGCGGACGATCGTGCCCGAGATGAACTGGTATTGGTCCGACGGCGTCATGAACATCGTCTCGACGTCGGGCAGCAGATACCGGTTCATGCCCGCCATCTGAAACTCGTACTCGAAATCCGACACGGCGCGCAGCCCGCGCACAATCACGCGCGCGTTGTTGATGCGGACGAAATCCTTCAATAGTCCCTTGAAGCTCATCACCTGGACGTTCGGATAGTGGCCGAGCACTTCGTTCGCAATCTCGAGGCGCTCTTCGAGCGTGAAGAAGGGCCGCTTGTTGCGGCTGTCCGCGACACCCACCACCAGCGTGTCGAAAATGCTCGATGCTCGACGCACGAGGTCTTCGTGACCGCGCGTGAGCGGATCGAACGTACCCGGATACACGGCGACAACCATGGGATTTCTCCTCTCTACTGACTAGAAGGCGTGCCGGAGCACACCCTGCAGGACTCGTCTGACGACGATATCGCGCGCGTAACGGCAGCCCGCCCGGCGCTTGTTATGGAACGCGCATTATTCCTCATTTTCGCGCTGCAGCAAATGAAAGTAGACGGCGCCCGCCTTGCCCTGCCGCACCACCGACCAGCCTTCGAGCGCCGCATGCGCGGCGGCGTCGAGGGACTCTCCCGACTCGACGTAGAGAAAACCATCCGCGCTGACCAGCGGTGCTGCTAGCTCCAGCGAGCGGCCGAGCAGATCCTCACCGAACGGCGGATCGATGAACACGACGTCGAACGAACCAGGCGCGAGGCTCGCGGCGAGGCGCAACGCGTCGGCTTCGGCGATTTCGATTGCCCGCGCCGACAGCTTCGCCTGATTCGCCCGCAGTTGCGCGGCGGCGCGCGCATTGCGCTCGACCATCAGCACGCGCGCAGCGCCGCGCGACGCCGCTTCGAAACCGAGCGCGCCGCTGCCGGCGAAAAGATCGAGACAACGCTGGCCATCGAGCTGCTGGCCAAGCCAGTTGAACAGCGTTTCGCGGACGCGGTCGGGCGTTGGGCGCAAGCCGTCGAGATCGATCACGGGCAGCGGTGTGCGTTTCCAGTCGCCGCCGATGATGCGGATCGAGTGTGCCTGGCCGCGGCCGGAAGGCGCGCCTTTTGCGCGGGCGGGAGAAGTACGGGACATGCGTTTCATGTGTTGAGCGTGCGCCCGCCGATCGTCGGCAAACGGTCGATCGGCGAGCCGGAGCGCCCACGTTACCACACGCGCGCAAGCGCACTGGGCGAAGTTCACCACGTCGGTGCGCGCCCTGCCCGCGATCACGACGGCGCCTGACGCGCCTGATAAAATGTGCGGCTTCAAGCGCCTCGCATGCCTGACTGTCGTGCGGTCGCTGCCGGACCGCCCGCCGGCCACCGGAATGCCGCGTAGCCGCTCATCGCCGCATGTCGCCACGCGCCGCCGGGCCAAAAGCGGGAATCCGGCACACTTTCACTCCAGCCCAGACCATGTTCAGCTTTTTCAAACGATTCAAGGGTTCCAAGGCGCCCGACGACACGCCTGATGCGTCGCAGACCGATGCCGGCACAGATGTCGACATGCGGGACGAGGCGCAGCCGGAAGCGCCCGCCGCGCCCCGTCAGCAAGCTCTTCCGGATTCCGCCGACGCGCCCGAATTCGATCCCGACTACGTCCCTGACGCAGCCGATTTCGAAGATACGGACGACGAAAACGATGCAAACGTCGAAATCGTCCCGCCGCCCTTGCCCGAAGCTGCCGCCAAACGCTCGTGGATCACGCGTCTTCGCAGCGGTCTGTCGAAAACGAGTTCGAGCATCACGGGTATTTTCGTCGGCACGAAGATCGACGAAGATCTGTACGAAGAACTCGAGACGGCACTGCTGATGTCCGACGCGGGCGTCGATGCAACGGAATATCTGCTCGAAACGCTGCGCGAGAAAGTGCGCGCTGAGCGCCTCACCGATCCGCAGCAGGTCAAGACCGCGCTGCGCACGCTGCTCGTCGACCTGCTGAAGCCGCTCGAGAAGTCGCTGACGCTCGGTCACTACCATCCGACCGTGATGATGATCGCGGGCGTCAACGGCGCAGGCAAGACGACGAGCATCGGCAAGCTGGCGAAGCATATGCAGCGCTTCAACCAGTCGGTGCTGCTCGCTGCGGGCGATACATTCCGCGCGGCCGCGCGCGAACAGCTCGCGATCTGGGGCGAGCGCAACAACGTAACGGTCGTGCAGCAGGAAAGCGGCGATCCCGCGGCGGTGATTTTCGATGCCGTCGGCGCAGCGCGCGCGCGTAAGATCAACGTCGTGATGGCGGATACGGCCGGCCGTCTGCCGACCCAGCTTCACCTGATGGAAGAATTGCGCAAGGTGAAGCGCGTGATCGGCAAAGCGATGGACGGCGCGCCGCACGAAGTGCTGCTCGTCATCGATGCGAACACGGGTCAGAACGCGCTCGCCCAGGTGAAGGCATTCGACGACGCGCTTGGGCTCACCGGCCTGATCGTGACGAAGCTCGACGGCACGGCGAAGGGCGGCATTCTCGCGGCGATTGCGCGGCAACGTCCCGTGCCCGTGTACTTCATCGGTGTCGGCGAGAAGGTCGAAGACCTGCAACCGTTCAGCGCCGAAGAGTTTTCGGATGCATTGCTCGGGTGATGCAGCGATCGCCTGAGAGCGAGTGAAATTCAAAGGGCGTCATGTGTTTGCATGACGCCCTTTTTCATTGCTTCTGCATGGCGAGCGCTTCCGTATCAGGAGGCCTCCTCACTCCGCGTCGGGCTGCACGGAAGGTTCGGCACGCGCGAACGCATCGAGCGAGTTCGCGTATTCGCAAATGCGCCGGATCGTCGGATACGGACTCAGATCGACATTGAAGCGGCTCGCGTTGAAGACCTGCGGCACGAGACAGAGATCCGCGATGGTCGGCGTATCGCCGAAACATAGCTTGCCGGCGCGGCCATCCGCGACCAGATACTCTTCGAGCGCGGCAAAACCCGAACTGATCCAGTGGTGATACCACGCGTCTTTCACCTCGTCGCTCACGCCGACCGTGCGCTTCAGATACTTCAGTACGCGCAGGTTGTTCAGCGGATGGATCTCGCACGCAAGCTGCTGGACGATCGAGCGGACGTACGCGCGATCGGCGGGCTTCGACGGCAGCAGCGCCGGTTCGGGACGCGTTTCTTCCAGATACTCGATGATCGCGAGCGACTGCGTGATCACGTCGTCGCCGTCCACCAGCGTCGGCACGATGGCGTCGTGATTGAGCTTGCGATATTCGGGCTTGAACTGCTCGCCGCCTTCGCGCAGCAGATGCACGGGCATGTACTCGTACGGCAGGTTCTTCAGGTTCAACGCGATGCGCACGCGATACGACGCGGAACTGCGAAAGTAGCTGTACAGCTTCATTGTGTAGTCCTCCCCCTGAATGGATCCGGCGGCGTCAGACCACGCGCACGCTGAATTCTCCCAGCCCGTCCACCCCGCCCTTCATCAGGTCGCCCTGGACGATCGCACCGACGCCTTCGGGCGTGCCGGTGAAAATCAGGTCGCCGGGCTGCAGTTCGAAGAAGCTGGACAGATACTCGATCGTCTCAGCCACCGACCAGATCAGCTGCGACACATCCGAGCGCTGCTTTTCTTCGCCATTGACGCTGAGAAAGATCGCGCCCTTGTCGATATGACCGACCTTGGTAACGGGATGAATCGGACCGAGCGGCGCGGAGTGATCGAAGCCCTTTGCCGTGTCCCACGGACGGCCCAGCTTCTTCGCTTCCGCCTGCAGGTCGCGGCGCGTCATGTCGAGACCGAGCGCGTAGCCGTAGACGTGATCGAGCGCGCTGCTGGCGGGAATGTTCTTGCCTGCCTTGCCGATCGCCGCGACGAGTTCCATCTCGTAGTGGACGTTCTTCGACTGCGCCGGATACGGAAACTCGCCCGTGGCGCCGGGCGCGACGTACAGCACGGCATCCGCCGGCTTGGCGAAGAAAAACGGCGGTTCGCGGTCGGGGTCGTGGCCCATTTCGCGCGCATGCGCTTCGTAATTGCGGCCCACGCAGTAGATGCGGCGCACCGCGAACTGATCGTCCGATCCGACGACTGGCACTGCCGTCACCGGCGCTGGCGCAAACACATAACCCATTCCGTTCTCCGTCTTCTATTGAGCCGCTCTGACGCGGCGAAGCATTGAGTGTAACGCGGCGCCGTTTCGCGCGTCGCCTGGCCGAACGGCCAGGTGGCGGCCACGGAAGCCATGCCGTAAGGTTCATGGCAGGCCGCCAATTTGCTCGCACCTCTGCTCCCGCATCGCTCGAATTCTGGACGCGAGCCCGGCGTGCGATACTCGAAACGAACGTAGCGCGTCGAACCGCGTCCGCCTGCGAAAGCAAACGCCGCCAATCAATCGTTGCTGCCCGCCGCCCCCAAAATACCGATTTGCCCGATGACCGATTTCACCGACACCACGCCTTTTCCCTGCGCCCGTTTCATCAAGGAAATCGGCCGCGGCCCCAACGGCGCGCGCGCGCTCACGCCGGACGACACGCACGCGCTGTACGCCGCGATGCTCGACGGTCGCGTTTCCGATCTCGAACTGGGCGCGATCCTGCTCGCGTATCGGGTGAAAGGCGAATCCGCCGACGAACTGGCCGCGATGCTGTCGGCAGCGCACGCGTCGTTCGCGCCGATCGATGTGAAGCACGGCGCACATCAGGCAGTGTCGATTCCAAGCTACAACGGCGCGCGCAAGCAGCCGAACCTCGTGCCGCTGCTGGCGTTGCTGCTCGCGCGCGAGGGCGTGCCCGTGCTGGTGCACGGCGTGACGGAAGATCCCGGCCGCGTGACGAGCGCCGAAATCTTCGCGCTTCTGAACGTCGCGCCCGCGCAGACGCACGGCGACATCGAAGCGGGCCTCGCGAGCCAGCGCATCGCCTTCGCGCCCATCGAAACGCTCGCGCCGAAGCTCGCGCGACTGCTGTCGCTGCGTCGGCGGATGGGCGTGCGCAATTCGACGCATACGCTCGTCAAGATTCTTCAGCCGTTCGCGCCGGCCGGTCTGCGGCTCGTGAACTACACGCACCCGCCGTATCGCGAGAGCCTGACGCGGCTGTTCGTTTCGCATCCCGACGCTGCCGTTGGCGGTGCGCTGCTCGCGCGCGGCACAGAAGGTGAAGCCGTTGCCGATACGCGCCGCCAGGTGCAGATCGACTGGCTGCATGACGGCATCTGCGAAACGCGCGTCGCCGCCGAGCGCTCGTCGCCGGATGCGCCCGAAGTCGACCTACCCGAAGGCCGCGACGCGCCGACCACGGCAGCGTGGATCGCAGATGTCCTGCGCGGCGATGCACCGGTGCCGGCCGCCATCACGCGGCAGGTCGAACTGATCGTCGAGATTGCGCGGAAGGCCGCCTGACAAGGGCTAACGGCCTTCCGGCAAGCCGTTTCCACCCTCGGAAGGAACGCATTGCAGCCAGTTCCGGGTTGACAGGCCCACGCCGCCTCGCTTATCTTTTAACAATGCGTTCCTTTCCGAACACCCTCCGAATTACCCTCGGCCGCCTAGCGCGGCCCCTATCGCTACGTCTAGCGTAAGCAAGGCGTAGCGCCGCGTGCAGTCGCCAAAGCGGCTGCAGCGGTCCTCCTGGCAGTTCCCGTCGTTCCGTTTCACCCCAGTCCGTAGTTCCTTCAAAACCTGTAGTCGTCTGTGTTCGTCCGTTTACCGTCCGGACGAATCGCGAGGGTCAAATGCACGTTGCATGGGCTTCCGTTCCGATCGTTGCCTTCGTTGTCGTTCCGATGACGTCGTTGTTTGTTCGCGCCCGTTCGTTGCTCCCGCTAGCGCCCGGCTTGCGGGTCGTGCATCTGTGGCAACCCGCCAGCCGCTCGAAGCCACATCCCCCAGCACACGACTAAACGAATCGAACGAGGCCTTACCATGTTGCGCAACCCTGCCGAGAAATACCGTCCCTTCCCGACCGTCCGTTTGACCGGCCGAAAGTGGCCCACCCGCACCATCGACCACGCGCCCGTCTGGATGAGCACCGATCTGCGCGACGGCAACCAGTCGCTGATCGAGCCGATGAGCATCGCGCAGAAGACCGAGTTCTTCGACATGCTCGTCGCCATCGGCTTCAAGGAGATCGAAGTCGGCTTCCCGTCGGCGTCGCAAACCGACTTCGATTTCGTCCGCAAGCTGATCGACGAAAAGCGCATTCCCGACGACGTGACCATCGAAGTCCTCGTCCAGTCGCGCGCAGACCTGATCGCGCGCACGTTCGAGGCGCTCGAAGGCGTGCCGCGCGCCATCGTCCATCTGTACAACGCGATCTGCCCGTCGTTCCGCAAGATCGTCTTCAACCAGTCGAAGGAAGACGTGAAGGCGCTCGCTGTCGAGGGCACGCGGATCATTCGCGAACACGCCGACGCCCGTCCGCAGACGCACTGGACCTATCAGTATTCGCCGGAAACCTTCAGCATGACCGAGCTGCCGTTCGCGCGCGAAGTCTGCGACGCCGTGGCGCAAACGTGGCGTCCCACGCGCGATCACAAGATGATCGTGAATTTGCCCGCCACCGTCGAAGCCGCGACGCCGAACGTGTATGCGGACCAGATCGAATGGATGGACCGCAATCTCGGTTATCGCGACAGCATCGTATTGTCGGTGCACCCGCATAACGACCGCGGCACGGCTGTCGCGGCAGCGGAACTCGCGTTGATGGCAGGCGCGGACCGCATCGAAGGATGTCTGTTCGGCAACGGCGAGCGCACGGGTAACGTCGACATCGTCACGCTCGCGATGAATCTCTACACGCAGGGCATCGATCCCGGCCTCGACTTTTCGGATATCGACGCCGTGCGGCGCGTGGTCGAGCGCTGCAACCAGATTCCCGTGCATCCGCGCCATCCGTACGCGGGCGACCTCGTCTACACGGCGTTCTCGGGCTCGCATCAGGACGCGATCCGCAAGGGATTCGCGCAGCAAAAAGCCGATGCGGTCTGGGAAGTGCCCTATCTGCCCATCGATCCCGCCGACGTCGGCCGCAGCTACGACGCCGTCATCCGCGTGAACAGCCAGTCCGGCAAGGGCGGTTCGACCTACCTGCTCGAGCGCGGCATGGGCTTCGCGCCGCCGCGCCGCGTGCAGGTCGAATTCAGCCATGCTGTGCAAACGATCGCCGACCAGTCAGGCGAGGAAGTGACGGGCGACGCGATCTGCGCGCTCTTCGCCCGCGAATACTTCGAGACGGAAGGCCCGGCGCAGCGAGTGAACGGCTCGACGGTGCGCTGGAACAAGCGCGAGATCGGCGTGCCGGCGACGGCAGCGGCGAGTGTCGACGGCCATGAAGCCTACGCGAAGGCCGTCGCGCAGGAACTGGCCTCGGCGGCGAAGCAGGCCATCGAGATCACGTCGGTTGAAACAATGCGCGCGGCGGACGGCCGTACAGCCGTATTCGTCGGCTGCCGGGTCGGCGATCAGCCGATGCGGCACGGCGTCGGCGTCGCGGAAGACGACATGACGGCCGTCGTCGATGCCGTCGTCAGCGGCGTCAATCGCGCGGGCTGGCCGGCTGTCGACCGTCGGGTCGCGGCATAACGGTTCGGCAGCAAAAGGAAACACGCAAAAACGCAAACGCCGGCGATTCACCCGTCGCCGGCGCACACGGACCGCTCACGAAGCGGCTCCCGTCAGGAACAGAGTGATCGCGCGATCCGCGTCACTCGATTGCGCAACGCGTCGCCTGCCACGCGATCAGGCGCCACTTTCCGTCTTCCTGCGCCTGAATGGCCGTGTAGGCGATCGGAAACAGCAGCGCGCCATTGTTCGCTTCCATCTCGATCAGCGCGCGGCCCGTGACCACGCAGGTCTCGCGCCCGACGGGCAGCACCTCCTGCGACTGCACCTCGATCTGGCGATAACGCCGGCGCCCGGCCGTGATGGCGTCGATGAACTGCTGTTTCGACTCGCGCTTGCCGTTCGTGTGGACGTAAATGACGTGGTCCGAGAGCAGCGCGTCGAGCTGCTGGCCGTTCCCTTCCACCATCGCGCGAAAGCGATCGCGCTCCAGCCCCCGAATCGCCTCGATCACCTTTGCCGCCATCGCGTTCGCCCCTATCGACGACCGCGCCGACAACGGCAACGGTCGTCAGAAGTTGTACTGCACGTAAATCTGGTGGAAATTTATACCAGGATTCGGCTCTTTGATACCGCCGTTCGAGACATGCTGAAAGCGGTAGCCGAGCTGATACTGCTGATGGTCGCCGAACTGCGCGCCGACGCCCGCCATGTCGGCGAACTGGAACGCAGAGCCCATCGTGAAGGTCGAAGAGAGTCGCGGGTGAGTCAGCACACGCACGCCGACGCCGGCCTCGACGAACGGCCGGAACCAGCCCGAGCCTTTGATGAACCGGATCACCGGCGTCACGCCGAACTCACCGATGTTCTCGTTCTCGTTGCCTTCGTCCGTATGCCACCAGGCCGCGTGCGCTTCACCCAGCAGCGCGAAGTGCCAGCCGCCGATCTCCCACCACGTCAGATTGGGATCCCAGACAAAGCCGAGGTCGAGTTTGCGGACGTGATGGTCGGCCGTGCCGCCCGTAACCTGAATGCCCAACTGGTCTGCCGAAGCCAGACCGGATGCGCCAAGGAACGTTGCAGCCGCGGCGCATTTGAGCACCACGTCGATCCAAGCCTTGATCTTTTTTTCCATCGTACGTCCACCAGATGCGGGGTTGAGCGAGGACATCGCGCAGGGACATTTTAGAGACAGTAGCAACTATCGGACCCTTTATTCCTGACCAAAAAGTAGCAAATAACTGCTTCCGTTTCCGAAAAAATCTCGCTCTCGATTGCGGAATTCTGCCGCATTCGACGAATCCTATGCGTTCGCTGCCAAACCCGCAGATGAGGTACGATAGAGGCACGACGCTATTAGAAGGTAGATTCCAATAGCATTTCGGGAACTTGGATGGCCCTACGGCTTCTAAGTATTAGCACTCGGTAGATGAGAGTGCTAACATCCATCTTGGTCTGGCAATTGCCAGACTTTTGTCTGAATAAAAGGAGTTTGCTACGTGAGCAACACATTGACCCTCCCGAGTACTCTGAGCCCGTCGTCGGCTAAGGCCGCTCCGGCAGGTGCACTGGCGCTCTCGCATGCTTCTCTTCTGCCCGGCCAGCTGGGCAATATCGACGCCTACATCCAGGCCGTAAACCGGATTCCGATGCTGACGCCGGCAGAAGAGCGCCAGTTCGCCACCGAATACCGCGAGGAGAACAACCTCGGGTCCGCACGCAAGCTCGTCCTGTCGCACCTGCGGCTGGTCGTGTCGATCGCGCGTAACTACCTGGGGTATGGCTTGCCGCACGCCGACCTGATCCAGGAAGGCAACATCGGCCTGATGAAGGCCGTGAAGCGCTTCGACCCGGAGCAGAACGTGCGTCTCGTGTCGTACGCGATGCACTGGATCAAGGCCGAAATCCACGAATACATCCTGCGCAACTGGCGCATGGTGAAAGTGGCGACGACCAAGGCGCAACGCAAGCTGTTCTTCAACCTGCGCAGCCACAAGCAAGGGTTGCAGTCGTTCACGCCGGACGAAATCGACGGTTTGGCGAAAGAGCTGAACGTCAAACGCGAAGAAGTGGCCGAAATGGAAACGCGTCTGTCGGGTGGCGACGTCGCGCTCGAGGGTCAGGTCGAAGACGGCGAAGAAGCATTTGCCCCGATCGCCTATCTGGCCGATTCGCACAGCGAGCCGACGGCCGTGCTGGCTGCGCGTCAGCGCGACAAGCTGCAAAGCGACGGTATCGCGAGCGCGCTGGAATCGCTCGACCCGCGTAGCCGCCGCATCATTGAAGCGCGCTGGCTGCAGGTGGAAGACGATGGTTCGGGCGGCTCGACGCTGCACGAACTGGCCGACGAGTTCGGCGTATCGGCCGAACGGATTCGCCAGATCGAAGCAAGCGCGATGAAGAAGATGCGCACCGCGCTCGCCGAATACGCGTAACCGTAGAGAAGCAGCGGGCACGCCGTCCACCGGCGGTACCCGTTACGAACAGAGCCCCGCTCTTCGCAAGAAGGCGGGGCTTTTTCTTATGCGTCGTCGAATGTTGCGTCGATCCGCGTCAATGTCGGGACATTGCCTTGACCTCGCGCAGAGCGTGATTTATCAAGTGGAAGAACGGACGCCTGTTCGCGACACGATGACGCGGGCTTGTCCGTCAGCTCATTCCTACAATGGTTAGGCTTGCGCCAGTGCCGCAGACGATGCGCACTGGATCCTGCCGGGTCGACCGGCGCGATGTCGTTGCCGATCGAACATGGCCACAACGCTCAATCACAGGAATGCCTCACGCCGCGCGTTCGCCCGCCGCGTCGCCGCGTGGGCTCGCGGTCCCACCTTCGCTCGCGACATCGTGATCGTGCTCGCGATCAAATTCGCGCTTCTGCTCGCGCTCAAATTCGCGTTCTTCAATCATCCGCAGGCCCGGAACATGTCGCTGCCGCCTGCGCAGGTCGCACAGGCGCTGCTGTCGGTGCCAGCCTCCGTCCCATCGCCGCCTCCGCATCAAGGTGACAACCATGCCCGCTAGCGACGTCGTCGATCTCTCGCGTCTGCAATTCGCCGTCACGGCGCTCTATCACTTCCTGTTCGTGCCGCTGACGCTCGGGCTGTCGTGGCTGCTCGTCATCATGGAGAGCGTCTACGTGATGACGGGCAAGCAGATCTACAAGGACATGACCCAGTTCTGGGGCAAGCTGTTCGGCATTAACTTCGCGATGGGCGTGACCACGGGCCTGACGCTCGAATTCCAGTTCGGCACCAACTGGTCGTACTACTCGCACTATGTCGGCGACATTTTCGGCGTGCCGCTCGCTGTCGAAGGGCTGATGGCGTTCTTTCTCGAATCGACCTTCGTCGGCCTGTTCTTCTTCGGCTGGAACCGGTTGTCGCGCGTCCAGCATCTGATGGTCACGTTCCTCGTGGCGCTCGGCTCGAACCTGTCCGCGCTGTGGATCCTGATCGCGAACGGCTGGATGAACAACCCGGTCGGCGCGGAGTTCAACTACGAAACGATGCGCATGGAACTGTCGAGCATCTTCGACGTGATCTTCAATCCCGTCGCGCAGGTGAAGTTCGTGCATACGGTGTCGGCGGGTTACGTGACGGCATCGATGTTCGTGCTCGGTCTCTCGTCGTGGTATCTGCTCAAGCGCCGCGACATCGACTTCGCGCTGCGCTCGTTCGCGGTCGCTTCCGGCTTCGGGCTCGCCGCGACTTTATGCGTGATCGTGCTCGGCGACGAATCGGGCTATACGACGGGCGAAGTGCAGCAGATGAAACTGGCCGCGATCGAATCCGAATGGGAGACGGCGCCGCCGCCCGCGCCCTTCACGATCATCGGTATTCCGAACCAGCAGGAAGAGCGCACCGATTACGCGCTGCGCGTGCCGTACGCGCTCGGCATCATCGCGACTCGCTCGCTCGACGAACCTGTCGTCGGGCTGAAGGAACTGATGGCGCAGAACGAGACGCGCATCCGCAACGGCATCCTCGCGTACGGCGCGCTGCAAAAAATCAGGCAAGGCGATGCGACGGACGAGACGCACGCCGCCTTCGACGCGCACAAGAAAGATCTCGGCTACGGCCTGCTGCTCAAGCAGTTCACGCCGCGAGTCACCGACGCCACCGCCGATCAGATCAGACAGGCCGCGAAGAAAACCGTCCCGCCCGTGCTGCCCGTGTTCTGGTCGTTCCGGCTGATGGTCGGCCTCGGCATCCTGTTCCTTGCGACCTTCGTGCTGGCGTTCTTCTTCTGCGCGCAGCGCTCCCTGCTGCGCGACAGCCGGCGCTGGTTCCTGTGCTGGGCCGTGTGGGCCATTCCGCTGCCGTGGCTCGCGGCCGAATTCGGCTGGATCGTCGCGGAAGTCGGGCGCCAGCCCTGGACCATCGCGGGCATTCTGCCGACGTCGCTGTCGTCGTCGAGTCTGACGGCAGGCGACCTGTATCTGAGTCTCGCTGGCTTCGTCGTGTTCTACACCGCGCTGTTCATCATCGAGATCACGCTGATGTTCAAGTACGCACGGCTCGGGCCGTCGTCGCTGCACACGGGCCGCTATCACCACGAACAGACCTCGCGGCCGCCCATAGGCGCGAACACGGCGGCATGACGAAGACAAGAAAGAGGACAACGCTATGGACTACGCAAGCCTCAAAGTGATCTGGTGGGTGCTCATCGGTGTGCTGCTGATCGGCTTCGCGCTCACCGACGGCTTCGACATGGGCGCAGCGATCCTGCTGCCCTTCGTCGGCAGGACGGACGCCGAGCGGCGCATTGTCGTGAACACGGTCGGCGCGACGTGGGAAGGCAACCAGGTCTGGCTGATCACGGCGGGCGGCGCGATGTTCGCGGCGTGGCCGCTCGTGTATGCCGCGTCGTTTTCGGGTTTCTACTTCGCCATGCTGCTGGTGCTGTTCTCGCTGTTCTTCCGCCCCGTCGGCTTCGACTATCGCGGCAAGCGCGACGATCCGCGCTGGCGAACCGCGTGGGACTGGGCGCTGTTCGTCGGCGGCTTCGTGCCCGCGCTCGTGTTCGGTGTTGCGTTCGGCAACCTGCTGCAAGGCGTGCCGTTCGCATTCGATCAGGATCTGCGCGTCACCTATCACGGCAGTTTCTTTGGACTGCTCAATCCGTTCGCACTGGTGTGCGGCGTCGTGAGCGCGTCGATGCTGGCCGCGCACGGCGCGGCGTTCGTAAAGATGAAGGCGGACGGCATCGTCGCGCGGCGCGCTTCGGTGGCGCTGCGCGTCGCGTCGCTCGTCGCCGTCGGGCTGTTCCTGATTGCGGGCGTGCTGGTGTCGACCTTGATCGGCGGCTATCAGATCAGCGAACCCGCGCCGCTCGATACCGTCGCCAATCCGCTGCTGAAAAACGTGATCGGCGCGCCGGGGCTGTGGCTCACCAACTACGCGATGTATCCGTGGATGATCGCCGCGCCGATCGCGGGCGTGATGGGCGGCGTGCTGGCGCTCGTGCTCGCGAACTCGCGCTTCGAGCGCACCGCTTTCCTGTCGACCTCGCTGATGGTGATCGGCGTGATCCTGACGGCGGGTTTTTCGATGTTTCCGTTCATCATGCCGTCGTCGCTCGACGGACGCAGCAGCCTCACCGTCTGGGATTCGACGTCGAGTCAGATGACGCTGCAGATCATGCTGATTGCCGTGATCGTTTTCCTGCCGCTCATCCTGATCTACACGAGCTGGGTGTATCGCGTGATGCGCGGCAAGGTGACGGCCGACGCGATCGAACAGAACCATCACTCGATGTACTGAAGGAGCGAGCCATGTGGTACTTCAGCTGGATTCTCGGCATTGGTCTGGCGCTCGCGCTCGGCATCATCAACGTGATGTGGCTCGAAGCGAATAATGCCGTCGATGCGGACGCGGACGGCGACAAGCGCTGAGCCGTAAACGCAAATCGGCGCCCCGCGGGGCGCCGATTTTCATCCCGGCAAGCCTTGAATGCCAGACGCTCAAGCCGTCGCCGTCAGACGGGTCGACAGTTGTTGCGCGTAACGCTGCGCCGACTCGCCGACGACGACGTGGAACGTATCCGTTGCCACCCATGCGACGCTTAGCGTGTCGAGACGCTGGCGATCGATAGCCGACGGATCGCGCACGACGATGCGCAGGCGCGTCGCCGCCACAGCCTCCAGCGATACGACGTTCGTCGCGCCGCCGAACACGGCGAGCCAGCGCAGCGGATCCGGATCGAGCGGGCCGTTGCCAGCCGTCGCAGCGACAGGCGCAGCAACCGCTGCCTTCCCTGGAACATGAGCAGGAACATGAGCAGGAGCCGCAGCAACAGCAGCCGCGCCGCCGCTCGCAATCGTCGAGCGGATTTCATCGGCGATGATGTCCGCTTCCGGTCCGATGATGACCTGCACCGCACCGCCGCCACGCTTCAGCACACCGCGCGCGCCGATCGACTTGAGTTCGTTCTCCGACACCTTCCCGGCATCGACCACCGACAGACGCAGACGCGTCGTGCACGCATCGACCACGGACAGATTCGCCGCACCGCCGAGCGCCGCGATGTAGCGCTGCGCGCGCGTGCCCGCTGCCGCCGCTGCGCCTTCGACGGGCGCCACATAACCGCCCGACGCGTACGACTCGACAGCCGCTTCCGGCGTTTCGGCCTCGCGGCCCGGCGTCGCCATGTTGAACTTGCGGATAAAGAAGCGGAACAGGCCGTAGTAGACGACGGCGTAGACGATACCGATCGGAATCGCCTCCCAGCCCTTCGTCGAGAGACCGTAGTTCAGCACGTAGTCGATCGCGCCCGCCGAGAACGTGAAGCCGAGCTTGATGCCGAGCGCCGAGCAGATCGCGAGCGAGAGGCCCGTCAAGACCGCGTGGATCGCGTAGAGCACCGGTGCGAGGAACATGAAGCTGAATTCGATCGGCTCCGTCACGCCCGTCAGGAACGACGTCAGCGCCATCGAGAACAGCAGGCCGCCGACCAGCGCGCGCTTCTCCTTCGGTGCCTCATGGAGCATCGCGAGACACGCGGCGGGAAGACCGAACATCATGATCGGGAAGAAGCCCGTCATGAACGTGCCCGCCGTCGGATCGCCCGCGAAGAAGCGATGCAGGTCGCCCGTCACGGCCGCGCCGCCCGGAGGCGTGAACGTGCCGAACACGAACCATGCGAGCGAGTTCAGGATGTGATGCAGCCCCGTCACCAGCAGCAGACGGTTCAGCAAGCCGAACACGAACGCGCCGATTGCGCCCGCCGTCGTCAGCCAGTGGCCGGCCGAGTCGATGGCCGCCTGAACAGGCGCCCACACGTAGCCGAACACGATGCCGAGCGCCAGACACGCGACCCCCGTGACAATCGGCACGAAGCGCTTGCCGCCGAAGAACGCGAGGTAGTCGGGCAGCTTGATGTCCTTGTACCTGTTGTACAGCATCCCCGCGACGATACCGGCGATGATCCCCGACAACACGCCCATGTTGAGCTTGTCGTTGATGTCCTTCATCACGGCGACTTCGACCAGATAGCCGATCGCGCCCGCCAGCGCCGCCACGCCGTTATTGTCCTTCGCGAAGCCGACAGCGACGCCGATCGCGAACAGAAGCGGCAGGTTGTCGAAGATCGCGCCGCCCGCGTCGGCGATCATCTTGATTTTGAACACATCGGGCTGACCGAGGCGCAGCAACAGGCCGGCGACAGGCAACACCGCGATCGGCAGCATCAATGCGCGGCCAAGGCGCTGAATCTTCAGAAACGGATTTCCATCCATTGATACCTCCACTCCTTTGTCTCGTGTAGTTGCGTAATTGCTTTACATGCTGGTTGAAATGTCGAGCTGACGAAGCCGGCTTTCGGACTGGTTGCGACGCAAGCGCACTCAGTCTTGCGGCCAGATTTCGCGGCTCAGGGCTCTTACCGCTTGTGCCGATTCGAGCGCCAGAGCGTCCTGGGCGCGCTGACGGCACAGCTGATAATCGAGATTGCGTACGCGCGCCTTGATGCCCGGCACGGAGACGGGATCGACCGACAGCTCGGTCACGCCGAGGCCGACGAGCAGCGGCACCGCGAGCGGATCGCCGGCGAGCGCGCCGCACACGCCGACCCACTTGCCGTGCTTTTCCGCGCCCTGCACGGCGGCCGACACCAGCCGCAGCACGGCCGGGTGCAGGCCGTCCGCCTGCGCGGCGAGATCCGGCTGGCAGCGGTCCATCGCGAGCGTGTATTGCGTAAGGTCGTTGGTGCCGATCGACAGGAAGTCCGCGTGCTTCGACAGTTGATCGGCGAGCAGCGCCGCTGACGGCACTTCGATCATCACGCCGACTTCGATCTTGTCGGTGCGGCCCGATTCAGCCGAGAGTTCGTCGATCCGCTTGCGCAGACGCACGAGTTCACCCGCGTCCGTCACCATCGGCAACAGGATGCGCACCTTGCCGACCGGCTGCACAGCGAGCAGGCCGCGCAGCTGGTCTTCGAGCAGATCCGGGCGCACCTGCGCGAGACGGATGCCACGCAGTCCGAGCGCCGGATTCGGTTCGGGCGGCAGCGTCAGATAGTCGACTTCCTTGTCCGCGCCGACGTCGAGCGTACGGATGATGGCCGTGCGTCCTTGCAGCGCCTCGACGATCGACTGATAGCTCTGGCGATGGTCGTCGACGGTCGGCGCCGCCTGACGATGGATGAACAGCAGTTCGGTGCGCAGCAGGCCGACGGCATCCGCGCCGTTGTCGACGGCCGTGGTCGCGTCGTCGAGTGTCGCGATGTTCGCGGCGACTTCGATCGCGCGTCCGTCGCGGGTTGCGGCAGCTTGCTGCGACGTGCGGCGGTTCGCCTCGCGCACGCCCGCCAGACGTTCGCGCTCGCTGCGCGCACGTTCGACGTCGAGCGCGCTCGGCGCGTATTCGAGGCGGCCCGCCGTCGCATCGACGACGACCTGCGTGCCGTCCGCGATCGCGTGCAATGCATCGCCCATCGCGACCAGCGCGGGAATGCCCGCCTGCCGCGCGATGATGGCCGCGTGCGAGGTTGCGCCGCCGCGCGCCATCACGAGCGCGGTGACGCGCTTGCGGTCCAGCGAAGACAGATCCGACGGCGTGAACTCGCCGGCGCTCAGCACGGCTTCATCCGGCAGCGAGCGCGCCGCCGCATTCGAATAGCCGAGCGCGCGCAGCACGCGCTTCTCGATGTCGCGCAAGTCGGCGGCACGTTCGGCGAGCAGCGCGTCGTCGACTTTCGACAGCACGCCGATCTGCGCGCGGATGGTCTCGCGCCACGCGAAGCCCGCGCTCTTGCCGAGGCTGATCAGATCGCGCGCGGCGTCGATCAGCGTCGGGTCTTCGAGCAGCACGCGATGCACGGCAAAGATGCCCGCTTCGCCATGCGCGCCGCGCTGCGATGCGTCGCGCACGGTCGTGTTCAGTTCGGCGTCGACGGCGGCGAGCGCCTTGTCGAGCTGACGGCTTTCGGCGGCAGGCGTGTTGCCCGTCGTCTCGGGCGGATCGATGTCCGCGTCGTCCCAGCGCACGAGCTTGCCGACGGCGATGCCGGGCGCCGCGCAGACGCCCGCGAGCGTGTTCGGCGCAAGGCTGTCGGCGCCTTGCGGACGCACTGCCGTGACGGGTGCAGGCGACATCTGCCGCGCGGGCTTCTCTTCAGCCTCGCCGTGAGCCTCGCGCGTCAGTTCGCGCACCACGGCGTCGACGGCCGCCTGCGCCTGCGCGCCAATACCGACGATCTCGACCGTTGCGCCCTGTCCCGCGCCCAGTCCCAGCAGACCGACGACACTTTCGATCGCCGCCTTCTTGCCGTCGAAACGCACTTCGACGCGCGCATCGAGACCGCGCGCGGCTTCACGTGCACGTGCCGCCGGGCGCGCATGCAGACCGCCCGCATGTTCCAGCACGATGCTCTGGCGCGCTTCCTCGCTAACGCTCGACGCTTCGCGCGACGCCGCCACGGCCGCGCCATCTTTCGCGCGCAGCGTCAGCAGCGGCGACTGGCCTGCCTTCAATGTGCCGCTGTCGGCACGCTCGACGATCCCGAATGCATCGGAGTTGGCGATCGCGATCACCGACACGAGGCTCGGCGCGTTGCGGGCGACCACGTCCTGGTCGAACTCGATCAGCACATCGCCCGTACGCACGGCCGCGCCCTGCTCGATCATCGGCGCGAAGCCTCGACCATTCAGTTCGACCGTGTCGATACCGATATGCAGCAGGATTTCGGCGCCTTCTGCCGTCGTGATCGTGACAGCGTGGCCGGTGCGCGCCAGATGCATCACGACGCCGTCGCACGGCGCAACGAGCTTGCCTTCCAGCGGATCGATGCCGATGCCGTCGCCGAACATGCCGCCCGAAAACACCGGGTCGGGCACGTTCGCGAGCGGGACGACGAGACCCGTCATCGGCGCGAGCAACACAATATGGCCTTCGGAATGGCTCTTCAAACGGGACTCCTCGACACGTCGCATCTGAATATCTCGATCAGTGAGTTTCGGTGACTTTCATCAGATGGCGCGGCGCATCAGGATTGCGTCCGCGCGCGGCGGCGAGGCCGGCTGCCATCACGTAGAAAGAAAGGATTGCGGCAATCGGATCGAGCGCGGCATGCGCCGTCGATACCAGCGGTAAAGTGGCTTCCGGCACGTCGTCCGGAGCGGCGAGCAGCACGCGCGCGCCGCGCGCCTGCATGTCGCGCGCGAGTTGCAGCAGACCGGCCTGTTCGGGGCCGCGCGGCGCGAACACGAGCAGCGGATAGTCGCGGTCGATCAGTTCCATCGGACCATGACGCACTTCGGCGCTCGAAAACGCCTCGGCCTGGATGCCCGACGTCTCCTTGAGTTTCAACGCCGCTTCCTGCGCGATCGCGAGGCCGAGACCACGGCCGATCACGATCATGCGTTCGACGTCGCGCAGTTCGTCCACGGCCTTCGACCAGTCGAGCGCGCCTGCGCGCGCGAGCGAATCGGGCAGCGACTTCAGCGCGCCAAGCAGCGCGTCGTCCTTCTGCCAATGCGCGACGAGTTGCGCGGACACCGACAGCATCGCGATGTAACTCTTGGTCGCCGCGACGCTCAGCTCGGGACCGGCGACGAGGGGCAGATAGAACTCGCACGCCCGTTCGAGCGGCGAGCCAGGCACGTTGACGGCGGCCACGGTCAGCGCGCCCGCGTCGCGTAGCGCCTGCATCGTGCCCACCAGATCCGGGCTCTTGCCCGATTGGGAGAAGCCGAGCGCCAGCTGGTCGCGCACTTTCAGCGGCGCCTGCTGGAGCGTGGCGACCGACATCGGCAGCGACGCGACGGGCAGGCCGACGCGGCTCATCGTCAGCGATGCGAAATAACTCGCCGCGTGATCCGAGCTGCCGCGCGCGACGGTCAGCGCGACGTGACGCGGCTCCTGTGCGAGCCGGGCCGCGAGCGCTTCGACGCGCGACGTATCGTTGAGTTGCGCGGCGACCACATCGGCGGACGCCAGCGCCTCTTTAAGCATATTCGACAATCGATTCTCCTTCGACGTAAGTCGCCGTCAGCGCCAGTTCGCGGTCGAACACGACGACATCGGCCCACGCGCCGCGCGCGAGGCGGCCGCGGTCTTCGATGCCGAGGTAGTCGGCGGCGTAGCGGGACATACGGTTTGAAACATCGGCCACCGGCAGGCCGAGCGATACGAGATTGCGCAGCGCCTGATCCATCGTCAGCGTGCTGCCTGCAAGCGTGCCGTCGGCAAGGCGCACGCCGCCGAGGCACTTCGTCACGTGCTGGCTGCCAAGGCGGTATTCGCCGTCCGGCATGCCCGTCGCCGACGTGCTGTCCGTCACCACGTAGAGACGCGGGATCGCGCGCATCGCGGCGCGGATCGCGCCCGGATGCACGTGCAGCAGGTCGGGAATGATTTCCGCGTATTCGGCATGCGCGAGCGCCGCGCCGACCATCCCCGGATTGCGGTGATGCAGCGGCGACATCGCGTTGAACAGGTGCGTGAAGCTGCGCGCGCCGTGCTTCATCGCGGCGACGGCGTCGTCGTAGGTGCCGAGCGAATGGCCGAGCTGCACGCGCACGCCGCGCGCGTTGATCTCGGAAATGATGTCCATGTGGCCGGAAATTTCCGGCGCGATCGTCACGACGCGGATCGGCGCGATCGACAGATACTTCAGCACCTCGTCGAGTACCGCCGATACGGCCGCGTCAGGCTGCGCGCCGAGCTTGCCGGGATTGATGTACGGACCTTCGAGGTGCACGCCGAGCACGCGCGCGCCGCCCGGCACGCGGTTCTTCGCGACGTCGCCGAGACCCGCGACGACGCTCATCAGCTCGTCGCGCGGCGCCGTCATCGTGGTGGCGAGCAGGCTCGTCGTACCGAAGCGCGCATGCGTGCGCGTGATCGCCTCGATTGCGTTGCCCGCTTCCATCACGTCGGCGCCGCCGCCGCCGTGCACGTGCAGATCGATGAAGCCAGGCAGGATGTACGGCGCATCGTTCGTCGACGGATCGACGGCGCCGCCTTCAATGGCCGAGATGCGGCCGTTTTCGAATTCGATCGTGCCGTGGATCCAGCCTTCGGGAGTGAGTATGTTTCCGGTCAGCATGAGTCTCTCTGATGTTGCGTTATGCAGTGCGTAACTGATTCGCGCCGCTCGCGTTCAACGTGTATCCGTTGTACGCAGGATCAAAGCCGCAGTTCAGCGACGAAGTCGTAGTAGTCGTCCCGGCAAAAAGTGTCCGTGAGTTCGATCGCGCGCTGATCGGCGCTATAGCCGACGCGCGTGATCAGCAGCAGCGCGCAGCCGGGCTCGATGTCCATCAGCGCGGCGATCTCGCTCGACGCGTTGACGGCGCGAAAGTGCTGCAGCGCGCGCACCACAGGCGCGCCGCGCTGCTCGAGAAAGCTGTAGAGCGAGCCGCCGATCGCCAGCGGATCGGGCACGATCGACACGGGCAGCGACGAATGTTCGACGGCCATCACGATGCCGTCGGCGCGGCGCAATCGGCGCAAGCTCGCCACCGACGCGCCCGGCGACAGGCCGAGGTGCACGATCTCGTCGCGGCTGGCCGTGCGCACGCCGCGCTCCAGCCACACCGAATCGGGACGGAAGCCGCGCTGCTCCATCTTCTTCGTGAAGCCGGTGAGACGCGACAGCGGGTCTTCGACGCGCGGCGTGATGAAACTGCCCGCGCCGCGCGCGCGCCGGATCAAGCCCTGTTCGACCAGCAAGGCAATCGCCTTGCGCGCCGTGATTCGCGACACGCCGATGGCGTCGGACAACGTGCGCTCCGACGGCAGCGCCTCACCCGCCGACCACACGCCGCAATGGATCGCCGTCGCCAGATTGCGGGCGAGTTGCAGGTACATCGGGGTGACGTTGTGGGCGTCAGGTGTCAGTGCGGACCAACGGGTTTCCATATGGCTCGGTCGGGATCGTGAGGATTCTGGAATGCTTAAACCTACGAAATCGGAGCCCATTATATAACCACAATAATACCAGTCAACGCACTGGTATCCAGCTGGTCTACATCACACAAGCCGTTGATCGGAAAGACATTTCGCGAATTAAGCGGTTTCCAACTGACAGATCACTGGCATTAGGGCATACCCGTATTTGAGACCAGTCGCGCAACTGGTCTTCCCAAATGGTCTGTCAAGTTGCGTGCGTTAACCCGCAAATGTCATACCTCTTTATTAACAATCTGGTGCAAACTTCGAAATTCGCGCGCGATCACTCGATGGAAACAACAGAGCTTGGTGACCGAATGACAGTCGAATACGGGGAACGGACAAGGTGAACGATCCCGATATAGTCCGGGCGGAACAGGTCCGCCACTTCAATCGCTTTTACACGCAGCACATCGGAGCCCTGCACGAACATCTGCAGAAAAGCCCGTTTTCGCTGACGGAAGTGCGTGTGATGCACGAGCTGTCGCGCAGCCAGCACCAGACGGCTGCGGCGCTCGCGCGCGACCTCGGCATCGACAGCGGCTACCTGAGCCGGCTGCTCGCGAGCTTCGAGCGACGCAACCTGATTTCGCGGCGGCCGTCGGAAATCGACGCGCGCCAGTCGCTGGTGTCGCTGACCGAGACGGGACTCGCCGCCTATCAGCCGCTCGACGCCGCCGCGATCGACGAGGTCGCCGCCGTGCTCGCGCGGCTCGCGACGCATTCGCAGGATCAGCTGATCGGCGCGATGAAGCTGATCGAGCGGCTGCTCGACGAGCGTCCGCGGCACAGCATCGTCACGCTGCGCGCGCCGCGCGCGGGCGAATACGGTTGGCTGGTGTCGCGCCAGGCGCAGCTGTTCGCGCAGGTGCACGGCTGGGATCACACGTTCGAAGCACTGCTCGCGCAGCAGGCCGCGCGCTTCGCCCACGCACACGACGCGCGGCGGGAAAATTGCTGGGTCGCGGAACAGGATGGTTTGATCGTCGGATCGGCGCTGCTGTCGACGTCGTCCGACACGCAGGCGAACGTTCACATGCTGTACGTCGAACCGGACGTGCGCCGGCTCGGCATCGGCACGCAGCTAATCAACGAATGCGTGCGCTTTGCGAAGCGGGCGGCTTACCGCACGTTGAGCGTCGAAAGCGAAAGCTCGCTCGACGACGCCCGGCGGCTCTTCACGCAGGCCGGCTTCGCGCTGCTCGCGGCGGCGCCCGAGCGGCGTTTCGGGCGCGATCTCGTCATCGAGCGTTGGGAGCGCGGAATGTAGACGCGCTACGCTTCCCCCGCGCAAATAAAAAAGCGCCACGGTTTCCCGTGGCGCTCTTCACATGGTGTGGTCAGTTCGTGTTGCTCAGAACGACGGCACGACAGAGCCCTTGAACTCCGTCTTGATGAACTGGCGCACGTCTTCCGACTGATACGCCGCAACCAGCTTCTTCACCCACGGCTGATCCTTGTCCTTCGCGCGCACGGCGATCAGGTTCGCGTACGGGCTGTGCACGTCTTCCAGTGCGATCGCGTCTTTGGTCGGCTGCAGGCCGGCCGCCAGCGCGTAGTTCGTGTTGATCGCGGCGGCATCGACGTCGGACAGCGAACGCGGCAGTTGCGCCGCATCGAGTTCGACCAGCTTCACTTTCTTCGGATTGTCGGCGACGTCGAGCGGCGTCGCGGTGCCGCCGTTCGTACCCGCGCCAGCCTTCAGCTTGATCACGCCTTGCGCCTGCAACAGCAGCAGCGCGCGGTTTTCATTCGACGGATCGTTCGGCACCGCGACCTTCGCGCCTTGCGGCAGATCCTTCAGCGACTTCAGCTTCTTCGAGTACACGCCGAGCGGCGAAATGTACGTCAGGCCCGCAGTGACGATCTTGTAGCCGCGCTGCTTGATCTGGCTGTCGAGATACGGCTGATGCTGGAAGCTGTTCGCGTCGAGATCGCCTGCGTCGAGCGCGGCGTTCGGCTGCACGTAGTCGTTGAACTCGACGACCTTCACGTTGAGGCCTTCGCGCTTCGCGACCTTTTGCACAACCGACCAGATTTGCGCGTCGGGGCCGCTGATCGTTCCGACCTTGATGACCTTGTCGTCGGCATGGGCGCCGAAGCTCGTGACGAGTGCCGCCGAAGCGAGCGCTGCGGAAAAAACCTTGATGAGTGTTCTGCGCTGCATGTGATTCTCTCTTGACTGCCTTGTTTCAGATTCGTGGTTCGACGGCGGACGTGTTGAGTTGCCCTTGGGCTTGTCCATGAGGCGTCGAGCCGCAAATGGTCTCACAGGCTCGCGTCGATGTGAAATACAGGGATCGCATATGGGTATGCGGCCCGTGTGGCGGGATTCGCGCGCGGGTTTCACACGTGGGTTTCGCACGCAAATGCAGGTTTGTGCCGCCCGAAAGTGAAAGGGCCGCGCAGCGGCGCGGCCCTCGATGATCAGTTGTTCTTCAGAACGTCGTCCAGTCGTCGTCGGACGATTTGGGCGCGGCGGAGCGCGGCGCGGGCGCCGGCTTGCGCGTAACAGGCGGTGCCGCGTGGTCTTCACGGGCGACGGGGCGCGTCGCCGGTTCATGCTGCGCCGCGGCCGTTTGACCCGCTGCCGGTTCGACAGCCGCTTTCGGCGCCGGCTTCGGCGCGGCCTTCGCAACCGTGCGCACCCTGGCGGGCGTCACGACGGCTGCATCCGAACCATTCACACGGAATGTGCCGATGGTCTGACGCAGACGCGTCGCCTGATCCTGCAGCGATGCGGCAGCCGCGGCAGCCTGTTCGACGAGCGCCGCATTCTGCTGCGTGACTTCATCCATCTGCGTGACCGCGCGGCCCACTTGCGAAATGCCGCTGCTCTGCTCTTCCGACGCCGCCGCGATCTCGCCCATGATGTCCGTCACGCGGCGCACGGCCTGCATGATCTCGCTCATCGTCGTGCCCGCCTGTTCGACGAGCGTGTAGCCGTTGTTGACGCGCTCGACGGAATCGCCGATCAGCTGCTTGATTTCCTTCGCCGCCGTCGCCGAACGTTGCGCGAGGCTGCGCACTTCGCCCGCGACGACTGCGAAGCCGCGGCCCTGCTCGCCCGCGCGGGCCGCTTCGACGGCTGCGTTCAGCGCGAGGATGTTGGTCTGGAAAGCAATGCCCTCGATCACGCCGATGATGTCCGAGATCTGACGCGAGCTGTCGTTGATCTCCGTCATCGTGCTGATCACGCGGCTCACAACCTCGTTGCCCTTCGTCGCGATCTCCGATGCGTTGTTCGCGAGCCCGCTTGCCTGGCGCGCGTTGTCGGCGTTCTGCTTGACGGTCGCCGTCAGCTCTTCCATGCTCGCCGCCGTTTCCTGCAGCGACGCGGCCTGCTGCTCGGTACGCTGCGACAGATCGCCATTGCCCGCGGCAATCTGATGCGTCGCCGACGCGATCGATTCCGCCGACTGGCGAATCTCGCCGATCGCGCGCTGCAGGCGGCTTTGCATCTCGTTCATCGCGGCCATCATGCTGGTCGAATCGTTCGGACGCACGGGCACGATCTGCGTGAGATCGCCTGTTGCGATCCGCGCCGCGAGCTGCGCAGCGTCCTGCGGCTCGCCGCCGAGGCTGCCGCGCACATTGCGGATGATCAGCACCATCGCAAAGGAAATCACCGCGCCAATCACCAGTACGACGATGAAATGCTCGATCAGATTCGCGTAGTAAGCGGTGTCGATATCGCGCACGAATACGCCGCTGACGATATTCCAGTCCCACGGCGCAAAGCGCACCGCGTAGCTGATCTTCGGCACGGCCTCTTCGGAATGCGGCAGACGCCCGCGATATTCGGCGAAGCCCTTGCCCGTCGCCTTCGCCGCATCGACGATCGACACATACAGCAGCTTGCCGTCGGGATCCTTGAAGTCGCCGACCGCTTTGCCGTTCATCTGCGGCAAGGTCGGGTGCATCAGCACGACGGGCTTCGAATCCATCACGAACAGATAGCCCGATTCGCCGTAGCGCATCGTTGCGAGACGTGCGAGCGCTTCGCGCTGCGCATCGGCCTCGCTCATCTTGCCGGCCTGTGCGAGCGCGTAGTAGCCGTTCACGACCCCTTGCGCGGCATCGACGAGGTTCACCATGCCGGCCTTGCGCTCGTCGAGCATTGTCGAGCGGGTCTCAACCGCGCTCCACAATCCGACGCCCAGCAAACCCAGCCATACGAGCACAAGCGATAACCACAGCTTGCGGTTCAGACTCATCCTACTCATGTTGTGTTGGTCTCATGTGGTGGTGTCACTTTCCTTGGCATATCCGCCGCGACCTCGGCAGGAGATCAGCGCAAACGATTGCTCTCTCTGGATATCGGCAGGTCAAGGCGCCGACTTGAGGCAGCCTGTAAGGGACGCATCACCGTGACTGGGCCGATAATGGCGGGACGTTGCCGGTAATGCGCCTGGTCCGGCTCATCCTTTTCGAGGTTGCTTATGTACGTCGTTTCCCTCACCTACACGGCATCGCTGGATCGCGTGGACGACGCGCTGGAAGCGCATCGCGCGTTTCTCGTGCGTCAGTTCGACGCGGGCGTGTTCATCATGGCCGGCCCGAAAGTGCCGCGCGACGGCGGTGTGATCATCGCGGCCGGTATCGAACGATCGCGACTCGACGAGATTCTGGCGAGCGATCCCTTCGCGCAGCAGAAGGTTGCCCGCTACGACGTGACGGAATTCAAGGCGACCCGGATGGCGCCTGGAATGAATCTGAAAGTGCTGGAATGAGGTGAGGTTGACGGTTAGGAAAAGAAAAAGGCTGCACGTCGTGTGCAGCCTTTCTTATTCCGATGCGAGGCTCTCTTAGGCCATTCGCTCAGCCGAGCAACAGCTTGAGATCGTGGACCCATGGCGACGCGCCCTGGCCATCGCGTGCGAAAAGACGCAGCTTGCCGTCGGTATCGAACACGTAGCTGGCGGCCGTGTGATCCATCGTGTAGCTGTCGGGCGTCTTGCCCGGCACCTTCGCGTAGTACACGCGGAAGTCCTTCGTCACCTTGGTCAGCTGCTCCTGATCGGCAGGACGCAGGCCGACGAAGGTCGGATTGAACGCGGGCACGTACTGCGCCATCAGTTCCGGCGTATCGCGCTCGGGATCGACGGTGACGAACAGCACCTGCACGCGCTTCGCGTCTTCGGGCCCGAGTTGCTGGAGCGCCTGTGAAAGCTCGGCCATCGTCGTCGGACACACGTCGGGACAATGCGTGTAGCCAAAGAACAGCACGACGACCTTGCCCTTGTAATCCGCGAGCGTGCGCGTCTTGCCGCTCGAGTCGGGCAGCGAGAAGTCAGTGCCGAATTGCTTGTTGCCCGTGATGTCGACGTTCGTGAACGCGGGCTGTTCTTTCCCGCATCCCGACATCAGCGCCGCGCCGCCGAGCGCGCACGCGACGAGAGCAACGCGCGCCGCGCGCGCGAACCGTTGAGTGAGCATGGTGTTACGCGCCGATCAAGGCACGCGCATAGTGGTCGATCAACAGCGCCGCAAACAGCAGCGACAGATAAACGATCGAGTAACGGAATGTTTTACGCGCGAGGTCGTCAGAATATTCCCGATAAATCTTCCACGCATACGCGAGAAACACGGCACCCAACAGAACCGCCGATGCCAGATACACGATGCCACTCATGCCGGAGATAAACGGCATCATCGTGACGGCGAACAGAATGACCGTGTACAAGAGGATATGAAGACGCGTGTAGGCTTCCCCATGCGTGACGGGGAGCATCGGCAGACCGGCGTTTTCGTAGTCCTTGCGGCGATACAGCGCGAGCGCCCAAAAATGCGGCGGCGTCCATACGAAGATGATCAGCACGAGAATCCATGCGTCGCCGGGCACGGCGCCCGTCACGGCCGCCCAGCCAAGCGCCGGCGGCATCGCGCCCGATGCGCCGCCTATCACGATGTTTTGCGGCGTATAAGGCTTGAGCAACAGCGTGTAGATGATCGCGTAGCCGACGAAGGTGGCGATTGTGAGCCACATCGTCAGCGCATTGGTGAACGTGTCGAGCGTCCACATGCCGAGGCCGCCGAGCACGGCCGAAAACAGCAGAATTTGCGACGTGGTGATTTCACCGCGCGCCGACGGGCGCCATGCGGTGCGGCGCATTTTCGCGTCGACTTTCTGTTCGACGAGACAGTTGATCGCGAAGGCCGCGCCTGCCAGCAGCCAGATGCCGACTGCGCCGCCGATCAGCACCGTCCACGGCACCATGCCGGGCGTGGCCAGGAACATGCCGATCACCGCGCAGAACACGGCGAGCTGCGTGACACGCGGCTTCGTCAGCGCAATGTATTGAGAAATCCGGCTACCGGGCGAATGGGGGAGAGTTGTGCTGTCCATGAAGAGTCACGCTGGCGCGGCGTCGCGCGCGGGAACGACGGCGCGGCCGGGACGGCTATAAGCGATTCGAAAGTTTAACATAACGAGCAAAAGCAGCAGGATCGCAGCCCCGCCGTTATGGGCGACGGCAATGGGCAAAGGCCATTGCAAAACGATGTTCGACAGACCCGTGATGAACTGGATGACGATCACGAGCAGTACGCCCGTCGCGGGCCGCCTCAGCGACTCGAAGCGGCGCATTTTCAGCGCGAACCAGAGCAGATACGCGACCACCACAAAGGCGAACGTGCGATGCGTCCAGTGGATCGAGACGAGCGCGTCCTGCGTGATCACATCGCCGTCGCCCGTCATGCCGAGCGCGCGCCACAAATGGAAGCCGTGGCCGAAGTCCATCGGCGGAATCCACTGGCCGTTGCAGGTCGGAAAGTCAGTGCAGGCGAGCACGGCGTAGTTCGTGCTGACCCAGCCGCCGAGCGCGATCTGCACGATCAGCAGCGCGAGGCCGAACAGCGCGGCGGCACGCCAGTGCGACGCTGCCGGCTCATAAGCGGGCACGGGCGTCTGACGCGCGGCGAGCCAGCCGAGCGTGCCGAGCAGCGCAAGCCCGAGCAGCAGGTGAGTCGTGACGATCACGGGCTGCAGCTTCATCGTCACGGTCCACGCGCCGAACGCGCCTTGCACGAGAATCAGCAGCAGCAGCGAGGTCGGCCACCACGGCGACACGTGCAGCGGACGGCGCTTGATGCGTGCGACCCACGCGATGATCGTCTGCGCGACGATCAGCACGCCGATCGCCATCGCGAAGTAACGGTGGATCATCTCGATCCACGCTTTTGTCATGCTGACGGGCCCTGACGGCATCGCCTGATACGCCGCGCTGATCGCCGCGTGCGCGATGAACGGTGACGACGTGCCGTAGCAGCCTGGCCAGTCGGGACAACCGAGGCCCGAATCCGTCAGACGCGTGAAGCCGCCGAACATGACCAGATCGAGTGTCAGGAACGTCGTGACCCAGACCAGCTTGCGGAACTTGTTGTCGTCGGCTTTCACCCACACGTACGACAGCGGCAGCAGCGCGATGCACAGCCCGATCAGCCCCAGTTGCAATACGAACATCTATCTTTCCTTCTATCGCCTCTAAGCGCGTTTTGACGTGCCCGGGGCACTTTAGCCGATACCCGAATTTCTTAGCAGTTTCGTAACGTCGCCTTTGATCTTCGTCGGGTTTGCGTCTTTCGGAAACCGCATCATCAGGTTACCGCTCGGGTCGACCATGTAGATATGGTCGGTGATCCGCGTGCCGTCGTCGCTGGGCAGCCAGGCCGCCACTTCCTTCGGATCGGCGATCAGCATCTCGGTGTCCTTGTAGGCGTTATCGACGATGTCGGGCACCTTGCCCGCATCGGTGCGCAGAAACACGTTGACGATGCGCTCGCGCTCGCCCGCCTGCGTCGCGCGCACCTGGCGCATGAAATACAGCTTCGTCACGCAAGGCTTGTCACATGCGCTGCTGTCGACGGAAATCATTAGCCAGCGGCCGCGCAGCGACGCGAGCTTGATCGGCTTGCCGTCTTCGCCCGTCACGACGAGGGCGTCGGGAATCGGGCGTTGCGGCTGGATCAGCGTGCCGTAGCTCGTCGTGCCGCCAGTCGGCTTGATCACGTAATACGTGAAGTACGAGCCGATCACGGGCGCCGCACACACCAGCGCGATCAGCAGCAGCGTCCAGCGGCCGCGCTGCCACGAGCCTTTGCCGCCCGTCTGTCCCGGGGCCGCGCGTTGCCCATCTTGCGCGCGCTGCTGCGTTTGCTGTCGCGTTTGCTGCGAACGGGGATTGTGCGTCGACACTCCTGATCCTCTTTCCTTGATGGCGCTTCGATTACGCCTTTGAACTGCGCCCCGGCCTGACGCGAAGCATCAAGCGTGCGGCGCCTGTCCGTTGTTGGCCGCGTCACTGCTTTCGGGACGCTTGTCGCCCACCAGCTTCGCGTTCTTCGTGCTCCGGCGCGCCGCATACAGACCGAAGACGATTGCGGCGGCGGCCATGCCCCACCACTGGAACATATAGCCGTAATTACGTTCGACACCCGACGTCGGCGCAGGCCAGTCGCGCACGAGCTTGTCGCCGTCGTCGCTGGTCTGCTGGATCACGAACGGCTGCAGCGGCAGCCCCGTCTCCGTCGCGAACGACGCAACATCGAGATTCTGGCGAATCGTCTGATGCGCGGCCGAACCGCCCTGCCCAAGTTCATATGCACGGGTCGCATCGGCACGCGCAATGCCTTCGATCTCGACCTCGCCTCGCGGCGTGTCGTACGGTGCGATGGTCGTGCGCTCGTTCATGTTGCGCGGCAGCCAGCCGCGATTGATCAGCACATAGCCGCCGTCGCGCAGTTTAAAGGGCATCACGACGTAAAAGCCCGGCTGGTCGTTATACGGGCGATTATCGAGGTACACCACTTGCTGCGGCATAAACTGTCCAACCGCGCGCACGCGATGAAATTCGATGTCCTTCAGCGCGATCGGCGCGGCACCGATGTTCTGCGCGGGCGCATTCTCGAACTGCGTGATCTGCGCCTGCAGCGCTTCCTTCTGATGCGCGCGATCGCGCTGCCAGAAACCGAGCCGCACCGTCACCGCGACGACGATCAGAATCAGCAGCGTCGGGATGAGACGGATCTTCATCGTGCGGCTTTGACCAGGACATTCGACGACAGACGAACCATTGCGTGCGGTGCGATAATGAAATCGTTGCTTTCGCTTTCCTGAATTTCAATTGGTTCCATGCACATTCTCGTTCCCATCGCGTTCGCTCTGATCATCGCCAGCATGGTGTCCGCGCTGTACTTCATGATGCACGACCGGGGCAAGACGAAGCGTATGGTGTGGTCGCTGGCAACGCGTGTCGGTCTGTCGATTTCGCTGTTCCTGTTCATCCTGTTCGCAAACTGGATGGGCTGGATTCATTCGACGGGCATTCCATACGGCCGCTGACGCACGCTTTCTGTCAGACATCTCAAAATCGACGGCGAAGTATGCCATCGAATTTCCGCGCCTATCGGGCAACACACCGTTACCCGATCGGCGACATTTCCGCCCCATCAAACACAACGCCGCCCTGACGGGGTCGAGGGCGGCGCTGCCTAAGTCTTCTTCGAATCAGCTCTTACCGCCTCGCTGCGTCGATATGACGCACGCCATGCGCAAGCTTTCGTCGCATTCAAGCGACGGTGACGCGACGCTTACAGCCAGTACACGACGACGTACAGCCCAAGCCACACGACGTCCACAAAGTGCCAGTACCACGCCGCGCCTTCGAATGCGAAGTGGTGATCGGCAGTAAAGTGACCGCGAATCAGCCGGATCATCACGATAGCCAGCATCGTGCCGCCGAGGAACACGTGGAAACCGTGAAAGCCCGTCAGCAGGAAGAACGTCGAACCGTACACGCCTGACGCGAGCGTCAGGTTCAGCTCGTTGTACGCATGGAAATATTCGAAACCCTGCAGGAACAGGAACGAAACGCCCAGCACCAGCGTGGCCGCGAGCCAGGCAATCGCCTTGGTGCGGTGATTGTCGCGCAGTGCGTGGTGCGAGACCGTCAGCGTCGCACCCGACGACAGCAGCAGCGCGGTGTTGATGGTCGGCACAGGCCACGGCGTCATCGACTTGAAGTGCGACACGAGATCCGCCGGTCCGATATTCGGCCATACCGCCGCGAAATCCGGCCAGATCAGCTTGTAGTCGAGGCTGCCGAGCTGATGCATCGCGATCTGGCGCGCATAGAACAGCGCGCCGAAGAATGCGCCGAAGAACATCACTTCGGAGAAGATGAACCAGCTCATGCTCCAGCGGAACGATGTATCGACGCGCTTGCCGTACATGCCGCCTTCCGACTCGGAAATGGCATCGCCGAACCAGTGGTACAGCGTGAAGAGCAGCCACAGCAGACCGATCAACGCCGTGAAGGGCGCCCACGGTTCGCCGTTCACCCACGCCGCAAACGATCCGAGCATGACCAGCAGGCCGAGGGCCGCGCTGATGGGGTGCCGCGACGGATGCGGTATGAAATAGTACGGGCTCTCGTTTTGACCGCTCATTGTTGATTCTCCACTTCAGTCCAGTTGTTCCGCTTGGTCCGGTTGAATCCACAGCCGACTGCGCTGCGCCCCGGCTCTATCTCCTGCGGCGCGCTGCGCTGCGCCGCCCTTCTCCATTCATTGCATCCAGTCCCGCCCGACCTCTGTTCAGCCAACCACCATGCGTACGATCAGGATCAGCACACCGATGAAAATCGCCGCGCCGATCAGCGCCGCCGCAATGACGTGCAGCGGATTCAGCTGGGAGGCGTCCGCTTCCAGATCGCGTCGCTTTCGCACACCGAAAAACGACCACATCACCGCTTTCATCGACTGGCCGAAACTGCTCTTCCTGCCGCCGCCACCGCTATCGTTCATGTTCCTCGCCTTCTCTGGGCAAGCGTCAATTACGCGTCATCTACGCGTCAGGCCGGGTTCGCTGCTTTCGATGCGCCGTCAGCCGTCTGACCTTCCGGGCCCCGCGACGTCGGCGCAGGCGCATTCAGTTCGAAGAACGTGTACGACAGCGTGATCGTCTTCACGTCTTTCGGCAGCTTCGGATCGACGACGAACACCACGGGCATCCGCTTCGACTCGTTCGCTTTCAACGTCTGCTGCGTAAAGCAAAAACACTCGATCTTCTTGAAGAACTCGGTTGCCTGCTTCGGCGCGTAGCTCGGAATGGCTTGCGCCTGGATCGTCCGCGCCTGCTGGTTGCTCACGTCGTACATCACCGTCGTCACTTCGCCCGGATGCACGTCGATACTGTTCTGCTCCGGCTTGAAACCGAGCGGCCCGCGCGCATTCGCGTCGAACTCGATCGAAATCGTGCGGCTCATGTCGACCTGCGTGTTCTTCGCCTCGCGCGCCGTGGCGTCGCGCTGCACGAGGTTGTTGATGCCCGTGACCTCGCAGATCGCGCGATACATCGGCACCAGCGCAAACCCGAAGCCGAACATCAGCAACGCGACGACGACCAGCTTCAACAGCATCGGACGGTTAAAAGAACGATCGGCCCCGGCGGGCGGTTGCGTCGACATCGAACTTCCTCAACGGATCACTGCACGGCGATACAGGCTCGTCACGCCAGGTCAGTGAGCAAACCAGACCTGCTTGACAACGGCACCCAGAAAAAAGACGGCGACGACGGCTAGCAGAATCAGACCGAGTCGCAGATTCCCTGCGCGAATTTCTTCAGACGTACGTCTTTTTTGTGGATTCCGGCTCATGCTCGACATTCTTGGTGCTGCCTTTATTCAGCTTTCCTGCTCCGGCGTCGTGACGCCGGAGCAGATGCTGCGAAGACTGCTGACGGCTTACTCGACCGTCGGCGGATTTTCGAACGTGTGGAACGGAGCCGGGCTCGGCACGGTCCACTCGAGACCCGTTGCGCCGTCCCACGGCTTGTCGCCTGCCTGTTCGAGTTCGCCGCCGCCGCGGTAAGCCGGCAACGCGACCGCGAACAGGAAGTACACCTGCGCAAGGCCGAAGCCGAACGCGCCGATGGTGATGACCTGGTTCCAGTCGGTGAACTGCGCCGGATAGTCGGCGTAGCGACGCGGCATCCCTGCAAGACCGACGAAGTGCATCGGCAGGAACGCGAGGTTGAAGAAGATCAGCGACGACCAGAAGTGGATCTTGCCGCGCGTCTCGTTGTACATCCAGCCCGTCCATTTCGGCGACCAGTAGTACCAGCCTGAGAAGAGTCCGAACAGCGAACCCGCCACCAGCACGTAGTGGAAGTGCGCGACCACGAAGTAGGTGCCGTGGTACTGGATGTCGAGCGGCGCCATCGCGAGCATCAGGCCCGTCAGACCGCCGAACGTGAACACGAACAGGAAGCCCACGGCGAACAGCATCGGGGTTTCGAAGGTGAGCGAACCGCGCCACATCGTCGCGACCCAGTTGAACACCTTCACGCCCGTCGGCACGGCGATCAGCATCGTCGCGTACATGAAGAACAGCTGACCCGTGACGGGCATGCCCGTCGCGAACATGTGGTGCGCCCAGACCATGAACGACAGGATCGCGATCGATGCCGTTGCGTACACCATCGAGCTATAGCCGAACAGCGGCTTGCGCGCGAACGCCGGGATCACCTGCGACACGATCCCGAACGCCGGCAAGATCATGATGTACACCTCGGGGTGGCCGAAGAACCAGAAGATGTGCTGATACATCACCGGGTCGCCGCCGCCTGCCGCGTTGAAGAACGACGTACCGAAGTGGCGGTCGAACAGCACCATCGTGATCGCGCCCGCGAGCACCGGCATCACGGCGATCAGCAGGTACGCGGTGATCAGCCACGTCCACACGAACATCGGCATCTTCATCAGCGTGAGGCCGGGTGCGCGCATGTTCAGGATCGTCACGACGATGTTGATGCCGCCCATGATCGACGACGCGCCCATGATGTGCACCGCGAAAATCGCGAAGTCCATGCCCGGGCCCATCTGCGTGGAAAGCGGCGCGTACAGTGTCCAGCCGGCGGCCGTTGCCCCGCCCGGCGTGAAGAACGAGCCGACCAGCAGCACGGCGGCGACGGGCAGCAGCCAGAAGCTGAAGTTGTTCATCCGCGCGAAGGCCATGTCCGATGCGCCGATCTGCAGCGGAATCATCCAGTTTGCGAAGCCGACGAAGGCCGGCATGATCGCGCCGAACACCATGATCAGGCCGTGCATGGTGGTCAGCTGGTTGAAGAACTCGGGGCGCATGATCTGCAGGCCCGGTTCGAACAGCTCGGCGCGGATGCCCAGCGCCATCACGCCGCCGGACAGGAACATGATGAACGAGAACAGCAGATACAACGTACCGATGTCTTTATGGTTCGTCGCGAACAGCCAGCGGCGCCAGCCGTGCGGCGTCTCGTGGGCGTGGTCGCCGTGCACGTGCTCGTGCCCTGCGGCTACATCGTGTCCGATGCTAGACATGACAATCTCCTAAATCGAATCCTGCTTTTCTCTGACTGTGGCACGTCAGGCCGCTGGGCTGATCTCAACACGTCGTGCTTCCTTCGCGTCCGCACCGCCCGTGATCGTCTCCGGCTTCTTCAAAATAATATGGTCTTCGGCGATGCCGGCTGCCTTGAGCGCATCGCGCACGGCTTCGGCACGCGCCTTTGCGAGCTTCGCGTTCTTGTCGGCGGAACCCGTTGCATCGGTGTAACCCGACAGCGTGAACTTCGCGTCGGGATGCGCCT